>NZ_BTPE01000009.1:0-202323 GCF_036245645.1 Algoriphagus taiwanensis | reverse complement strand
TTGGCGAGACTTTGGTAACCTGGACGGTTGAAGATGCTTCGGGCAATATTGAAACAGCCACCCAACTGGTAACCGTGATCGATACCGAGAAGCCGACCATCACTGCACCGGGAGCAATCACAGTATCAACAGATGCTGGACTTTGCGAAGCAAGTGGAGTGGATTTGGGCACTCCGGAAACCGGAGACAATTGTTCGGTAGCGTCTGTGTCCAACGAAGCGTCGACGGTCTTCCCAATAGGAGAGACCATGGTGACATGGACGGTAATTGATGCTTCGGGCAATATTGAAACAGCGACCCAACTGGTAACGGTGATCGATACCGAGAAGCCGACCATCACAGCTCCTCAAGACCTGATCATTAATCTCGCTTTCGGAGAGTCTGTGGCCAATAGTGTGGATTTGGGTAGTCCATCTGCAGGGGATAATTGTTCTGGCTTCAGTATTTCTAATGATGCTCCAGAATCTTTCCCAATAGGACAGACTCTGGTCACTTGGACAGCTGAGGACGCTGCAGGAAATGTCAGTACGGATACTCAATTGGTGACGGTTAACCAAGCAGCTGGTCCATCTTGCCAATTAGAATTGAAATCTGTGAATATCTTGACATTGAGGCTCAATGCTTCCGGAGTAGCAGTATTGAATACCTCGATGGTTGATCAGGGAAGTAATTCGACCTGTGGACCGGTTAGCCTATCTCTAAGTAAAACAGATTTTAATTGTTCTGATATTGGGATTCAACAAGTCAACTTCAAAGTAACGGATAACGAAGGAAACGAAGCCAATCAATTGATAGAGGTTACAATCATTGATGACATAGTGCCTAGGGTTAGGCCATTACTGAGCAGTTTTGTCTGGATTATTTTCAGAGGTCAGTCTTTTGAGCTACCTGATTTCAGACAAATTGTTTTAGCTTCGGATAACTGTGGGGTAGAATTAACCCAATTCCCTGCTCCAGGAACTTCCCTGACTTCTGGTGGTCGGTATACAATTCGGATAGTTGGAACGGATCCTTCAGGTAATTCCGTAGAGTCATCAATTAATCTCAGATTGATTGTCCTGAATTTTAGGAATCCATTTGCTTTCAGAGAGGATAGCAACACAAGTATGATCGAAGTGCCTTGGAATACATCATTCCAAACTGTCCTTTCGGATTATGTTTCAATTGAAGGTAAGAATTTGGATATGACAAAAACCGAATTGAATTGGTCAGAAGGTGAATACAATCCGATTCAACCTGGGGTTTATTTTGTGGAAGCAAAATATAAAAATGAAGCTTTGGCTGATCCAGTTGTTCAAATACCAATCTTGGTGTTGGATAAGCCAAAACCACAGGATATTCTTTTGAGTAATCAGGTTTTGACGAAAAACCATCTTCATGGACAAGTTGTAGGTGTGTTGAATACAATTGATGTAGCAGATAGCATTCATGAGTATTCTATTGAGTCATCTTCAGGCGATTTCAAATTAGAAGGAAATCAGTTGATATGGATAGGAAATGGCCTTCCTCGACGAGATTATAAAATTATAATTACCAGCAGTGATAGAGTTGGACAGTCGATTTCCAAGGAATTCTCGATTACCAAAGAGCAGGAAAACGACCAAGTGTCCATCTATCCGAATCCTGCCTATGAGCAGACTAAGATCAAAGTGGATTTGGCTCTCGAGAATCAGGTGAGCATCCGAATCTATGATGCCACTGGCCGCTTGGTGATGGAGGAAAGTGAATTCCATGAAAGATCCTTCGTGAAGGAAGTTGACCTCCGATTACTAAGTCCGGGATTGTATCAGGTTCAGGTGCAAATCGGATGGGAGATTATTACCAAGAGGTTGATCAAAAATCAATAAAAAGCAAAAAGCCCCGAGAGAAATCCCTCGGGGCTTTTTGCTTTTACAATGTGCTTAATACAAGGTTCTAAACCGGATCGTTCCCGGGATATTTTTCAGTGCATCAATCGCATCTTCCTCGTAGGCTTTGTCAATATCTGTGATCACGTAACCGATTTTTTCATTGGTTTTGAGATACTGCCCTACGATGTTGATGTTGTAGTTTGCCAAAACCTGATTGATTTTGGCCAATACTCCAGGCTCATTGTGATGCAGGTGAATCAATCGGTGGGCATCTTTCAGGAATGGCAACTGGATATTGGGGAAATTCACCGAGTTGAAGGTATTTCCGGTATTGATGTACTCCATGATTTTGCCGGGGACAAACCTTGCGATATTTTCCTGCGCCTCAAGCGTAGAACCTCCGATATGGGGCGTTAGGATGGTATTAGGGAGGCCGATCAACTCAGATTCAAAAGGCTCCTTGTTGTTTTTGGGTTCTTCAGGGAATACGTCAACTGCGCATCCAGCCAGGTGTCCAGATAGAATCGCGTCCCGAAGTGCCGGAATATCCACTACATGACCCCGGCTGAGATTGACCAGAATCGATCCGGGCTTCATTTTTTTGATTTTTTCAGCATCGATCAGGCACTTGTTTTCCTTCCTTCCGTCCACATGAAGGGAAATCATGTCGCAGGTTTCCAAAAGCTCATCCAAAGAGTTCATTTTGGTAGCATTGCCCAAGGCAAGTTTTTCCACCACATCGTAGTAGAAGACATTCATGCCCATGTTTTCAGCAAGTACAGAAAGCTGCGCTCCGATGTTGCCGTAGCCTACGATTCCCAATTTTTTACCACGAATTTCGAAAGAGCCGGAAGCGGATTTGTCCCATTTTCCTTGGTGCATGCCTATGGATTTGTCATGGAATCTTCGCATGAGGAAAATAATCTCAGCAATTGCCATTTCCACTACAGATCGGGTATTGGAAAATGGAGCATTGAATACCGCCACTCCTTTTCTTTGGCACTCTTCCAAATCAATCTGATTGGTGCCGATGCAAAAAGCTCCGACTGCCAAAAGTCGATTCGCATTGTCCAAAACCTTTTTGGTCACATTGGTTTTAGACCGAATGCCCAAAATGGAAACGTTTTTGATTTTTTCACAGAGCTCATCTTCGCTCATGGCTCCGGTAGCTACCTCTACTTGGTACCCTTCTTCCTTGAGCAACTCCACCGCGATGGGGTGTACATTCTCCAGGAGAAGTACTTTGATTCGGCTTTTTGGGTAGGAAAATTTCGTGTTCAATTTGTTGATGTATAGAATTTCGTCAAAACTGGGAGCAATATGATCCGCCTGGCTGGTGACCTTGGGTCGGTGTACATTTTCTGTAAAGGCATAAAACTTATTGGCCAGACCTGATGCCTTAATTTCATAATCTGTGTATCCGTCACCGATGACGTAGATATCGCCTTCCAGATTTACATTCCGGATGGTTTCGGCTTTTCCGTTATTTTGAGAAAGGGGATTATTTCGGTTGAAGTCTACAATATTTCCTTGTTCATCGTAGACAAAATCATTGGCGAATACATTTTCCTTTTTGATTCCAAACTCGGTGACGATGGGGATAATAAAGTCCTTGAATCCGTTGGAAATGATAAAGACATCCTTGGCATTTTCTTCCAGCCACTCTTTGTTTCGCTCAAAGGATTTGGAGACTTTCTTCTTTAGTGCCTTTATCAGTAAATCAATTTGAGACCTATTGGCCTTTAAGATTTCCAAACGTTGCTCCAGGCTTTCACGGAAAGTGACTGCACCTTCCATCCCCCTGTCAGTAATGTCTTTGATGGCCTGAAGTTTCTGATTTTTTTGAGGGTCGCCCTCAAGAGAGATTTCTCCCAGAATATCGAGAGCTTCTACTCGGGTAAAGGTACTGTCAAAATCGATGATGAACTTTTTGGTTTGAGGCATAGGTGCTGGGGATTCACTGAATTGATGAGGTAAAATTAAAGGATTGTTAAAAATTGCATGGGATTATTGTCACTTTTGTTTAAAAAGATTTTCAGTAATTCAAATTTGTTAAAATAATCGAGGTTTAGTGCGATTTCAATCGTTTTCAAGACTTTTCTATCTCTAGTCTTTTTCCCGGATGGCTTTTGACTTAATTTTGTGAAAATTCGTTTTCCTCTTTAAATATTCAAAAGGGAGTAAAAAAGGAGCTCGGTTTATTCAAATTTGGATCTCATTTACAATTGAATCTTGACCATCAAAAATTAATTATAGAATCATGAAAAAAACGTTCATTCTTTCTTTGGCAGTCTTGTCTTCCTTGACCTTTTCCTGCCAAAAAGCAACAGATACAGACTCTGAAACTACCACCTATGAGGTCGTAGGGGAAGCAGAAGTAGTTCCCGGTAATTATGGTGATCTTTTTGACTCCGAAGAAATAACAGCCGCGGCTGAAATGGTATCGCAAGTGGAAGCAAATGGAGCATTTGAAGGAAAAATCTCCGGAGAAATAAAAGAAGTCTGCACCAAGAAAGGCTGTTGGTTTGCCATGGATTTGCCTAATGGAGAGTCCATGAGAGTGACTTTCAAGGATTATGGATTTTTTATTCCAACCAATTCTCAGGGCTTTCCTATCGTGATGGAAGGAAAGGCCATCCTGACCGAAACCGATGTGGAAACCCTCCGTCATTTTGCTGAAGATCAGGGGAAATCCAAAGAAGAAGTGGAGGCAATCACAGAGCCTAAGCGGGAAATTACCTTTGAGGCAACAGGAGTGGTCATTAAAGCCAAAGCCTAATGCCGATTGCTCTGGATAATCTTCGGGTCGGTAGGAGATACCTTCTGATCAATCAGGGAGAAAGGCGGAAGTTGGAGATCGTGTCGAGGATTTCCGGAGAGAATTTCAAAGTAAAGGACTTGGATACTTTGGAGTTTTATACCTTGGAAGAACTCCTGCAATGGGGCAGGGGGAAAGATTATGATTTGGACGAAATCAGATAAAATTTAGGGGGATCTTCCCCCTTTTTTCTTTCAGGTTCCTTTGTGATTCAAATCACAATGGGGTCTTGTGGGAGATCTTAATTTGCAGCATAATTTCCAGTAGTAATGTCAAAAAGTTTAGGGAGCGCCATCGCTCAGTGCAAGTGTCCTCAGTGCAGGGAAGGCAGGCTTTTTCCAGTTTCTCCATTTAGCTATCGAAGGCTTACCGATGTCAACATGACCTGTGAAGTCTGTGGCGCAAGGTTGATTCCCGAGCCGGGATTTTATGATGGAGCGATGTATATCAGTTACGCCTTTTCGGTAGCCTTGGTGATCACATCTCTAGTGGCGATGAATGTGTTGGTCCAAAAGCCCGAGCTTTGGATGTACCTCACCACGGTTGTTGTCCTGAATATTACTTTATTGCCTGCCATGCTCAGGTATTCTAAGACACTGTATCAATATGCGGTGGGTAAACTCAAGTATCGAGGAGAATAATGAATTGAGCTGAGGAGTTTTCTGATTCAGTGAATTTTTTGCATGTTGGGAGAGGATAATTCCTTTTTGATGAAAAAATCAACTTCAACCTTATTAAAAAAAGTGGTCATTCATGCTATGGGGTATTTTTACCTCGCTGCGGGAATCAATCACTTTCTGACTCCAGAATTTTACCTTCCTCTGATCCCTCCTTTTTTTTCTCATCCGGAATTGATCAATACCCTTTCTGGGGTGGCTGAAATTTTACTGGGATTGGGAGTATTGTACTTCCCTACGAGAAGTAGGGCGGCATGGGGTGTGGTAATTATGCTTTTGGCCTTTGTCCCTTCTCATGTGTATTTTATTCAGATCGGTTCCTGTGTAGAAGGAGGCCTTTGTGTGTCAGAGTGGATTGGTTGGGTTCGATTGGTGCTCATTCATCCGGTTTTGATTTTTTGGGCGTATTGGATAGCAAAGAATCCCAAGATCTATGGCTAAGAATATTTTCGGAGAGGAATTGGAGGTGTGCTGCACCAACCCTTTGACGGGGTTTTATAGAGACGGGTCTTGCAAGACAGGGCCTCAGGACTTGGGTACCCACACCGTTTGCGCAGTAATTACCCAGGAGTTTTTGGACTATACACTTTCAAGAGGAAACGATCTGATTACTCCTAGACCAGAGTATCTTTTTCCAGGGCAAATAGCCGGAGACCGGTGGTGCCTTTGTGCTTTGAGATGGTTGGAAGCTTATCAAGCAGGAAAAGCGCCTTTGGTGATTTTGGAAGCCACGCACGAAAAGACCCTTGAGGTCATTCCCATGGATGTTTTGGTAAGTTTTGCTTACCGCTGAGGTAATAATTTTTTCTTATTGTTAGTATTACTAACATTTTTGAAAGATAAACAAACTTTTTGTTTGTGGTCTCCGTTTAGTCCTTGTTCGTGGAACCAAGGATATTATGGAGTCAATTCTAAAAAAGATCAGGGTAGACGTCAATTCCAACCTTTATCAAAAAGATCCCTTCAGTTCAGAACTGGGAGTCTCGATTGTAAGGGAGGCAACCCGGCTGATTCAGGAGTTGGGGATGGAAAATTTCACTTTTAAGAAACTTGCATCCAAAATCGGAAGCACAGAAGCTGCGATCTACCGATATTTTGAAAACAAGCACATGCTTTTGCTTTATCTTAATGCTTGGTACTGGGCTTGGATGGAGCATAATTTGGTTTTTGCGACAGCCAATCTGATCGACCCGGAAGAAAGACTGGGAGTAGCCATTCGATTGATGGTAGATGGACCCCTTTATCGGGAAAATGACTTTTTGGACCCTAAGCAACTTCATCTTTTGGTTGTCAATGAATCTTTGAAAGGCTACCTTACCAAAACCGTGGACAATGAACACGAATCCGGGATTTTTGCGCAGGTGTATAAGTTTGGGGAGAGAATTTCGGCAATTATTCAGGAAATCAACCCCACGTATCAATTTCCCAAAACCCTCGTATCCACCGTCATGGAATCTTCTCTTTTACAAAACTTCAATTCCCGCCATCTGCCTGGCATGACGGAGGCAAAGCCAGAGGGTGGAGAGCGTCTTAACTTCTTCAAAGAACTCGTAGTAAAAACCATTTCCAATGCATAGCACATCAGGTTTGACCCCAACCAAAAGGTTTTTTAGCCTACTTCGAGAGGAGAAAAAACCCGTTTATGCCATCTATTTCTATGCTATTCTCAACGGGATTATCACCCTTTCCCTTCCCTTGGGGATTCAGGCCATCCTGAATTTTATTTTGGGCGGGAGGATTTCTACCTCATGGGTGATTCTGGTAGTGATTGTGGCCTTGGGAATAGTATTCGGCGGCTTTTTGCAGATTTCCCAGTTGCAAATCATGGAAAAACTGCAACAAAGAATCTTTTCCAAAGCAGGGCTTTCCATTGCTTACCGTTTGCCAAGAGTCAAAACAGAAATTCTTCATGGAGAGTATGGACCGGAGATCGTCAACCGGTTTTTTGATACGGTCAACCTTCAAAAGGGACTATCCAAAATCTTGATTGACTTCTCTGCAGCATTGCTTCAGGTATTCTTTGGCTTGTTGCTTTTGTCTGTTTACCACCCGACTTTCATTCTATTCGGACTGGTTTTGATCGGTATTTTGACTTTGATCTTCTACATCACAGGTCCACAGGGGATGGAAACAGCCTTGAAAGAATCGAGCTACAAATACAAAACCGCATTTTGGCTTGAGGAAGTGGGACGTGTGATGAATGCTTTCAAGCAAGCAGGCCATACCCGGTTGCCTTTGCTGCGGGCTGACAAATTGCTTCAGCGCTATGTAGAGTTTCGATCCAAGCACTTTTCGGTCCTGATCTTCCAATACAAGGTGATGATTGCCTTTAAAGTATTGATCGTGACCAGCTTGTTGCTTGCAGGAAGTTTGTTATTGATCAATGAGCAGATATCCATTGGGCAGTTTGTCGCTGCAGAGGTGATTATCGTTTTGGTTATCAATTCTGTGGAAAAACTGATCCTTTCACTCGAGACTGTTTATGACACTTTGGTGTCGGTAGAGAAGTTGGGCCATGTGATGGATTTGGAATTGGAGCATACCTCTCCTAATGAGAAAGTGGTACAACCCACCAAAGAAGGGGCTCTTAAGTTGGCGTTGGACAATGTTGTTTTCCAGCCTCAAGATTCCCATGAGCCCCTTTTGAAGGGAGTGAGTCTAACTATCAATCCTGGAAAAAAAGTGGTAATCACCGGTAAAAGTGGAAGCGGAAAAACAGCCGTTTTAGCTTTGATTTCCGGGATTTATGAGGAATATGAAGGAAAGGTATTGGTCAATGATCTTTCTTTGGAATTCATCAATCTTGAAAAGTATCGAGGCATGGTGGGGGATTTCCAAGAAATCCAGCAGATCTTTCATGGGACGATCTCGGAGAATATCCTTTTGGGAAGAGATTTTGACAAAAACCATCTCGATCACCTGATCGAATTGGTGGGTTTGAATGAATATATCTACCAGCTTCCTGATGGCTTGGAGACTATGCTTCAACCTGAAGGAAAGGGACTTTCAAAAGCCCAAGCTCAAAAAATCCTGGTGGCAAGAGGATTGGTAGGATCTCCAAAAGCCATCCTTATCGAGGAGTCTTTCCACTATCTCAATACAGAAACTTCCCAGCGGATCATTGATTACCTTCTTTCAGGTACATGGACTTTGGTGGTGATCTCGGAAAAAGACGAAATCATTCGCAGAGCTGATGAGGTAATCCTGATGGACGTAGGGAAAGTGATCTATCAAGGTCCTTACGAAGGATATAAAAATCTTAAATTCTAACGGCTATGATGAACATCACTTCCAATAAAATCAAGGATACAATACCCTTTAGCGGATCCAAAAGTCTGGTGATGACTCTTCCCCAAAAGGAAAGCCAGAAACGAATACGAATTTTGACTTGGGTTTTAATATCCATGTTTTTGATGCTGTTTCTCCCTTGGACTCAGAATATCCGCTCCAAAGGCTATGTAACCGCACTCAGACCGGATCAGCGTCCTCAGACGATTCATTCTATCATTGCAGGAAGAATCGAAAAATGGTACGTGGCTGAAGGGGACTTTGTCAATGCAGGAGATACGATTTTGCGGGTGTCAGAAATCAAGGATGAATATTTCGATACTTTACTTTTGCCGAGAACTCAGCTTCAGGTAGATGCCAAGTCCCAATCTGCCCGGTCCTACGGAGATAAGGTGCAGGCCCTTCAAAACCAGATTGCAGCTCTCAAACGAAATAATATTCTAAAACTACAGCAGGCTGAAAACAAGCTTCGAATTGCTGAATTGAAAGTGCAATCAGACAGCATCGAATTTGAGCAGGCCAAGGTCAATTTTGATATCGGAAAGTATCAAATGGAGCGAGCAGAGCAGCTTTTCAAGGAAGGTTTGAATTCTCTGACCACCCTTGAAGGCAGACGTTTGAAGTTTCAGGAAGTCCAGGCTAAACTGATTTCATCTGAAAACAAGCTTCTCAGCAGTAAGAATGATTTGATTACAGCTCAAATTGAATTGGGAGCCATTGACAATGATTTTCAGGACAAGTTGGCTAAAGCCGAATCCGATATGTACACTGCCATGTCATCCCAATTTGACGCAGAAGCCACTGTGACCAAGCTGGAAAATCAATATTCGAACTACGCCCAAAGAACCAACTTCCGATACATTCTAGCTCCGCAAAACGGATACATAGCAAAAGCCATCCAGGTTGGAATTGGTGAGACGATCAAGGAAGGAGCGGAAATCGTTCAGATTGTTCCTTCAGAGGCAGATTTGGCTGTAGAAATGTATGTTCAGCCCGTAGATCTTCCTCTTATCAAAGTTGGTAATAAGGTGCGCTTTATTTTCGATGGTTGGCCTGCTATTGTCTTTTCAGGATGGCCCCAGATTTCCAATGGTACATTTGGTGGTACTGTGGTCGCTATTGATCAGTTTGCGGGACCTAATAATATGTATCGGGTTTTAGTGACTGAAGATCCCGAGGAGGAAGCTTGGCCTGAGTTATTGAGGATTGGCTCGGGTGCTGATGGAATTGCTTTGCTTAATGACGTGCCTGTTTGGTATGAGATTTGGCGACAACTCAACGGCTTCCCTGCTGATTATTATACCCAAGAAGAGAAAGATAATACTGCCTCTGCCAAAAAATGAAAAAACTAATCGTCAGCTGTTGTATTCAGCTTCTTTTTTCAGTTTCCTGTTTTGCGCAAGATACGCTCCAACTACGGTTTGAAGATTTCTTGGAGTGGGTAAGGTTATATCATCCCATATCCGCTCAAGCCGAAATCAACCTCCGAATGGGGCAAATGGAGGTGAGACAAGCCAGGGGAGGTTTTGATCCCATGGTCTATGGAAATCTCGACAAAAAAGAATTTAAAGAAACTACTTACTATGACAAGCGGGAAGCGGGAGTGGTGATTCCTACCTGGATGGGAGTGGAGTTGATGGGAACTTTTGAGCAGAATTCCGGTAACTTTCTTAACTCAGAAAGTTCTGTGCCTACCGATGGTTTGATTGCTGCGGGAGCTGCTGTCAATCTTGGGCAGGGTTTGATTCTTGACGATCGAAGGGCAGCCTTGCGAATTGCGCAGATTTACCAGCAATCCACGGAAGTAGAAAGGGCTAAACTCTTGAATGAGCTACACCTCTCGGCCACAGACATGTATTGGAAATGGTCACAAGCTTACGAGAATCTCAAGGTTTTTCAGGAGGGGGTAGAATTGGCTGATTTTCGCTTTAGAGCCATCAAAAGAAGTTTTGAGCAGGGAGACTTGGCTGCAATTGATACTGTGGAGGCTTTTTCCCAGTTGCTCAACCGTCAATACCGCCTACAGACAGCAGAAAATGTCTTTTTTGCCACAACACAAGAACTGAATACCTTTCTTTGGAATGAGGATGGGGAGCCCATGCAGGTAGCTGAGGGGACTATTCCGCAGAATCTTTTCGAGGAATTTACCAAAGTTCCTGATTTTGAAGAGTTGAGGGCTGTTGTGCCGAGTCATCCGGAATTGATGCTTACTGATTTTGAATTGGCCAGTTTGGATGTTGAAAGAAGGCTCAAGGAACAGCAACTTCTGCCTGTGGTCAAGCTAAAATATAACTTTCTGACTGAGTCGATCTCTGACTTTGATCAGTCTCCCTTCTTCGAAAATAATTACAAGTGGGGAGTTTCAGTTTACACCCCTTTATTGTGGAGGAAAACTCGGGGAGCCATCGGTTTGACTCGCGCCAAAATTGATTTCAAGCAGAATTCCCGGGATTTAAAGGAGCTGCAATTGCGCAATAAGCTGGAAACCGAACTGAATAACTGGACCATTCTGAACAGGCAGATCATCACTTTTCAGGACAATGTGACCAGCTTGGAGATGCTTTTGAAAGGAGAGACCAGACGCTTCGAAATTGGTGAGAGCAGTCTGTTTTTGGTCAATGCCAGAGAGGTTTCTGTTTTTGATTCCAGAGTCACCCTCAACGATCTCGCTGCCAAGCTTCGGGTTTCCTTTGCCAAGGCCAGGTATGCTGCTGGCTTAGGTTTTGAATAAATCCAGCTTATTCAGCACTGATTTCCTTAAGGGCTTTCTCCAGGACAGGATTCCATTCCAATTCAAAGAGATTGTTTGTCAGCCACTGGATTTTTTCCTTGGTGGATATGTCTGTAGGGATTTGATCTAAAACAGTCCTTACTTCAGCTGTATCCTTTACTCTCTTTGGGTTTTTCAGGTAAAAAAGAATCAAATAAATCAAGCCTTTACTGATTTCCTCCGGATAAAGCCCCTTGTTCACCTTACCAAATTGAGGGATCAAGGGAAGCAATCTGTTTTTGAATTTAGCGGTCGCATTGAGCATAATGTCCTCCAATCGATGATCCACAAAGGGATTGGCAAATCGGGCAAAAATGTCTTTTTTGTAAGTTTGCAGTTCACTGACATCCATCCCCAAAAACGGGATGATTTCCTCATCTACCATTTTGTCCAATCTTGACAAGTTTTCTTGATCAGCTACGAACTCCCCAACGGTCTGATATCCTAGCATGAGGCCTTTTGCAGATAAGTAGGTATGGCACCCGTTTAGGATACGTATTTTTCTCAGCGAGTAGGCCTGTATGTTTTCTTCTAAAATCACCTCAGTATCGGCTTCCAAAAAGGGCAGTAGGTGTCTAAGTGATTTTTCACCTTCAATCGCCCAAAAAGAATAAGGTTCTGTTTGCACCAAAAGAGCATCGTTTTCTTTCTCTTTTAGCTCCAGATGATGGGGAAATCCCGGGACAATCCTGTCCACAAGGTTGTTAAAGAAAAATACTTTTTGTCCTAGCCAGGTAAAGAACTCTGAGGGTTGATTCCAGTTTTGTGCATGTTTTACCACAAAATCTTTCAAAAGATCCCCGTTTTTCGGTATCAATTCACAGGGTAAAATGACTGTTTCGGCTTCGGGTAATCGTTCAAATCTTTGGATAAGCCATTGGGCGATTCTTCCCGCAAAGGATTCCGCAAATTCTTCCAAAGCCCCTTCTTCTTTCCACACCATTCCGGCTTCCGTCACATTGGAAATAATCCATTTGACCTTTGGGTCCGAGGCAAAATCGAGGAACTTTTCTTGGTCATTCGGCAGAGCCAAACCATCCTTGACACAGGTGATTTTCTGAATATCCTGTACCTTTTTTCCATTTTTGATTCCGGCTACACAGACATGATATTCAAAATTCTGAGTCTTTAATTTTTCAAGTGTATTTCCTCCTGTACTTTGTATCATGCAGATATTCAGGGGGATATTTTTGTTTTGTAAGTCCTGAACCATAGGTTCAAAAAATGCTCGCAGAAAATTTCCTGTTCCAAATTGAAGGATATGGATGTCTTGGTTTGGCATTTGAATATTTTTTTTCAGTTTCGGTCAATCAAACATTTCAAACTATGGCAGCATTTGTACTCGTGGAAGTAGATATCTATGATAATGAAGTTTACGATGAATATAAAAAATTGACCCCGGGAAGCATCGAACCTTTTGGGGGCAAGTTTGTGATTCGGGGTCTTCCTGTGGAAGCTTTGGAAGGGGAGTGGAAGCACGATCGATTGGTCTTGCTTGAGTTTCCGGATCGTCAAAAAGCTTTGGACTGGTATAATTCAGAAGCCTATAAAAAGGCTAGAGAAATTCGGGCAAAGGGCTCTTCCGCCAATTTTTTTATTGTGGGCTGATATTTTTGGCATTTTTATTGGTATGAAATGCAAAAAATATGTTGTTAGTAGTGAGATTATTTAATACACCCAACTTCTTATTATCTTCCAGCATTCTATTTCAATCACCTAACTTAATCAACACATGAAAGTAAACTTTCTAAAGCCATGGGCTTATTTGGCAGTTTTTGCCGTGGTCCTTGGGTCGTGTACGGAATCCGTAGACGAAGAACCTGTCCTGGAATTGACACAGGAGGTTGCCGAACCTTCCTATGAACAGGCGCTCGGAGTTTGGCAGGAACTTGATCAAGAGGCTGGAAACCCATTCGGCCTTCGACTTGCCGGCAATTTCAATTACTTTGAAATTTCCAGAAACCAACTGTTTTTCATTCCCGGCGAAGGATATCAAGGTGGACCGGCTCCTGGATTTTACCCAGGAACAGGTACTGGGAGTGCCACAAGAATGGGCAGATCCAATAGTTTTTTGAACCAATTCGCCTTCTTTGAGGGCCAGGAATTGGTCACTGTTGGAGCTCCTGTTTCAGCTGTTTTTGGAGAAGAACTAGCTGCATTGGGCATTGAAAATGTTCCTGATGAGGTAAGCTCTCTGACCGTGGATAAGAAGGGAAATTCCATTTGGTTCAAAAATGTGAAAAATACCGTGACCCCTGTTTCTGAAACCTTGTCTTCCTTTATTGCCGAAGTGGAGATTGTAGGCGGAACGGGAAGATTTGCCAGACTTAGAGGTACAGGTATTGTGAGAGGTAATTTTAATCCAACCAATGGTGAAGGAAGATCAGTAACCATGGCAAATTTGAAAAACGGGAAGTAAAAATTTTACAAAACTCAAAAAGCCGGCTTAGTCCGGTTTTTTTTGTTTGAGTACGATCCTAATTTGTTGGAAAATGAAGGAATAAAATCAAAGTGAGACTCCTCTTTTCCAGGGGATAAAGTCAAAGTTTGACTTTTCTTCCGCTTTGGTTTTTAGCCTTCCGCTTGCTACTTCTATGATCATCTTCATGAGCTTTTCTCCTGCAGACTGGGGAGTGTCCAATCCTTCGATAATTGTCCCTGCATCAAAGTCGATGATATCCGCCATCTTCTTCACTAATTTGGAATTGCTGGAGACCTTGATTACCGGTACGATTGGATTTCCAGTAGGAGTTCCGAGCCCTGTGGTGAAGAGGATGATATTGGCTCCGCTTCCAGCCAACCCCGTGGTACTCTCCACATCATTTCCGGGAGTGCAGAGCAAGTTGAGTCCTGGTTTGGTAGCATACTCGGTGTAGTCGAGGACATCTGATACTGGCGCAGTTCCCCCTTTTTTTGCTGCTCCACAGGACTTAATCGCGTCGGTAAGGAGTCCATCTTTGATATTTCCCGGACTGGGATTCATGTCAAAACCGCTTCCCACCCGTTTAGCTGCCTCATTGTAGGTTTCCATCAAATGAATGAATTTTTGGGCAAGCTCAGGGCTTTCGCAGCGCTGGATAAGGTTCTCTTCAGCCCCGCAAAGCTCAGGAAACTCCGAAAGGATAGCCTTTCCTCCCAAGGCAACAATCAGGTCTGAGACTGCTCCCAAGGTAGGATTGGCCGAAATGCCTGAAAACCCGTCTGAGCCTCCGCATTCCAAACCAATGCTTAGGTAGCTTAGCGGGGCAGGTTGCCTTGTCGCTTGATTGGCAAGAATCAGCTGATGAAAAGTATCCTCAATGGCTCGGTTGAGAAGGGCTTCAGTGGTTCCTGATTGTTGCTGATCGCAGATGACCAAGGGTTTGGTACAGCCTAATGCCTGAAGTTTTTCCTGAAGGATCCGAACCTCCGCATTTTGGCAGCCTAAACTCAAAACCGTAGCGCCGGCCACATTGGGATGATGAATGTATCCGGCAAGCAAAGCACACAAAGTCTCGGCATCCTGCCTTGTTCCTCCACATCCCATGGAGTGGGTCAAAAAGCGGATTCCATCCAGATTAGGGAAGATTTTTGATTCGAAAGTCTCTGTTTTTTGCGCAACCGATTCCGTAAATTTTTCTCCATTCAAGCCTGAAATCAAGGTTCGGATCTGCCTTTCATAGGGGTTCATTTTCTTCAACCCCAAAGCATTTTCAAAGGCTTCCTGCATGAGTTGGACATTCGTATTTTCGCAAAAAACCATCGGCAAAACTAGCCAAATATTAGCTGTTCCTACCTGATTATCAGCTCTTTTGTATCCCATGAAGGTTAGGTACTTCCAAGAAGAGATATCCGGAGAATTCCAGCTATACCCCCCTGTTTGAACCTGATATTTCTTGGTCTTGTGACGGATGTTTTGCAGGGTGATCGCGCCACCTTCCGGGATGGCCTGGGTCGCTTCCCCTACGGTAGTTCCATACATGTAAATTTCCTCTCCAGGAGCAAAGGCCCGCATGGCAAACTTGTGCTTTGCTGCTACAAAATCCTGAATTTCAATGCTTTTCCCATTTAGCATTACCTGATTTCCCGGAAAAAGATCCATCAATGCAACACCCACATTGTCAGAATTATCCAAAAGGAGGACCGTATTGTTCATTTGTATTATTGCTTAACTTGGTCAAATTAGAGAAAAAAATTCTTCTATGAAGAAAATCGTAACCCTCGGGGAAATCATGCTCAGGCTATCTCCTCCCGGCAATCAACGCTTCTTTCAGACAACCTCACTGAATGTGGAATTTGGTGGCTCCGAAGCCAATGTAGGAGCAGCTTTGGCTTATTGGGGGATGGATGTGGCGCATGTCACAGCTTTCCCGGACCATGAGCTGGGCCGATCCGCAGCAGGCAAGCTTAGAAATGTAGGAATAGACACGCGCTTTGTTCAATTCTCACCGGGAAGGATGGGGATCTATTTTTTGGAACATGGAGCAATGCAGCGCAGCAGTCAGATAATCTACGATCGGGCTGGTTCTTCTTTTGCCCAGCTTGATCCCAAGGTCTTGAATTGGGAAGAAATATTGGATGGGGCTGATTGGTTTCATTGGTCTGGGATTACTCCGGCACTTTCTCAAAACTGTGCAGACATTACTCTCCAGGCTTTGGAAGTCGCTGCAAAAAAAGGAGTCAAAGTCAGCGGAGACTTGAATTACCGAAGTAACCTCTGGCAGTACGGCAAATCTCCCGATGAAATCATGCCTCGGCTTATGGAGTTGACTCATGTGATGATAGCGGGCTCAAGGGATTTTAAGCAATGTCTAGGTGAAGACTTCAAAAGCTTTGCGGAAGTCAGGTCCATGGCTTTTGAGCGCTTTAAGCGCTTGGAATACATTGTGAAAACTGATCGAATATCCCATAGCTCTTCAAGCAATACCCTTTCGGCTGCTCTTTACGCCAAGAAAAAGACCTTTTCCTCCAGAGCCTACGAACTTACCCATATTGTGGATAGGGTGGGGACCGGTGATGCTTTTGCAGGCGGGTTGATTTATGGTCTTTTGGAAATGAAACCCAAAGAGGCGATTGAGTTTGCCATGGCTGCAGGAGCTATGAAGCATAGTGTGCCCGGAGATGTTCTGATCTGCTCCCTTCAGGAAGTGAAGGAACTTGCAGACGGAGAAGCTACAGGAAAAATCAAACGATAATGAGAAACCCAAGCCCTTTTATCCAACGCATGCATGCAGGAGGCATGATGCCGATATTTTTCCACCCGGATGAGCAGGTGTGCTTAGACTTACTCTTCGCGGCCTATGAAGGTGGAGTGCGAGTCATAGAGATGGTCAATCGGGGAAAAGAGGCCAAAACCATTTTCCCAAAAATCAGAGAAGCAGCCAGTCGGATGCCTGGTTTATACTTGGGAGTGGGGACTATCTATCATCCTTTTGAAGCGGAGGAGTTTCTGGATATGGGGGCTGAATTTATCGTAGCGCCAGTCATGAACCCGAAATTGGGCGAATATTGTGCGAAGGTTGATGTGCCTTGGATTCCCGGATGCGGAACCGTTTCCGAAGTTTTTTTCGCTCAACAGCTTGGTTCCCAATTGGTAAAGATCTATCCTGCCAATATTCTGACGCCTGAGTTTGTGCCTGCAGTCCATGCGGTTTTGCCCCAAATCGAAATTATTCCCACAGGAGGAGTGGAACCGACCGCCGAAAGTATGAAGGCTTGGTTTGATGCCGGTGTGCTATGTGTCGGCATGGGATCTCAGCTATTCCGAAAAGACCTGATCAATCGGGGAGCTTTTGGAGAAATTCAGGAAAGAGTAAAGCAAGCAATGAATATCATCGAGTCTATTCGAGAACAACAAACCCAATGAACCCAAAACTGACGCTTATTCTCTTGTTTTTGCTGGCCTTGGCAGGATGCAAAGAGGATTCACGAGTAAAAATCATCAAAATGGGCCATGCCCAAGTCACTGCCCATCCGGTGCACAATGCCATGGTTTTTTTGGCACAAAGGCTGGAAGAGAAATCCAAAGGCAGGATCAAAGTCAAAGTTTACCCCAATCAGCAATTAGGTACGGAAAGAGAACTGATCGAGCTGCTTCAGATTGGAAGTGTGGGTATGACCAAGGTCTCAGCCGCTTCCTTGGAGGCATTTTCTCCTGAAATCAGCGTTTTTGGGATTCCCTTTCTTTTCCGGGATGATGAGCATACCAATCAGGTTTTGAATGGGGAGATCGGAACCGAACTTTTGCTTAGCTGCCAGAAGTTTTGGCTCCGTGGCCTTTGCTTTTATGATGCAGGGAAAAGAAGTTTCTATACCAAAACCAAGCCTGTCGAGACTCCCGCAGACCTTGCCGGACTAAAAGTAAGGGTGCAGGAATCCAAAATGGCCATCAATATGGTACGGGCCATGGGTGGGTCCCCAACTCCGGTGGCCTATGGGGAGCTATATACGGCCCTTCAGCAAGGAATAGTCGATGCTGCTGAAAACAACCCGCCCAGCTTTTACAACTCCCGGCACTATGAAGTATGTAAATTCTACTCGATTGACGAGCATACCATGGTGCCCGATGTCGTTTTAGTCAGTACTAAAGTTTGGGAAAATCTGAACCCGCAGGAGCAACAGTGGCTTCAGGAAGCTGCAGATGAGTCTGCTGTCTATCAAGCCAAACTCTGGAAGGAGTCAGTAGAAGAATCCATGCGAGAGGTTCAAAAGGCCGGAGTGGTGGTATCCTATCCTTCAAAGGATGCTTTTCGTGAGCAGGTCCAGTCTATTTATGATGGAGTCGAGGCGGAAAACCCGGTTTTGGCCCGATTGATCGAACGAATCCAAAATACACGCGAATGAAAGTCAAAGCCTTTTTGGATCAATTTATCCAAGTATTGATTGCAGTCCTCATGGGGCTGATGGTGGTCAATGTGACTTGGCAGGTCTTTTCCAGATATGTTTTGGGAGATCCCAGTTCCTTTACTGATGAGCTTTCCCGCTACATGATGATTTGGCTGGGATTGGCCGGCGCAGCTTATGTTTCCGGCAAAAACGGGCACTTGGCCATTGATATTCTTCCCGAAAAGCTCAAAGGCAAGCAATTGCTTTACCTCCAATTGTTCATTCACACCTTGGTCATTGTATTTGGACTTTTCGTGATGATTATCGGAGGGGGGAATTTGGTCTACATTACCCAAATCCTGCAACAGAAGTCCGCCACCCTACAGATACCTCTTTCCTGGATTTATGGAATTGTCCCTATTTCCGGAGCCTTGGTGGTGTACTACCATTTGTTTCATATTATCCAACTAATTAAACCCAAAGCCTAGTCATGGAGTGGATCGGTATTGTCATCTTGATCTTAAGTTTTGTCACCCTTCTGGTTTTGGGGGTTCCGGTAGCTTGGAGTTTGGGTCTTTCCAGCTTTTTCACCTTGCTGATTACCGTGTCAGCGCTTCCGGCCTCAACTACCATAGCTCAAAGAATGGCTACGGGCTTGGATAGTTTTGCGCTTTTGGCGATTCCCTTTTTCGTTTTGGCGGGAGAAATCATGAATCGGGGAGGGATTGCTAACCGACTGATTGATTTTGCCAAAGGTCTAACGGGGAGGCTTCCGGGTGGATTGCTGTATGTGAATATTATAGCGGCGATGCTCTTTGGGGCTATTGCCGGTTCAGCTGCTGCCGCCGCATCTGCCATAGGCAGTATTTTGGGAAAAAGAATGGACGAAGAAGGCTACCCCAAGACATTGGGAGCTTCCGTTAACATTACTTCCTCCACCACAGGCTTGATTATTCCTCCTTCGAATATTCTGATTATTTATTCCCTGGCAAGTGGGGGAGTGTCCATTGCAGCCCTGTTTGTAGCAGGCTACCTGCCCGGCTTACTGCTCGGTCTCACACTAATGGTCTGTGCTGCCATTTTTGTCAAAAAACACCGGATCAAAGGAGGAGAGTCGGTCAGCTTGGGAGAATTGGGCACCTCTTTTTGGAGAGCTTTGCCTAGCTTATTTTTGCTTTTTGTGGTGATCGGGGGGATTGTTGCCGGAGTTTTTACTGCTACAGAAGCATCCGCAATCGCTGTAGTTTACACCTTGGTACTTTCCTTTGCATACAGAGAGTTAAAGCTCAAAGAGCTACCCGGAATTCTCGTCAGAAGTTCGGAAACTACTGCGGTGGTATTGCTGCTTATCGGCACTTCCATGAGTATGTCGTGGGTGATGTCGGCTGAGGATATTCCTCAGATGATCAGCGATTTTATGCTGAATGTGAGTGATAACAAATGGGTGATTCTGATCCTGATCAACCTGATTCTTCTAGCCGTTGGAGTGTTTATGGATATCACTCCGGCCGTTTTGATTTTCACTCCGATATTTCTTCCTGTAGTGACCAAAGTGGGAATTGATCCGGTCCATTTCGGAATCATGATGGTGCTGAACCTTTGTATCGGCTTGTGTACTCCTCCGGTGGGTTCTCTGCTTTTTGTGGGAGTTTCTATCGCGAAGATTTCCCTGACTCAGGTCATTCGCCCATTGATTCCTTTCTTCCTGGCTATGATTGTGGCTTTGGCTTTGATTATGATTTTCCCAGAAATCACGCTTTTCCTTCCTCGTCTATTTGATTTGATTTAGGGCTTCAAGGTAAATTGAGAAATAAAAAAGAAGGCTGTCTTTGATCGGACAGCCTTTTTCGGTTTATAGGTTAGGTTGAGGAGTTGTTCTCAAATAAGGTTTGATGATTTTATGTCCTTTCGGAAATCTTGAGGGTATGTCCTCAGTTGGAATAGCAGGTGCTACGACCACATCCTCTCCATGTTTCCAATTGGCAGGGGTAGCCACTGAGTAATTTGCCGTAAGCTGAAGGGAGTCGATCACCCTAAGCAGTTCATCAAAGTTTCTTCCCGTACTGGCTGGATAGGTAATGGTTAATTTGATTTTTTTGTCCGGTCCGATGATAAATACCGAGCGAACGGTGAAGTTTTCATTGGAATTGGGGTGAATCATGTCGTACAAAGCAGATACTTTTTTGTCATGATCGGCAATGATGGGAAAGTTCACCGCTGTGCCTTGCGTCTCCTGAATATCTCCTATCCAGCTTTTATGACTTTCCAAGCCGTCGACGCTCAGGGCAATTACCTTTACATTTCTCCGGGCAAACTCATCACGAAGTTTTGCCACAGCGCCTAGTTCTGTGGTACAAACCGGGGTAAAGTCTGCCGGATGTGAAAATAAGATACCCCAGCTATCTCCAAGAAATTCGTGAAATTGAATTGTTCCTTCTGTGGATTCTGCTTTGAAATCCGGGGCAATGTCTCCTAGTCGTAAACTCATTTGAATAATATTTAAAGTCTATAGAAATAATAGGGTAAAGATAAGGCTTTTCTTCTTTAGGAAAAATCAAAACAGGGATTCGTTTTTAAATGGCTGATCTTTGGGTTTTTAACCCAAAAAAAATCATTTCAGGTGTGGGAATTGGTAAAAATCAAATTGTCAATCACTTGACTTTTTTGATATTTTTTAAGCTTCCATTATTCAAAAAACGCTTTTTCAATAGTTTATTATTTAGCTTTTTTGGCAATGTCACAATCTAAATCCAACCTATAATTCGTATTTAAATTCTAAACAAACTATCCAATGAAAACCTACTACAATCCAGAAGATCTGAAAAAATTTGGCAACATCACCGAGCTTCAAAAAGCGATGGGAGATAAGTTTTTTGCTTATTACGCTGAGGTTTTTAAAGAAGGTGCGCTTACTGCACGTGAAAAATCCCTTATTGCTCTTGCTGTAGCCCATGCTATCCAATGTCCCTACTGTATCGATGCATACTCTGTCGATACTATGGAAAAAGGCTGTGACGAAGAGCAAATGATGGAAGCAGTACATGTAGCAGCGGCCATCCGCGGAGGAGCATCCTTGGTCCACGGAACCCAAATGATGAATAAAATCAAGGAATTGTCCATGTGATGAAGTCATTAAAAGCTTTAAATCATTCATTAGCCAATCCTAAAGGAGCCTTCGATGTCCTTGAGTCACCGGTCTTTGGACGGGAAGTATCTTTTGCTGAACATTTGGAGGCCTCGGGTCTTTTTCCCTTGAAGCCTACCCAACTTGAGATTTTCCAGATTAATCTTGGCAAAATGTGCAATCAGGTGTGCAAGCATTGTCATGTGGATGCCGGTCCGGACAGAAAAGAAATCATGACTCGGCAAACCATGCTGGAATGCCTGCGGGTGATCAAGTCTGAGTCAAGTCTCCACACGGTAGACTTGACAGGAGGCGCTCCGGAGATGAATCCGGATTTTAGATGGCTGGTAGAGGAGATTCGAAGCTCCCGGCCGGATATCAAGATCATTGTCAGATGCAACCTAACCATCATCCTAGCCAATCCCAGATTTCATGATTTACCCGATTTTTTCAAAACCAATCGGGTAGAGGTAGTTTCTTCTTTGCCTTATTTCACAGCAAGCAGAACTGATTCGCAAAGGGGAGATGGGGTTTTTGACAAATCCCTCGAAGCACTAAAAAGACTGAATGCCGTTGGCTACGGTATGGAAAATTCTGATTTGGTTTTGAATTTGGTTTACAATCCAGCCGGAGCCTTCCTTCCTGGAGATCAAAGCGAATTGGAAAAGGAATTCAAAAAGAAGCTTTTAGACCGCTACGGTATTCATTTCAATTCGCTTTTTACCATCACCAATATTCCGATTTCCAGATTTTTGGAATATTTGGTTCGGTCTGAGAATTATGAAGGATACATGGAAAAGCTCGTGGATTCTTATAATCCTTCAGCTGCGGCAGGGGTAATGTGCCGAAATACCCTATCGATCGGCTGGGATGGGTACCTTTACGATTGCGATTTCAATCAAATGCTGGAAATGAAAGTAGAAAAAGGAGCTTCCCAGCATATCGCAGAGTGGAATTCTGCGTCTCTTCTCCAAAGGTCGATTCAAATCAACAATCATTGTTTCGGGTGTACGGCGGGTGCCGGTTCTAGCTGTGGAGGAGCAACAGCCTGATGGAAAAAACCGCCCTTTTGATTTTCCAGAAAAATCCCGAACTCGGAAAGGTGAAAACCAGGCTGGCTGCTGGAATCGGTGACCAAAAAGCGCTGGAAATCTATCGTGCCTTGATCCAACTGACACTCCAAGAAGCTGAAAAGTCCGGCTTTGATCTCTATGTTTACTATTCCTCGTTCATTCCGGAGCGGATCGATTCCTCCGCTTTTCGGGCGTGCTTGCAACATGGGATGGACTTGGGTGAAAGAATGGAAAATGCCTTCAGCGATATCTTTTCTTTGGGTTACTCCAAGGCGATGATTATCGGGACTGACTGCCCAGAACTCAGCTCGGATATCCTTTTGGAGGCAGAAAGGCAATTGGAAGAAAACCAGGTGGTGATAGGGCCGGCAGAAGATGGGGGATATTATCTTTTAGGACTTAAGGCTTTCCACCCTCAATTGTTCCGGTCGATAGCCTGGAGTACGAGTTCGGTTTTGAAAGAAACCCTTGCCCGTGCAAAAGCCTTTCGTCTGAAAACCAGCTTGATAATCTCACTTAGTGATTTGGATACTGAAGAGGATTTGAAAAGTTTACTGGACAAGTCTCCGGTTTGGAAGGAAAGAATCGGTTGGGAATGAAGTGCATTCGGCAAAGAATAATATCCCATTTCTTCTTTTTGGGGATGTTGGTTTGGTTCTCCTTTTCGGGCTCGAAGTGTCATGCTCAAAGGGCTGAGATTGCCCAGTTTGAGGTGGTGGTGTTAGGGATAAAAATCGGGGATTTAGAAGCCAAAAAAGTGAAAGAAGCGGAAGGTACTATGCTATATGAGGCCAATAGCCAGGTTAAGTTTTGGTTTTTTGGCTCAGTGAATGTAAGCTTTTTGACTCAGTCCCATTTTGAGAAAAACTATATCGTGAATACAAAATCTTCCAGCCAGACCAATCGGGGTGATTTTCATTCTGAGGTTTGGTGGAGGGGAGAAGAATACCGGGTAAATGCCCAAACCTATGAGTTTGAAAATCAAACACCTCTGCCCGGACCTATAGCCTGGTGCAGTACCAAACTCTTTTTTGAAGAGCCTCAGGATGGAGATATCTTTTTATCAGAGGTTTATGGTCTTTCCCAAAAAATCAAAGAAATCGAACCCGGTGTCTATGAGATTGAGATCAATGGAAATGCTAATCGGTATTACTATCAATCCGGAAAGCTGGAGAAAATCGTACTTGAGAATCCAATCAAAAACTACCAAATCAGAAGAGTAAAATGAAGGATGTACTTCGGCTTTCGGTGATTATTCCTGTGTTGAATGAGGAGGCTAATCTCAGAGAATTACTTCCTTTGATTCGAAAGTTTGGTGGAGAGTTTGTGGAGGATTTAATTGTCGTAGACGGGGGTAGTCTCGATCAAAGTGTTGCCGTTTCCAGAGCTTTGGGGGCAAAAGTTTTGGAGTTGAAGGAGGCATCCCGGGCGAAGCAGATGAACTTCGGTGCTGAACAAGCAGGAGGCAATACCTTATATTTTGTTCATGCAGACACTCGGCCTCTTCCCAGTTTTGCTATGGATATTCAGGAGGCCAGATTGAGGGGATTTCGGGCGGGTTGCTATAGATACCAGTTTGATTCGAGCCATTTCCTTCTCAAAATCAACAGCTGGGCGACGCGCTTTAATGGTCTTTTTTCCGGGGGAGGAGATCAGACTTTATTCATTTCCAAAGAGTTTTTTAAAGAATTAGGCGGTTTTAACAATGATTTCTGCCTAATGGAGGATTTTGATTTGGTTAGAAGGATAAAGAAAAAGGCTTCATTTTACATCATTCCAAAATCCATCCGGGTTTCTGCGAGGAAATACGAAAACAATTCTTGGTTGAGAGTTCAATTGGTCAATCTTTTTGTTTTCTTGTTGTTTCATGCCGGTCGATCCCCACAATCATTAAAAGAGATCTACGGTAAATATCTCAACCATGGATGAAAATAGGTATCAGCTAAACGGAATCCAGCAAGTCGGAATAGGTGTCGAGGACCTGGAGACTTCGTGGAAATGGTACCGGAAAGCCTTTGGGATGGATGTCCCTATTTTTCAGGATAAGGCGGAGGCTCGCTTGATGAAATCCTACACCGGGGATGAAGTCCATTCTCGGCATGCTGTTTTGGCGATGAATATGCAAGGAGGTGGAGGCTTTGAGATATGGCAGTTTACCAGTCGGGAACCTCAGCCTTTTTTTGGAACTGTGACATGGGGTGATTTGGGGATTTTCGCTGTGAAAATCAGGACAAGAGATGTCCGAAAGTCCAGAGAATGGTTGAAAGAATGCGGTGCCAATCTTCTTACTCCCATTTTGATGCATCCGGACGGAACCCGGAGTTTTTTTATTCGTGACCCTTTTTCCAATGTCTTCGAAATCCGTGAATCAGACTCTTGGTTTGGTTCTGGAAAGCACCTTCATGGAGGAGTGATGGGGGTCTGCATCGGTGTAAGGGACTTAGCGCATTCCCTTAGTTTATACCAAAAGGTCTTGGGATTTGAAAAATCGGTATACCAAGAGGAAGAATTTTCCCAAGCTTGGGGAGGCAATGATGTGGTTTCCCGTCGGTGTCTGTTGTCAATGTCGGGTAAAAATCCCGGTGCATTCGGAGCCTTGCTTTGTACAGCCCAAATTGAATTGGTACAAATGCTCCACGGTACTCCCAAAAAGATCTTTGAAGACCGATTTTGGGGCGATTTAGGGTTTATTCATTGCTGCCTGGATGTCAATGGGATGCATGATTTAAAGACCAAAGCCTCCCATGCCGGCTATCCATTCACAGTTGATAGTGAATATAGTTTCGATATGGGAAAAGCATCTGGCCATTTTTGCTATCTGGAAGATGCAGATGGCACATTGATCGAGATGGTAGAAACCCATAAGGTGCCGATTTTTGAAAAATTCAACTGGTACCTCCAGCTTAAATCCCGAAATCCAAAGAAAAACCTTCCTGTGTTTTTGGTAAAGATGCTAGCCCTTAATCGAGTGAAGGATTAATTGAGACAAGTTTGATGGCCAAATCTACCAGCCGATTGGCATAGCCAGATTCGTTGTCATACCAGCCTACTACTTTTACCAAATTTTCTTTTGCTGAAGTCAGGGCTTCATCCAGAATGCAGGAGTGAGTATTTCCAATGATATCCATGGATACAATTGGGTCCGATTCCACCTGTAGGATTCCGTTCATTCCGTTTTGCTCAGCATCTCGAAAGGCTTGGTTGATTTCTTCTGCACTCGGAGACTTTTCCAACTCCACAATCAAATCGGTCAAGGACCCATCAGGTACGGGTACTCGCATCGCAGAGGCCTCAATTCGGCCGGAAATAGCGGGAAGCACCCGGTCCAATGCCTTTCCTGCATTGGTCGTAGTGGGGATAATGGAATATGCAGCGGCTCTGGCCCTTCTTAGATCGCGGTGGGGGGCATCGTGGAGGTTTTGGTCGTTGGTGTAGGAGTGAACCGTAGAAGCGTATCCCTTGACTACTCCAAAGCGCTCATGGAGCACTTTGATCATTGGGGCAAGGCAATTGGTTGTACAGGAGGCATTGGAAACAATGGGTTCCTTGCCTGTCAATATGGAATCGTTTACTCCCAATACAACCATAGGAATGCTGTCATCTGCTGCCGGGGCTGAGATAATGACTCGTTTGGCCCCAGCTTGTACGTGTTTTTCTGCACCCTCTCGATGGGTGAATCGCCCGGTACATTCCAATACCAAATCGATGTTCAAATCTTTCCAAGGAAGATGGATGGGATCAGCCTGGCAAAGCAGCAAAATCTGCTCTTCGTCAATAGTCAGATAGGGTAGGGACAGTCCGACCTTCTTTTCCAGCTTTCCGTGAATGGAATCGTACTTCAGCAAATGAGCGATCGAATCGGGCTGTGCCAAATCATTGATAGCCACTAGCTGAAACTGGGGATTGTCCAACAGCAATTTGGCAGTATATCTGCCTATCCGGCCAAAACCATTGATGGCCACTCGAATTTTGGGTAAGCTTGAGTTCATTGGGTTTTTATTCCGGGACGAAATTAGCTAAAAGTCTTGATGGTAATTCAAGCAAATTTTTAGGGCTTTGGTTCAGTGATTTAACCATTTTCCAAAGAAATTTTTGCAGCACTTTTGGCTTTGTAAACTTGACCCGCTATATTTGCACAACCTTTTGAAAAAGCACGTTTTTCAATAAAAAAATGGTCCGTTCGTCTAGGGGTTAGGACGTATCCCTTTCACGGATAAAACACGGGTTCGATTCCCGTACGGACTACTTAACATCCTGATTTGCATTGATTTATGAAATTTTATTCTCTTCGTAAATCAGTTTGATTTTTCACCATTCTATGGTCCGTTCGTCTAGGGGTTAGGACGTATCCCTTTCACGGATAAAACACGGGTTCGATTCCCGTACGGACTACTAAGACGTCAAGCTCAATCACCGAGTAGTCTTAACTTATTTTTGTTTTATGGTTGTTAGTGGTTAAAGTGAACAAAATCCCGGTCTTTGATCGGGATTTTTGTTTTTTACGGCATTTTGATCAACGGCAAGCGGAATATTTGCCTTTTTCCTATTTTTCTGTTTCAAAATTCCAACAGTTATGCCCAAAGCCTATTTTCCTTTTCGGTTTTCTTCATTTCCTGCTTTAGCAATCCTTCTTGTACTTTTTTCATGTAAAAAGCAGGAGGAAGTGGACCTCCGGATTCATACCCTGACCAAGGATCAGATTCTTCCTTTAGTAGAAAGTGCCAAAACATCTGTAAACCCAATCCTACCCGAAGGACTCAAGCTCGAGGTTTGGGCGGTGGATTCTTTGGTCAAAGACCCGATTTCCATTCAGGTAAATGATCAGGGAGATATTCTTTATTCCCGCTCACCGAGAAGAAATACCGCTGAATTTGATATTCGGGGACATCAGTCCTGGGAGATTCGCTCCATTTCCCTTCAGAATATAGATGACAAGCGGGCATTTCTCCGAGAGGAGCTTTCCCCTGAGCGATCTTCAGAAAACACCTGGCTGACTGACCTCAACGGGGATGGAAGCCACGACTGGAGAGATATGCTGGTGGAGAAAAATGAGGTTTATAAGCTTCGCGATTCGGATGGAGATGGATTTGCAGATTGGTCTCAGCTGATGGTTCAGGACTTTCATGAGGAGGTGACTGATGTGGCAGGAGGGCTGATGGAAACTGAGGATGCTCTTTTTGTGGCAGCCGGTCCCGATTTGTGGAGGTTGATGGATAAAAATGGGGATGGGATCATGGACGAGAAGCAATCTCTGTCCTATGGGTATGGAATCCACATCGGTTTTGGGGCACATGGTATGTCAGGAATTGAAATGGGACCTGACGGGAGAATTTATTGGGGAATAGGGGATATTGGCTTCAATGGAAAAGGACCTGACGGTACCGAGTGGAAGTATCCCAACCGGGGAGTGATTGCCCGGGCAAATCCAGACGGAAGTGACTTTGAGATTTTTGCCATGGGGGTGAGAAATACCCACGAGTTTGTTTTTGATCAGTACAACAACTTGATCTCAGTGGACAATGACGGGGATCATAGAGGGGAAAGCGAGCGCTTGGTCTACCTGACAAATGGCTCAGATACAGGCTGGAGGATCAACTGGCAGTTTGGAAAATACAGAGATCCGGATAATAATACCTACAAGGTCTGGATGGACGAGAAGCTGTACCTTCCTCGATGGGAAGGACAGGCGGCCTACATCACTCCTTGTATCCAAAACTACATCAATGGACCCACAGGAATGCTTTTCAATCCGGGTACAGGATTGGGTGAGCGTTGGAAAGACCACTTTTTCGTGGTGGAGTTTGTCGGTAATCCTTCTACTTCAGGCTTGCATGCCTTTCAGCTTCAGCCAAAGGGAGCTTCTTTCGAGATGACCAAAACCGAAAAGGTAATAGGTAATTTTTTACCAACTGGAATTGATTTCGCTCCTGATGGGTCCATGTATCTGGCAGACTGGATATTTGGATGGAATGACAAAAACTATGGACGGATCTGGAGATTGACAGATGAAACAGCCAAAGGTTGGGAATTGCAAAAGCAGACGGAAGCCGAAATCAAAGCTGATTACAAAAAGCTCAGCGAGAAAGAGCTGGAGACTAAACTCTATTTCGGAGACCTGAGAGTAAGGAGAAAAGCTCAATTTGAACTGGCCCGAAGAGGAGAAAAGGGAGGGGAAGTATTTGCAAGAGTGATCCAAGACGAAAGCAATCAGCTGGCAAGAGTACACGCCATCGTGGGATTGAGTCAGCTGGCAAGAATGGAAAAAATGGACTTTGCAGATGCACTTGTGCCTTTGCTGAAAGACAAAGATCCAGAAATCCGTGCCCAGGCTGCCAAATGGCTGGGTGATATCCGATATTCCAAAGCGGGGAAAGAATTGATGGCTGGGCTTCAGGATGAAAACTCCCGAGTCCGCTTTTTCAGTGCAGAAGCTTTGGGACGAAGCAGCAATCAGGAGGCTGTACAGCCCTTGATTTCGCTTTTGGAATCCAACAATGATGAAGATGCCTACATCCGCCATGCAGCCTCTTTGGCTTTGGCTAGAATTGGACAGGTGGAGCCTGTAGCGGCACTTTCCGCTCATCCTTCCTTTGCTGTTCGTTTGGGAGCGGTTGTCGCCTTAAGAAGAATGGAATCTCCCGAACTGGTTCGATTCCTGGACGATTCCAATGAATTGGTGGTGACTGAAGCTGCAAGAGCAATCCATGACGACTTTTCTATTCCAGAGGCTATGCCTGCTTTGGGAGCCCTACTTAGCACTACTAACTTCCAAAATGAGGCTTTGATCCGAAGAGCAATCAGCGCCAATCAGCGATTGGGAAATGTAGAAAACCTGAACCATCTGTTGATTTATTTAGGGAAGCCCGGAATATCCGAACCACTTCGAATGGAGACGCTTGCAGCAATAGGTACTTGGGCAAAACCCTCCTTGGTTGACCGGGTAGATGGTCGATATCGAGGTGTGGTCGAAAGAGATCCTGCATTGATCCGCGATCAGGTGAAACCGGTGCTCATCTCTCAGATCAATCAGCCTGCCGAAGGCTTGAGAATGGAGTCGGCCAAGGCTTTGGGAAGATTGGGAGTAAAAGATGCTCAGGATTTGCTTTTGCTCAAATTGAAATCAGACCCTTCTGACGGGGTGAAAATACAAGCCTTGGATGCCTTGGTTGCTTTGAATTCGGATAAGTTGGGAGAGGCGATTTCCTCTGCGATGAAAGATCGATCTCAGTCCGTTCGAGTTGCCGGGTTAAGCTACTTGGCGGAGCTGGACCTTCCTTCCGATCAGAAGGTGCAGCTATTGACTGATATTATCCAAAACCAAACTGTCCCCGAGAAGCAAACGGGTCTTTTGACCTTGGCAGGGTTGGAAGGAAGCCAATCTTTCCCGGTTTGGAAGACGTTTCTGAGTGATTTTGAAGCCGGGAAAATGCCGGAAGCAACTTGGATAGAACTGGAAGAGGCTATAGAGCAGACCGGTTCTGAGGAACTCAAAAAGCAATTTACAGCTGCATTGGATGCCAAAGCCGGGGGAGAAGAGTGGAAGAAATATTCAGGAGCTTTGGCACAGGGGAATGTACGGTTGGGCAGATCCATTTTCTTCGAGAATCAAACAGCACAGTGTATCCGGTGTCATGCCTACACGGATATGGGAGGCACGGCTGGACCTCCTTTGGATGGGATAGGCCGAAAGCTGTCCCGAGAGGAATTACTCATCGCCTTGGTAGAGCCTAGCAAAAGGCTGGCACCGGGTTATGGTTTTGTGACTTTGGAGATGAATTCCGGAGAAAAGGTGACCGGAACCTTGCTTGAGGAGAATGAAAAGGATTTTCAAATTAGAGTAGGTTCGGAGGACAAAACCATTTCAAAAGCAGATATCAAATCTTCTCAATTGGCCCCATCCAGCATGCCTGCCATGGGGGGCTTATTGAGCAAGCGTGAAATCAGAGACTTGGTTTCCTATTTGAGCACCTTATTGAGTACTGAATGAAAAAGCTGCTGTTTGTTACTTTAGGGATATTATTGGTCATCATTGTGCTTACACCATGGATGCTGATTCTTTTTGCTAAAGAGCAACTGCATGATCCTAAAATAACCCAGCGAGAGAATTTGGTAGAAAAAGCGCCAAAAAAGGTGATTTTGGCACTTTTTCCACATCCAGATGATGAAGTGACTGTGGCAGGAACCCTAATGAAGCTAAAAGAAGACGGGCATGAAATCCGAATTGCCACTTTGACCAAAGGGGAAAAAGGCAAATCTTCAGGCATCGAGGATGAGGAAGTCCTGGCAGAAATCCGCTCTGAAGAGATGCAAGAAGCGGCTGATCTGATTGGAGCCTCGAAACTTCACCTGTTGGATTATCCGGACAGCGGTTTGTCTGCGATCGGTTTGGATTCTCTGAAAGGGATTGTTTCAGATTTGATAGACCAAATTCAGCCGGATGTCCTGATTACTTATGATTCCAAAGTGGGGCTTTATGGCCATCCTGATCATCGATTGTCCGGTTTGGCTGTGGAGCAAGTCTTTCAGGAAAACTCATCCAATCCCCAATTCAAACCTCAAAACCTATTTCAGGTTACGCTTTGCTCCAAGCAGATCAAAGTAGCCATGAAGCTTTCTTCCAGTTTCAATAAAAACTACCCGGAAGACCCTTCTCAGGGATTACCGAAACCGGATTTTTCAGTGAAGACCCAGGAACATTTTCCTCAGGTATTGGAAGTAATGAATGCTCATGAGAGCCAAAAGAAGGTGCTCAAAGACCTAATGCCCTTTCATGACCGGGTTCCGGTATGGATGTATTCCAGGGTTTTTGACAGGGAGTACTTTCACGAGGTAAAATAATTTCATTTCAGACAGGCATTTTGCCAAATCAGTTACTTTTGGAAATGGAAAAATTGCCACCGTGCCCCAGATGCAATTCGGAATACACCTATGAATTAGGGGAGATTTTAGCTTGTCCGGAATGTGGTCTGGAATGGAATCCAGAAGAAATAAATGAAAACGAAACACCCGAAGGGCTTGTAAAAGACGCCAACGGCAATGTGCTCTCAGATGGAGATACAGTCGTTATCGTCAAAGATCTTCCCGTGAAAGGAGCTCCTAAAGCCATAAAAGCAGGTACCAAAGTAAAGAATATCCGCTTGGTCGAAGGAGACCACAATATTGATTGCAAGATAGACGGATTTGGGGCGATGGCCCTCAAATCTGAGTTTGTAAAGAAGGCTTGAACACCCCCCTTCGTGTCTTGAATATCAATCAAACAGGATAATTTTTGAGTGCGAATGCTTCAGCATTATTATAGCAGAAATCATCCACCCATTTTTCTACTTCTTCTCTGGATTTGAAATGAGCCAAGTGCTTTGCCTTCTGATCCTTCCTTGCCTGATCGATTTCAAATACCAAATTATTGGCCATTTGCTCGTAGTGAAGGGAGGTAGGATAGGGGTCAACCGGGTCGATTAAGCCTTCAAAATCCGTCCCGATTGTGATGCATTTCCAGATATTCGGTTTTTCTTCCTCGCTTAGATTTTTGCTGGAGTAGGCCGCCAAAACGATTCCTTCGATATTTTCCCAAATCAGCCGAATTCCGTTGCGCTTGGGGTTGTTTTTCAAATCGGATTTGGTGATCCCCAGTATTCTTTGATCAAAAGAAATTCCAAACAATCCCCCCGTCTTCACAATCATCTCAATGTCCTCATCACACATATTGATATTCCAGGCGTTGAATTTTCCGCTCGGATCGCAGTAGTCGTCTTTTTCTTTTTTCTCGCAATTGATGTGTTCCTCCAGAGAGGCCATACCAGAATAGCCACAATGGGATGCTATCACCGGGATACTATCACCTTTCTCCATACAGGTTTTGACCATCTCGTAATATTCCATTCTTGATCGGGCAGCCATGTGCTTGACGTCAATCAGGATTCTGTAACCTAGCTCGGGATCTTTTTCAAATTGGCTGTTTAGCCCCAGCATTTCCCGGATGATCCTTCTTCCATTTCTCCGGAAACCCTCATTCATGTGTTTTTTCTGATTCATCAGAACTTTTCCCATGCCCGGGATCGAATGGGCATGACCACATAAGTGATTGTCAAAATGATGGGCAAACGTGATGAAGAAGACCGGCGCTTCCCACATCTTTTTGATGAACTGAACCCGATCCGAAATGTCCTGCACGTATCGAAGTCGGTCCGTTCCCAAGGCATGCGCCCCTTCGATAGTGAGGATCATCGTGATCTCTGAATCGTCAGCCAGTGATTTTTTCAGCTCGGCTTTGTCTTTTGGAATTCGATAGCAGGCATTTTCTGCCACATAGACTTCCGGTTCTGCTTTGGCGCGCTTTTCTGCTGCTTTTTTGTCGCCGAATAGCGCCTGAGGTACATGGATTTCATTTTTTTTAATCCGCCTGCCGGAGTCCATCAATACAAAGTCCTTTTCCCTGTTGAGAGATTCCCAATAATCGTACTGCTTGGATTGGAAGAAGTCGACTACTTTGTCGGGAATTCTCATGTAGGCGGTCTGAAGAAGGTCTCTTTTGATTCCAGAGTGACCCAAGATCCCTCTAGCCAGGAAATTGTACCACTTATCTTCCCCGATTTTCGGATCCATTCCTATCACAAACTGCCGCTCCAAAGGGTAGAGGGAATTGAAAGTAAGTCTCAGGTTGGAGTTCCAGCATTTGACCAAGTCGATCTGACTGTAGCTGGCTCCCATTTTCCCCTTATCCTTATTTTTTGAATTGGAGGCAATGACCGTCCAAGGACTAAACTCACCCTTTCGGGCAAACTTCTTTTGCTTTTCCTGCATGTGAAAATGTGCCCTCATGTGATTGTGACAATGCAGATCGGAAAATCTTCTTTTCATGATGAATTAGGTTGGGTTGAAAAAGGATAAGCTGCTTAAAATTTGAAAATCAAAGAGATTTCTTAAGGAGAATAATCGATATAAGTTCCTGATAAATAGAGGGAATTGCAAGTTCGATTCAGGTTTTTTGAAGGGCTTTCATGCATTAAGAAATTGATAAATTTGATCTGTGGCCGAAATTTTCCCCCGCATTCTTCCCATTTTCCACTAGCTAAAAGTCATCGAATGAAATCAACACCCATCTTTTTCCTCTCTGCCCTAATCTTGGCAGCCTGCTTTTCTTGCAAAACTCAAAAGGAAACTTCCTCCCAAAATGAGATCACACGCATAGCTTTTGGGTCCTGTAATAGGCAAGATGCCCCACAGCCACTTTGGAATCCAATTCTTGCTGATCAGCCTGACCTTTGGGTTTGGATGGGAGACAATATTTATGGGGATTCTCCCATCATGGATACGCTCAGGGCAAAATATTCCAGGCAAAATGCCAACCCGGAGTATTCCAATCTGAAAGAGTCTGTGCCGATCATCGGAGTTTGGGATGACCATGATTACGGTAGAAATGATGCGGGAAAGTTTTTTGCCCAAAAGAAGGAGTCAAGAGACCTTATGTTTGATTTTTTGGAAGTTCCCGCCAATGCTCCTGAGCGAAAGCGGGAAGGCGCCTATTCTTCTCATGTTTTCGGCTCCGGTGAGCAGCAGGTGAAAGTTATTCTGCTGGATGCCCGCTACTTCAGGGATACCCTGGAGCGTGTAGATGGGGTCTATCAGCCCAATATAGATGGGGAAGTTTTGGGGGAAGCCCAGTGGAAATGGCTGGAAAAAGAGCTGAAAGAAAGCCAAGCCAAAATCAATTTGATTGCTTCCGGGATTCAATTTTTGCCAACTGAGCATGCTTATGAGAAATGGGCCAATTTTCCCAAAGAGCGTGAGAGATTATTGGATGTAATAGCGGCTTCAAGAGCCAAAACTCCGATTTTACTCAGTGGTGACCGGCATATTGCTGAGGTGATGAAGTTGACTGACTCCAGATTTCCCAAGGGGTTGTATGAGATTACATCTAGCGGCCTGACCCATACCTGGAGTCGAATAGCGGAGGAGCCAAATCAGTATAGAGTTGGTGAGCTGATTGCCAAGCTGAATTATGGTCTGGCCAGCATTGATTGGGCAAAGCAAGAAATAACTTTTGAAGTAAAAGGGGAGAACGGGGCTGTCTATGCCACACAGAAAATCCCTTTTAACTGAGGTAGCTGAAAAATTTTACGCTTTAAATTGACCACATAACCGACAAATTCATGTTTAAAAGAAGAGAATTCATCAAAGGCTTGAGCTTGGCCTCTTTGGGCTGGGTGAGTTTGGGAAATCCCGTTTTGGCAGAAATTCAAAAGGAAATTTCCCTTCAGAATCTTCCCTCTCTTTTTCGTCCGATTCGCATTAGAGGTCGGGTGACTACTTCAGGCCAGGGCCTTTATCGGGTGGCTGTTTCGGATGGAAGGAGTGTAGTCTGGACCAATTCTTCGGGAGAATATAGTTTGAATTCCTCCTCGGATCGTGATTTTGTTTTTGTTTCGCTTCCTTCCGGGTTTGAAATTCCCAAACAGGGAAATGGTTCTTCTTCTTTTTTTCAAAGAATCAATAAAAACCAGGAGGAGCAGCAAATCAGTTTTGATCTGCAAAAAACGGCTTCATCTGACGAAAATCACCATTTTTTGCTGCTTTCGGATACCCAAATTCAAGATGAATACGAAGCCGGACAGCTGCTGAATGTGGCCGCTCCGGACGTCAGGAAAACCTTGACTGAATTAAATGATCCCAATGTTTTTGGAATTGGCTGTGGGGATTTGGTATATGATCGCCTGGAGCTATTCAAAGAATACAATGAATCGGTGGCTTCCTATGGCGTGCCTTTTTTCCAAGTCATCGGAAATCATGACATGAACTTTGGGGTGAGGTCAGATGAAGGAACTACCGATACCTTCAAAGGTCATTTTGGGCCGACCTATTATTCTTGGAATAGAGGGGAAATCCACTATGTGGTCTTGGATGATGTTTTTTACCTAGGAACAGGGTCCAAATACATAGGCTATATTCCTGAGGAGCAGCTAGCTTGGCTTGAGCAGGATTTGATGCAGGTAGAAAAAGGAACTACCGTGGTGGTCGCCTTGCATATCCCAACCTATACCGGGGCGGTGCAACGCTATCCTGACAGAGATACTCTGGGAGGCACCGTGAGCAATCGGGAGCATCTCTATCGACTCTTGGAGGGGTATCAGGTTCATATTCTGTCGGGACATACTCATTTCAATGACAACATGATCAACGGTCACGTCTATGAGCATTGTCACGGTACAGTCTGTGGGGCTTGGTGGTCAGGACCGATTTGCTATGATGGTACTCCAAGTGGATATGCAATCTATGAGGCCAAAGGCTCGGAATTGAAATGGAAATACAAAGGGACAGGCTTGGATATCTCCGAGCAGTTTAGAGTGTATTCTAAAGGTGAGCATCCTGATTTTCCCGATTTTTATTCCTTGAATTGCTGGAATTATGATCCGGCTTGGGAAATTTCATGGTATGAAAATGGAATCAAAAAAGGGCAGCCTGATAAAATCATGGCCTTGGATCCTTTAAGTATTTCCCTACACTCCGGACCGGAATTGCCATCAAGAAGGAAGTGGGTAGAGCCACAGTTGAATGACCATATGTTTTTCTTCAAGCCCGAATCGGACTCCAATCTGGTGGTTGAAGCCAAAGACAGGTTTGGAAATATCTATTCCAAGAAGATGGGCTGAGTTTTTTTCTGACTGGTTAAAGGACTTTCAGGTGAAAGTCAGGAAAGTGTCAGGTCCTTGTCGTAAATAGTTTGAGTTGTTCATAGAAAATTTGTGAAGTGGCTGTAGGAAAGCAAATCAGAGAATTAAGAATAGCCAAAGGCTGGACGCAAGCCGAATTAGCTGAGCGTTGCGGACTGTCCGAAAGGACTATTCAGCGATTGGAAAAAGATGGATCATCTCCGAGTCTCTTCACTTTGAAAAAGGTGCAGGAAGTGCTCGGAGAGGACTTTTCATCAAAGCTGACCGAAAGTCAATCCAATATCTTTCAACACTTCAAACGAAAATTTATGAACCTCATCACCACACACTTTCCAGCCCTTATTCTCGGTTCTGTCGCATTGGTTCTCTCCCTATGGGGATGGAGCAGTCTTTCTCCTCAAGACTCTCTTCTTGAAGATGTTCCAGTTTCGATTGCCACGGTCAACTGCGGTACCGCATCAGAATGCGATATTCAAGTCACGCTAAAATCCGATACCGGAGAAATCCTCTGGCAAAAAATCTTTGGTGGTTCCAGCTACGACAAAGCTGTGGCTGTTTTGCCTGTGTCCGATGGAGGCTTTTTGGTTCTCGGTTCTACGAGCTCCTTTGGGCAGGGAAATTATGATATTCTCCTGATCAAAGTGGATGAAAATGGGGAATTTTTGTGGCAGAAGACCTATGGAGAGTTCTTCAATGATTACGCCAAGGATATAGTCCCATTGGAATCCGGAGAAGGGGTCAAAATTTCCGGGACCCAACAAACCTGCACGACTCCCAATGTCTCGGATAATTGTCAGACTAAAGATTGGGAATTTAGCCTTTCTTGGTCAGGGAAGGAGTTGGTATAAAATCAAAAAAGAGGAGCAATTTTTCTTGCTCCTCTTTTTTTAGATTCTTTTACCAGGCTATTCCATAGTCATCTCCATAATTGCTGGAGCCTCCCCAGAATGTGCCATGCTTCCAGTCAAACCAAATGGCATTGATCGGGCCTGATGTTTTTGGCCAAAAATCCATTTTGTAGCCCCGTCTTAGCAAATCCTTTCGAATCCATTCGGGAGTATCTTCCCTGAGAGTAATTGCACCGGGTTTGATCTCGTGGTCCCCAAAGCTGCTTTGCATCTGATAGGTATTGAAGTTGGCGGCTTCCGTGGCTTCCTGCACATCCATTCCAAATTCCACGATATTCAAAAAGAGCTGTAGGAGGTTTTGATCCTGAGAATCTCCTCCCTGTACAGCAAAGGCAAGGAAAGGCTTTCCGTCTTTCATGGCTAAGCTTGGAGTGAGTGTGACCCTCGGTCTTTTTCCCGGTTCGGGGAGATTGTAAGGATTCAGGTTTTCATCCAAAACAAAACTTTGCATTCGCTGAGAAAGTCCAACTCCGGTATTTCCTGCGATGACTGCAGGAATCCATCCTCCGCTAGGAGTGACAGAGACGACCCACCCTTCTGCATCGGCAGCTTCTACAGAAGTGGTTCCGCTCTGGAATGCGGATAAGAAGGTTTCATCAAGGGTCGAGTTGGCTTGTGAAGGGTCTAAAGCCGTGATTTTTTCCTTGTTTTTGTTTAGGATATCGAGGTAGGGATTGGTTTCTCCCTGAAATGGATAGGGGTCACCTGCCGTGATTTTGGGATCGTTCTTTTCCCCGATGAGTTTGGCTCTTTCCTTTGCGTATTCTTTGGACAGCAGACCCTTCATGGGTGATTTGACAAATGCCGGGTCTCCATAGTAAAAATCCCGGTCAGCAAAGGCCAAGCTCATGGCTTGATATACTGTATTGATGTATTCACCGGAATTGTAGCCCATGGACTTAAGGTCAAAATTTTCCAGGATATTCAGGGACTGAAGCAGGGCAGGACCTTGAGTCCATTCCTGAAGTTTGTACACGTCGATTCCCTTGTAATTGACATGGAGCGGTTCTTCGATTTTTACTTTCCAATTGGCCAAATCTGCCTCTGTGAACAGACCACCTTGCTCCCGAGTACCTCTTACGATTTCCTTTGCAATATCTCCTTTGTAAAATCTGTCATACGCTGCATAGATGGCCTCTTTTCTGGACTTGCCGGCTTTTAGCGCGGCTCTTTCCGCTTCTACCAGTTTGGAAAGGGTCTGATAAAGATCCTCTTGTACGAAGATTTCTCCCGGAGAAGGACCTTCTCTTTCCTCTCCCAAATGGGGCAAGAACACCTTTTTGGAGTAAGGCCATTCCTTAATTCTGCCTTTGCCGGATTCTATGGCGTTGGCAGTTTGCGCTTCGATGGGATAGCCTTTGGCCAGTTGCATGGCCGGGGTCAGAACTTGTTCAAGGCTGAGCGTACCGTACTCAGCGAGCATAGTCATGATACCTCCGGGAGTTCCCGGTGTGGTCGCTGCCAAAGGCCCAAATTGAGGAGGATAATCCATTCCTTGGGATTTGTAGAAGTCCACTGTCGCTCCTGTGGGAGCATAACCCATGGCATTGATGGCGATGACTTTTTTCTCAATAGGGTGGTAGATGAGCGCTTGGGTCTCACCGCCCCAAGATAGGACATCCCACATGGTAGAAGTCGCCGCAATCATCGCACAGGCTGCATCCACGGCATTTCCGCCTTGTTGGAAAATAGCTGCTCCCGCTGTCGCGGCAAGGGGTTTTCCTGTGATAGCTACCCAGTTTTTTCCATGAAGAATGGGTTTTTCATTGGGAGTGGATCCCGGGGCCATTCCCGGGAGATTTTGGGCTTGGCTCATCCAAGGCAGACAGCAGAGTGCCAATAGGTAGAGTTTTTTCATAAGGTTTGGGGTTGATATTCTTTGGGTTTTCAGTTTTTTCTGGCGGGGAAAAGGGTGATTTCCAATCGGTATTAATGATTGCCCGGCCTGTTTTGGATTTTAATCCGACTCATCGAGAAGTTGGGTCATAATCGGTACAAAGCCGGGGTATTGGGCATTGTAATGGGTGAATAGCTGGAAAATGGTACTTTTCTCCTTGAGATTGAGAGAGTTTTCTTCTACGAATTTTTCCATTTCCTCGGCCTTGTCTCCAAATATCTGAAAGAGGTCTTTCCTTTTCTTTGGTACTTCGAAAAGATCTTTTCCCATCAAATAGTAATAGACATTCCTTTTGATAATCTCATCGTTTCGGTTGCCGACCATCAGGGCGGTATTGTAGTTGGACTCTTTGAATACCGCCATGGTTCTTCTCATCAAAGGAAGCTTCCCTTCCACCAATACCTCAAAAAATCCGGAAATAGGCACTCCATCTTCTTTAAAATCCATCCCATTGACAAAATACCTTGGGACCTTGTAGGAGCTATCCATCCAGACAATGTTTTGAATCCTCAAGCCGGGCATTACAGAGACCAGGTTGTTTTCCGGTTCCATCATCTCAAACATATTGGAATTGATATTGTACCTCACTCTGAAGCCTTCCAGCACCTGTTGATCACGATAGAGTAGGATAGAGGCGAGGTTCCATTTGGTATCGAGGTAAAAATTTCCTACCACTTCTTTGGGTTCTGGCGGGATACCGTAGAACATATTTCCCCCGATGAAATTGGGTCTTTCGACCAAAAGACGGCTCACATTGGCTGAACGAATGGTTTTTTGTAATGCTGCTCCTGTACCCTCACTTCCAAACTTGACCATCCGGATGACATCGAGGTCTATGTCTTTGTCCAAAATGATGATTTTCTCTTGGATGTTGTACCCCGGCAAGCTGATCGCCAAGGTGTATTTTTCGGCCATCACATTTTCAAGAATAAATCCACCCGCTGAATTGCTCTGAACTCCCGTAGGGGTGTTTCGGAGAACTATGGATGCTCCTCCCAAGGTTTCCTCTGTTTGAGAATCTATCAGTCTTCCCTTGATAGAAAAATTTTGACCCGCAGTGACTAAGGGCAAAGTCAAAACCATCATTAGTAATAAGTAATATCGTAGGGTGCGGTAGTACATGAATTCAGATTTCTTTGGATAGGGGAATATAAGGTAAACTCTTCATTGTTGCGAAATGATTTATGTTTCCCTCGATTTTGGTGAGGTAGACAGGTAAATTCGCTTTCTATCGTTTAAGGTCTTATATTTGAAGAGCTTGGCATTATTGCAAGTATCTTTTATAAAATCACCAAACATTGAATTTTAAATCATTTGGATTCGAGGAAAACCTTCAGGATGGCCTCGATGCGATGGGTTTTGAACAGCCCACACCCATTCAGGAAAAGGCGATCCCGGTTATTTTGGAAGGCAAAGATCTGATTGCCTGTGCTCAAACCGGAACCGGAAAAACTGCCGCATTTATTCTTCCGATCCTTAACAAAATTTCCAAGTCAGGCTCTAACAGTCTGAATACGCTTATTTTGGCTCCAACCCGTGAATTGGCTTTGCAGATAGATCAGCAGATTCAGGGCTTTGCCTATTTTCTTGGCATTAGTTCCATTCCCATTTATGGTGGGGGAGACGGGGTAGTTTGGGAGCAGCAGAAGCGCGCTCTGGAAACTGGAGCGGAGATCGTAGTAGCCACACCCGGCAGATTAATTGCTCTGCTGGCAGGGGGTAAAATGGACTTGTCCACTTTGGAACATTTGGTACTCGATGAAGCTGACCGGATGATGGACATGGGCTTTTCTGATGATATTCTAAAAATCGTCAACTATCTGCCTACACGGCGTCAGACTGTGCTTTTTTCTGCTACCATGCCTCCAAAAATCCGGCAGTTCAGCATGAAAATCTTGAACAAGCCAGAGGAAATTTCAATAGCCATTGGCAAAACCGCCGAGGGGGTCACCCAATCCATGTATTCGGTTTATGATACTCAGAAGGAAGATCTGGTACGAAAAATCCTATCCCAGAAAGCGTATGAAGCTGTAATTATCTTCGCTTCGACCAAAGAAAAAGTAAAAGCCCTCTACAAAGTGCTTCGAAAAGGCTTTGATGTGGAGGCTTTCCACTCGGATCTAGACCAAGTGGAGCGGGAGAAAATCATGTCTGCCTTCAAGAATAAGATGGTCAAAATCTTGGTAGGTACTGATATCATTTCCCGAGGAATCGATGTTGTCGGGATCGAATTGGTAATCAATTACGATACACCTTCTGACCCGGAAGATTATGTACATAGAGTAGGTCGAACTGCCCGCGCAGATAAAGAAGGGGAGGCCATTACCTTTGTGAATCCCAAGGATCAGTACAAGTTTGTCAGAATTGAGCGATTGATTGGCATGCAAGTGACTCAGATACCTCTTCCTGAGGAGTTGGGAGAGGGACCTGTCTATTCAGGTGATAGCCCCAAATCATCCGGAGATGCAGAGAAGTCTTTCAAGAAAAAGAAGAAAAAGAAACCATTCAACAAAGGCTCCAAAGGTCCAAAACCGGAAGGAAGCCATGCAGAAAAAGCGCCAAAGCCAACTGCTCCAAAGCCTTCAGCTCCTCAGGCAGAATCGCCCAAGCCGGACACCAAACCCAGCCGATTTGGAAATAGAAAAAATGTAATTGATTCCTGATTTACAGGGGATTGTTTGCGGATTTGTAAAGTACTTCAGGTAAATTGGAGTACTTTTCTTTTTTTAATCAAACCAATAAACCCATGCAAACACTTAAATACAGATCGAGAGGGGAGTTTGTCTCCTATCTTCAAGAACTACTTGGCAAGCTTGGCTATCAAATTCCCGGTACGGGCTATTTTGGGCAGATGACAGAGTCTGCCGTAAAGGATTTTCAGCGAAAAAACGGCCTCGTAGACGACGGAAAAGTAGGAGTAAAGACATGGACTGTTTTGATGGAAAAAACCAAACCTGCCAAAAAGCTCGAAGACAAGTTTCTCGGGGAGCAGGATTTGATTGATTTTGCGGCAAATTTCCAACTAGAACTGGCAGCGGTCAAGGCAGTCAATGAAGTCGAAAGCAGCGGGAAAGGTTTTTTTGTCGATGGTAGACCCAAGATTCTCTTTGAGGGACATATTTTCTGGAGACAGCTTAGAGATAGGGGCATTGATCCTTCCTCGCTCGCTAATGCATCAAATGCCGACGTGCTCTACTCCAAATGGACTCGCTCTCACTACATCGGAGGACCTAGGGAATATGACCGGTTGGAAAAAGCAGCCAATCTACTTTCTGATCCTCGGGTCAGAGAGGCCGCTTTGGCATCAGCATCTTGGGGAAGCTACCAAATCATGGGTTTTCATGCCACCAAATTGGGCTATGCATCCGTGCAGGCCTTCGTGGATGAAATGTACATCCACGAGCGGAATCAGCTCGAGGCCTTTGGCAAATACCTTTCGGTCTTTGGTTGCCTTGCTCATCTCAAGACCAAGGATTGGGCTAAGTTTGCCAAATGCTACAACGGTCCCAGCTATCATGTGAACAAGTATGATATCAAGCTGGCTAATGCTTACCAAAAATACCTCAATCAATAATGAAGCTCAGTGAAATTAACCTTCTGTTTCATAGGGATTTGGACCGATTGAAAAAAGAAGTAGAAGCTTATGCAAGGGAGGAAGATCTTTGGGTGATCATTCCCGGGACAAGCAATTCCGGAGGGAATCTCACTTTACATTTACTGGGCAATCTTCAGGCTTTCGTCGGGCTGGATTTGGGTAATATTCCCTACACTAGAGATAGAGAGCGGGAGTTTGGCGCCCGGGATATACCTAGGAAAGAACTCTTGGACGAAATCGATCTGGTAAAAGGAATAATAGGTCGCTCGCTAACCCAACTGAATCCGCAGGAACTGGAAAAAATATCCCCTCATCATTTTTTTGGGTATGAGATGAGCCAGGGCTACTTTCTTATTCACCTTTATGGCCATTTCAATTACCATCTAGGCCAAATAAATTATCATCGAAGGATGATAAATCCGGGATAAAACAGTTAAAAATTGCAATAAAAAGTTGAAATAGGTAAACAAAGGAAAATTAATGCCTTACCTTTAAGGTAATGAACAGTCTTTTTGCCAACCTTCTTCTTCTTTTGGGAATATTGTTTTTGACCAATGTGCCTGCCTATTTTCTAGGATTGAGGTTTGAGGGAAATGAGCCCAAAAGAAGGCTTTGGTTTGAGCCTCCTGGATTTGTTATACCTATCGTTTGGATCTTTTTGTTTCTTCTCTTGGGCTATCTGAGATACGAGCTACTACAGATCAATGCTGACAGACTGGCGCTGATGGTGATTTTGCTCGCCTTGGTTTGCGCTACTTATGCGTATTACACGCTAGGACTGGAAAAACTCACCGGTATTTCTGCACTCAAGTTTGGATTGGGAGGAAATATTTTGGTGATTGTGGTTGCTCTTTGGGTGGGGCGAATGGTTTCAGATCTCTCAGCCAATCTTTCCTATTTTGTTTTCCCAATCGTTGCTTGGACCTTTTTTGCCACCATGATCATTTTGGGACAGTTGCGAATGGAAAGAAGGTAAGCGAATCAGCTTGTCCTTTTATCTGCCAAAAAAATAAGGAGTCCCAAAACCAGAATTCCAATCCCAGCCAAACTTTCCCAAGGCCTACTCCAAAACAGGTAAATCAAAACCGAAGTGCTGAAAATCAGATAGATGTACTGGGGAATTGGCTTAAATGGAGTTTTAAACCCGTTTTCTTTTTTGATTTTCAGTGAAGAATAGACGGTGATCGTTCCCATCAATTGCAGGATAAATCCTGCATAAATCATCACCTGCTCAAAAGATCCCGAGAGGAATAGCAAAAGGCTGATGGCTGTATTCAGGAAAATAGCTCTTACAGGTATTCCCTGAGGATTGAGATGAGAAAGCGGTTTCCAAAGTCGGAAATCCCTCGCCATGGCATAGGTAATTCTTGGTCCTACCCAACTGTACCCTGATATCGTGGCGATAAGTTGGATAGCAATAAAAAAGCTCACCCACAAAGCACCTTTTCCTCCAAAAAGATTTCCAAAGGCAATATCTGCTACCTGCACCTGACCTGTGAGCTGCCCTAAGCTGGCATGCTTGAGCAAAACCAACTGAAGCAGGATATATACGCCCATCACAAACATAGTAGCCCAAATCAGTGCTTTAGGTAGGTTTTTTGCCGGTTGGTCTACCTCTTCGGTGATATAGGCTGCCGAATTCCAGCCGGTGTATGCGTAGAAAACATAAATCAGGGAAACAGCAAAGCCAGGTTCTAGGAATTCGCCTTTCCAGCTGTCTGAGAAAAGAAGAGAGGAAGATTCCACTTGCGAACTGAAAAGTACTCCCAAAGCAATCAAGGCCAGTACGAAAAGGATCTTTACCAAAGTCAGCAAATCGTGAATCCAAGCCGAGCGACTGATGGAGAAAATATGGGCTAAAGGGACAGCCAAAAGAAAAAACAACCCCACCCAAATTTGCTCTCCAAAGAGGGGAGAGAGGTAGAAGTTCATCGCCATGGCTGCTATTGCTATCGGGGCAGAAAAACCTACAGTAAGCGAAATCCAGGCATACAAGTAGCCGACTGATGGGTGGATGGTCTCCGAAAGGAAAATGTAATCTCCTCCGGTCTTCCGGAAATGAGTCCCCAATTCTGCATAGACCAAAGCACCGATCAAGGCCATTACCCCACCCAAAATCCAGAGTAAGAGAATAGACCAAGTATTTTGAACCTCCGCCAGCTGAAAGCCCAAGCTGGTAAATACGCCTGTTCCAATCATATTGGCTATGACCAATCCTGCTGCGGTTTTCCAGGAGATTTTGGAGGTGGTGTAACTCAAGATTTGGCTATCTAAAATGATTTTAATCAAGGGAGATTGAAGACTTTTCAATTTCCCTTGGAGAATGAGCATTGGAAAACTTATTCTATGAAAGTAAGTCCAAATAAATTAAAAAAAGCATCCGAAGTAGTCCGGATGCTTTTTTTGGATTAAGGTTGGTATTAATTTTTAACTACCTCGAACAAATCGATAGGCGTGGCTTTTACTTTTTCTTCATATGCCTTCCAGTCTCCGTTCATGAAAGCATTGACAATAGCCATGGCTTCATCGGCAGACTCTTTAGCCTGATTGTAAAGTCTCTCCTCAGTGCTTCCTGGAGCTCCAAAGCTGGAATTCACATAGCTTCTAGGTGCAAACTGACGGGTCATTGTAGTTGGGTAAAGGTTTCTTACGATTCCCTGACCTTCTCGGGTAGGACCATAGAAGGCTTCTCTTGTTGTATCCAATTTCTTCTTGATCTCTTTAGTGGCATCTGCCAAGGCTTTTGCTTCCTCAGTGTCCACATCCTTGATCATTGCATTGACCTTGTCAATGACTTTTTGAGCATCTTCCAGCATTTTGGTGGATTCGCTTACCTCGGTATTCAAAGCTTCGAGCTTTTTAAGGAAGTCGTCTTTGGCTTTTAGGTCTGCCAGTTGGTACTCGATTCTAGGGTCCATATTGACTTGGATAGAGGTTTCCGAAGATTCTCCGCCATATTCGAATACAACTTTGTACAATCCTGGCAAAGCATCACCGCCGCCAGGCTCAAAGAATCCTGATCTTCTTCCGGATCGGGCTGGCATATCTGCGGTGGATTTTCTGTCCAGATTCCAGGTGATTCTGTTCACACCTTTTTGAGGCACTGTTTTGAGGGTTCTGATTTGCTCTCCAGCTGCATCGAAGATTTTTACAGTGACTGTATCCAGTTTTTCTTTGTCATCATTTAGGAAAAAGCTCAGTCTGCCGCCAAACTCTCTGTTTTCTCCGGCATATTTTCCATCAGCCATAAATCGCTCTCCATGTGCTCGCTGAATCACAGCCTGATAGGCATCCGGAGCTGCAAAAGCCGTGATTTTTCCTGATGGAGCTTTTCCTCCATTTTTCGCAAAAGCTCTCAAAGGTCTGATATCATCCAAGACATAAATGGCACGGCCAAAAGTGCCAATGACCAAGTCGGCTTCTCTTTCCTGAATGGTCATATCATAGGTAGAAACTGCCTTAGGATATCCATGCTCCCACTTGTTCCAGGTTTTGGCTTTGTCAAAGGATACATAAAGCCCGTATTCAGTGCCTAGGAAAACCAACTCAGGGACTTCGGTATCCTGTACAATAGACAGGGTATAGCCCCACACTTTGCTGTCATCCACAATTCTTGTGAAGGTTTTTCCATAATCAGCACTGTGGTACGCGTAAGCGCTGAAGTCATTGTTTCGGTAGTTGTTGGCAATCACCCAAACCTCGCCGGCATTGTACTTGGAAGCCTGCACTTGAGGAATCCAGGAGGCCTTTGGCAAGCCGGGTAGCTTGGAAGACAGGTTGGTCCAAGACTTTCCTCCGTCGGTAGTCAGCTGAAGGTTGCCGTCATCTGTTCCTACCCATATCACATTTTTGTCAACTGGGGAAGGAGCGATAGCCAGAATGGTGGTGTGATTTTCAGCACCTGTGATATCAAAAGTCAAACCTCCGGTCTGTTGCTGTCTTTGCTTGGTAGAGTCATTGGTAGTCAAGTCCGGAGAAATGATCTCCCAAGTCTCGCCGGAATCTGTGGACTTATGGAGGAACTGAGAAGCGTAATACACGGTATTTACGTCATGCGGGTCTTGGGCAATAGCTGCGTTCCAGTTGAATCTCAGGAATACATCCTTATCCGGGTGAGTGGGTTTGATAAATCGGTTGTGGCCGGTAAGCTTGTCAAATCGGCTCACATTTCCTCCCTGAGACATGGTATAGCCATATCTGGAATCAGCCGGATGAGAAACTACGTCGAAGCCGTCCCCGAAGGAAACTTCCTGCCAGTATGTGTTTCTGATTCCGTCTACTCTCCAGACATAGGCTGGACCTGTCCACGAACCGTTATCCTGCATACCTCCATAGACATTGTAAGGAAGCTCATTGTCTACATTGATGTGATAAAACTGCCCCACAGGGATTCCTTCGGCAAAGTACCAAGTCTTTCCTCCGTCACGGGTGATGTTCAACCCACCGTCATTGCCGTCAATCATCAGTTTGGGATCATTGGGATTGATGTACCAAGCGTGGTGATCGGGATGCACTCCCTGATATTCCAAAAGCTGTCTGAAGGATTTTCCTCCGTCTTCGGTGATACCAACTCTGGAGTAGAGCGTGTAGAGCCTGTTTTCGTTTTTGGGATCTGCATGAATCTCAAAATAGTAGAAAGGCCGATCTCCGATTTCATCCTTGTCGTTGATCATGGAAAATTTTTTGCCCCCATCCTCAGATACATACAAGGCATTTTTAGAAGACTCGATCAAAGCATAGATTTTATTGCTATTAGCCTTGGAAATTGCCAAGCCCATTCTTCCCAAATTTCCCTTTGGAAGTCCATTTTCCTCAGCGGTAAGTTTTTTCCAGTTTTCGCCTCCGTCATGAGTCACATATAGACCGGAAGACTCTCCACCTGATTCAAAAAACCAAGGATATCTTCTGTGCTGCCACATGTTGACAAATAGCTTGTTAGGGTTATTTGGATCCATGATCATTTCACCTACTCCGGTTTTGGTGTCGATGTAGAGGATTTTGGACCAGGTTTTTCCCCCATCTGTAGTTTTGTAGAGGCCTCGTTCTTCCTGCTCACCCCAAGGAGAACCAATTGCTCCTACAAAGACGGTATTGGGATCATCCGGATGGACGATGATTCGGTGAATGGCTCTCGTTTTTTCCAATCCCATCAATTCCCAAGTCTTACCTGCATCCAGAGATCGATAGACTCCATAGCCCAGATTGAGTGAGTTTCTCGGATTACCTTCTCCGGTACCCACCCAGATGATATTGGGATTTTTCTGATAGATGGAGATAGCCCCGATGGAGTGCACCTTCTCGTTGTCAAAAATGGGTTCCCAAGTGATTCCTCCGGAGGTAGATTTCCAAAGTCCGCCTGAAGCCGATCCGGCATAAATGATAGAAGGATTGTCGTCTACGGCATCAATGGCGGTGATTCTTCCGCTCATTGCACCGGGACCGATGCTTCTGGCTTTCATGGACTTGAACCAATCCATGTCCACCTGTTGGGCTTGGATTCCCAAGCTGAACAGTGCCAGAACAATCAATAAACTGATTTTTTTCATAGGGTTTCTGATGGTTTTCTTGCCTTCAATTAAATCAAAAAGGCTTGAATTATCTCTAATAATTTATTTCAATGGAAAATTGGCCTTTTTGGAGAAGATTCAAAATTTGACTGATGGTTTGGGTTAGGCATTTCTTTTCCTTTTCTTTCGAAAAAAAAGAATACCGTTATGCATAAGAATTTCATGAAGCCTTTGATGGGGCTTTTTCTTTTTGTGATCGGCAGCCCGCTTTCCGCTCAAACCGGCCGCTTTCAGCAAGCCGTGGATTACAAGATGGAAGTAGCAATGGATGTCAATTCCAATCAGTATCAGGGAAAGCAGAAGCTGGCCTATACCAACAATTCTCCGGATACACTTACCCGGGTTTTTTATCACTTGTATTACAATGCTTTCCAGCCTGGAAGCATGATGGATATCCGGTCCAGAACTATTGCTGATCCGGACAGAAGAGTGGGAGACCGCATTTCAAAGCTAAAGCCTGATGAAATCGGATATCTCCATACGAAGTCCTTGACCATGAACGGAAAACCGGTTCAATTCAGAGAGGTGGAAACGATACTGGAGGTAAGTTTGCCTGAGCCCATTCTTCCTAATACCACAGTCACTTTTGATATGGAATTTGAAGGTCAGGTGCCTTTGCAAATCAGAAGATCAGGAAGAGACAGTGAGGAAGGTGTTCGCTATTCCATGTCTCAATGGTATCCCAAAATGGCTAATTATGACGAGCAAGGCTGGCATGCCAACCCCTACATTGGCCGGGAGTTTTATGGAATTTGGGGTGACTTTGATGTGAAAATCACCATCGACAAAACCTACGTGCTAGGTGGCACGGGCTATTTGCAAAACCCGAATGAAATCGGCCATGGATACGAGGACGAAGGCGTCACCGTACCCGCTCCTCAAGGCAATACGCTTACTTGGCACTTTGTAGCTCCTAAAGTTCACGACTTCATGTGGGGAGCTGATCCCAAATACAAGCACGACAGAGTGCAGATGGAAAACGGAATCACCGTTCACCATTTTTACATCCCCGGACCAAAGACCACTGAAAACTGGGAAAAGCTGAAGGAATTCACTCCTAAAGCGATCAACTACCTTTCTGAGAACTTCGGTCAGTATCCCTACAAGCAGTTTTCTGTAGTCCAAGGTGGTGACGGAGGTATGGAGTATGCGATGTCTACCTTGGTGACGGGAGAGCGTTCTTTGCCAAGTTTGGTAGGAGTGATGGTTCATGAGCTGGCGCACAGCTGGTTTCATGGGGTGTTGGCTTCCAATGAATCCCTTTATCCATGGATGGATGAAGGCTTTACATCTTATGCTACTAATTTGGCTATGGCTAACATCTTCCAGGCTAGTGCCAATCCACAGCGGGGTTCTTATGCCGGCTATTACCGATTGGCACTTTCTGGTTTGGAAGAACCCATGTCTACCCATTCTGACCACTACCACACCAATCAGGCTTACGGTTCGGCGGCCTATTCCAAAGGAGCAGTTTTCTTGGCTCAATTGGGCTACGTATTGGGGGAAGAAGTAAGAAATCGAGGATTGCTTCGCTATTGGGATACTTGGCAGTTTAAGCATCCGAATTTCAATGACCTGATTCGTGTGATGGAAAAGGAAAGCGGTATCGAATTGGATTGGTACAAGGAGTACTTTGTTTACACCACCAAGAAGATCGACTATGCGGTCAAAGAAGTAAAGGCAAATGGAAATAACACGGAGATTACTTTGGAAAGAATCGGACTGATGCCAATGCCTATTGATTTGGTGATTACCTACAAGGACGGTTCTCAAGAATCTGTTTACCTACCCTTAGTGATCATGAGAGGTGAAAAAGCTCAGGAGTCCTTTACTCCACAGCGAATTCATACGGAAACCTGGCCATGGACCAACCTGACCAAGTCCCTTATTATTTCTAAGCCATTCAGCACGATCAAATCTGTGGAAATTGATCCCTCCAAGCGATTGGCGGATGTGCAGCAGGAAAACAATAAGGTGGAGTTTTAATAGGGACTTTCCATAAAAAAACGGCGACTTGAGATTTCAGGTCGCCGTTTCTTTTTGGATTAGAAAAGAACTATTTCAAAGGTTTGATCCAAATATTTCGGTAAAGCACCTCGTGTCCTTCTGCCTGTAACTTGAGTCCGCCCGGAGTATCGGTGATGCCTTTTCCACCATCATTTCCTCCGTCAATTCCGGAATTGGGACCTCCCCAAACTTGTTGGATCTCCACATTGTCGTGAATTTTCACTCCGTTGAAAACGACAGTCACTCTCGCTTTTTCGGTAAGCTTTCCATTTTCGAATCGGGCTGCTCGGAATTGAATATCATAGGCATTCCATTTGCCGACTCCGTTGTACACTTTTTGGGTAGGCAAATGCTCATTGATCACTGCGGCCATGCCATGGAGTCCGTAATCCCCATCGAGAATTTGGATTTCATATCGGTTTTGAAGATAAACTCCGCTGTTGCCGCCTTCATTATTCACCAAAAACTCCACATGAGCCTCAAAATCCCGAAACTCGTCCTTGGTCACAATATCTGCCGCACCGTATTTTCCTCCTGCACCGGAAGGGTCATTGGAGGAAATGGCCGGCTTTCCATCTACCGGGTCAATTACCTCAGCCCATTTGATGGGCATTTCTGCAGAAAATCGAGGGCCCTCCCAGTATTTCCAGTTTTTATGCAGAGACTTTGCCGTACCATCCAGATAAACTTTGGCTCCTTTGGGTGCTGGGGTTCCGAGGTAGGAGGCTTCTTGAGCCACTCCTAAAGTGATAGCTCCAATGAATAAGATGAGCGTTGAAGATAGAAATTTTAGGTTCATGGGTTTGATTGATTTTGGATTTTGAGCGATCAAAACTTAGTGTTGATTTCAACACCTCGTCAATTTCTTTAAATTTATCAGAAATCAAACAGGATTTCCGACAAGAGGCAAAAACAGAAGCCAAATTGTCTTTGGAAAAAGGGTAGGATTGATTCATTTTTCCTTACGAAAACAGCACACATCATGAAATGGCAAGGTAGAAGGCAAAGCTCAAATATTGATGACCGGAGAGGTCAAGCAGGTCCACGAGGTGGTGGAGGCGGAATCAACCCCTTGCTCTTAGGTCCTTTATTGAAAATCCTATTTTCGAAGACTGGATTAGTCATCATCGGTCTGTTCATTGCCTTCTCTGTTTTCACCGGAACCAATCCTCTCAGTCTTTTGGGAGGGCTCTTGGGTGGAGGTGGTGGACAGGGGTTCACCACTGAGACCAGCTATACTCCAACTGCTGAGGAGGAAGAGATGGCTGCTTTTGCAGCAACCATTCTCGCGGATACGGAGGATGTATGGAATCAGCTTTTGGATAATTATCGGGAACCCACCTTGGTGCTATTCACCGGGGCGGTCTCTTCTGCCTGCGGAAATGCCAGTGCTGCTACAGGTCCATTTTACTGCCCTGCGGATGAAAAGCTATACATCGATCTGAGTTTCTTTCAGGATATGGAAACCAAACTTCGCGCAGGAGGAGACTTTGCCTATGCTTATGTCATCGCCCATGAAGTAGGACATCATATTCAGAAAATCATGGGAATCACCGATGAGGTGCATAGCCTGAGGGGAAAAGTAAGCCAAAAGGAATACAACGAAAATTCAGTCAGACTGGAGTTGCAGGCGGATTTCTTGGCGGGCGTATGGGCACATCACAGCCAAAGATCATCAGCCATGATGGAGGCGGGTGACTTGGAAGAAGCCCTCAATGCTGCTAATGCCATTGGCGACGACAGACTTCAAAAACAAGCTACAGGAAGAGTGGTGCCGGATTCATTTACCCATGGGACTTCTGCCCAGCGGATGAGATGGTTCAAAAGGGGATTTGAAACGGGGGATCTAAGTCAGGGGAATACGTTTCAGGCGAAAGAGCTGTAAAGAAGAGGAGGATTAATGTCGGATCTGATGTCGGATGTCAGATGTCGGAAGTCGGATGTCCGGTGTTGGATGACCGCTGTCGGAGGAGATCTCGGTTGGAATTTCTTTAGTGAAAAGTTTAAACTGGAATAGCTAAAGTAAAGGTTTCGGTTAAGGTCGTAAATCGTAAATCGCCCTTCGTAAATAAAACAGACCGATGGTTTAAAGAGAAAAAATAAAGTCTGAAGTTCGATTTCATCTCGTAAATCGTACCTCGTAATTCGTAATTAAATTCTAGAGCTTGGCATTTCCTTTTCCTAACTTCAAAACCATCCCAAAACAGACCCGAGACTTTTTAAGCCCAAAACCAGGGTAAGGACCCAAATCAAAAAGCCAAACAAGGTCCAAGCTTTGGAATTCACTTGATTTCCCAAAAAGCGGCTTTGACTTCCTGCCCAAATCAGCCAGCCGCTGATGATGGGTAAAAGAATTCCATTCGCGAGTTGGGCTAGAGTAATCAAGTAAAATGGCCGAACTCCAAGAGATGAAACCACCACTCCCAGCACTAAAATACTCCCCATGCTGAGTCTCATAGAAGTGGATTGGATTTCCTGACTTTTTCCCAGCAAACCACAAATCACCAATCCTCCTGCCAAAGGGGCGGTAATGGTAGAGGTCAATCCGGCTGCCATCAGACCAAATCCCATCAGAAAAGAAGCAAATTTCCCAAAAACTCCGCTGAGTCCCTGTGCGATATCCGAAGCGGTTTGGAGTTCGTTGACAGGATTTACCACACCTACAATAAGAATGCTCATCGATACGCCCACACCCAATATCACAGCCATACTGATATCCCATCGCATGGGACCAATTTCACTTGGTTTATTCCACTTGTTTTTGGCGAGGCTGGCATAGAGAAAAAGATTGTAAGGAACTACAGTAGTCCCAATCAAAGCCACTATGGTGGGGAGCTTTTCCGAATCAAACACAGGGACAAATCCTGAGAATACAGCCAACCAATCCGGCCGGGTCAGGCCAGCTGCGAAGAGGAATGCCAAAGACATCAAGATGACTAAGGCAATCAGCACTTTTTCCAGCGCTTTGTAATTTCCAGACCAAAGGAGAAAAAATGCCACTGCCCCAAAAAGCAACGCGCCTGTTTGGATCGTGAGAGAGCCCATTTTCCAAACCGGAGCTTCCCAAAAGACGCCCAAACCCAAATTGGCACCGGTAAGATTTCCTCCTTCGTAAGCGGCATTTCCCAAGCCAATGGCCAGAAAAACCAAAATCAGGGAGAAGATTTTGAAGATTTGATTTTGGGATTGATTTTTCAATAATTCACTCAAATCCATGCGGGTAATCAATCCCAGTCGGCCGGAAATTTCCTGAAGGTAAAGTGTGGCTACCAAACTCAATCCCAAGGCCCACAGCAGGGTATAATCAAACTGAATCCCCGCCAGGGTACAGACAGTGACTGTTCCCGGACCGATAAAAGCAGCAGTGACCAGAGGGCCGGGACCGATTTTTTTCAGGAGGTCTTTGAGTTTCAAATCAGATTTTTTGGGAAAATAGAGAATTGGGAAGATTTTTTGTAGGAATTGTTATACCTCTTAAAGAAAATAGTGCATGCAGTGGATTTCTAGGATTTCAAAAGTTTTAGCCGTTCTCATTTTGGCTTTGGTGTTTTTTCTGGCACTTCTTTACCGGGGAGATATCTCGGCTGAGGAGATCAATACCAAATACGCAACCCCTCAATCCCACTTCATAGAAATCGACGGAGTCAATGTGCATGTTCGGTTTTTGGGGGATGGTGAACCCATTTTCCTTCTTCACGGAAGTTTTTCCTCTTTGCATACCTGGGATATTTGGCAGCAGGAGTTGAGTCCTTATTTCATGACAATCTCCTTGGATTTTCCGGGACATGGATTGACCGGACCGGATGAATTGAAGCGATATACCATCGAGGATTACAGTCATTTGGTGATGAGGTTGGCTGAAAAGCTGAATATTTCCAAGTTTCACTTGGCGGGGAATTCCATGGGTGGGGCAGTGGCCCTGAATATTGCATCCAATCGTCCGGACAAAGTTCTTTCCCTGAATCTCATCGATGCTTCAGGTGCCCCGAGGAGGGAGGTGAGAAGTCTGGATTCTATTCCTATTACCAACAGAGGTGGAGGTGCCTGGATTTTCAAACTGATCGAAAACCCGGTTTTTTCCAAAATCTTACTCAAGTGCACTCCAAAGTTCCTTTTTGCCATGAATATGAAGGAAGTATATGGGGATGATTCCAAAGTTTCTTCTACAGTGGTGGACAGATACTATGAATTGATGCTTCGGGAAGGAAACCGACAAGCCACCATGGATAGAATGACCCAAGGCAGAAGGTCCACGATTGATTTTGAGAGACTGACCATGCCGACTTTGATCCTTTGGGGTGCAAAGGACACTTGGATTCCTTTTTCTCAGGGACAGCAATTGGAAAAAGCCATTCCAGGGGCCAACCTGATCGTTTTTCCGGATGCAGGACATGTGCCCATGGAAGAAATACCGACAGAATCTGTCGCGGAATACCTGTCATTTTTAGGGGTGGAGGTTAGAAAAAACTACCTTGATCCACCTAAACAAATGGTATATGCCGATTGAATACTTGATTTATCTGGTTCTCCTGCTTCAGGTTTTGCTTCTTTTCTTTCTCTTTTTTAAAAAAGGAGGAGAAAATCAGAAGCAGGTGCTTTCAGAGGAATTTTCCAAAATAACCAAGGAACTGACTTTTTCCCTCCAGGAAAACAGAAAGGAGGTTTCCGAACGATTGACTCAGCAATTCCAGCTGGTTTTTGAGTCTCAAAGGGCAGGAGCAAAGGATCAAAGTGAGGCTTTGCGGCTATTCGGGGATACTGTCCGGCAAAGTATGAGAGACCTGCAGGAGATGCAGCGGGAGAAGTTTTCTGAGCTCAACAGAAGGCAGGAGGAGTTGGTGAGAAATACGGAGACCCGACTGGAAAAAATCCGGGAGACAGTGGATGAGAAGTTGCAGAAAACGCTGGAAACCCGGTTGGGACAATCTTTTGAATTGGTAAGCAATCAGCTACAAGCTGTGCAAAAAGGCCTGGGAGAGATGCAGCACTTGGCCAATGGGGTAGGAGATCTCAAGCGGGTTTTGAGCAATGTAAAAAACCGTGGGGTATTGGGGGAATATCAACTTCAGGCGATTTTGGAAAATATGCTTTCTCCGGACCAATTTCTTTCCAATGCCTCGGTCAACGGCTCTCGAGAGCGGGTGGAGTTTGCCGTGAAAATGCCCGGGCAGGACGAAATGGTTCTTTTGCCGATTGATTCCAAATTTCCTCAGGAATCTTATCTGAGACTGGTTGATGCCTACGAGACAGGAGATAAAATCAGCATCGACGCTTTTCGACTGGAGTTGGTGAAAGCGGTCAAAAAGTCGGCGGCGGATATTCAAAACAAGTACATTCATCCTCCGGCAACCACTGATTTTGCCCTGCTTTTTCTTCCCATGGAAAGCCTCTATGCGGAGGTACTTCGTGAACCGGGATTGGCACAGCAGATTCAGCAGGAATACAAGGTGATCGTGACAGGACCGACCACACTTTCGGCGATTTTAAACTCCCTTCAGATGGGTTTTAAAACTCTTGCCATCCAAAAAAGAAGTTCGGAAGTTTGGCAGATACTAGGAGCGATCAAAAACGAGTTTGGAAAATTTGGCGACCTGCTCGAAAAAACCCAGAAGAAGCTCAGTGAAGCCAATTCTGAGCTGGACAAACTAGTCGGGGTAAGGACTCGGGTGATCCAAAGGAAGCTGAAAGAGGTGCAAGAGCTACCTGATTCAGAAAGCCAAAACCTGCTGGATGAATAACAAATCCTGTCCGGAATCGGGATTTGGGATCGAAGATTGATATGGAATAATTCGTGGAATTGGTAAAAAGAAAAACACTGAATTCCATGTTTCACTGCCAAAAGAATTTAATTTTGTCCCTCAATTCACTCACGCTACCTACATGGGAATGAACATTGTAATCGCCGGGGCTGGGGACATGGGTTACCACCTAGCCGAGCGATTAAGTTTCGACAATAAGGACATCACCCTCATTGATACCGACCGGAATGTTTTGGATTATGTGGCCTCCAAACTGGACGTAATGACCGTTCAGGGAGATGCAACCTCTCTTGACGTGCTCGATCAGGCCAATGTCCAAAATGCAAACATGGTCTTGGCGGTCACCACTTCGGAAAAGACCAACTTGGTCACGGCGGTTTTGGCCAAGCAATTAGGGGCAAAGCGAGTGATGGCAAGGGTGAGAAATCACACGTATCTGAAAGAAGAAAATGTCCCCTACTTCAATAATCTTGGAATCGACAACTTGATTTCTCCTACCATGCTTTGTTCTCAGGAGATTGCCAAGATGATCGAAAACTCGAGTTTTACGGAGGTTTTTGACTTTGGTGGGGGCAAGCTGAACATTGTTGGGATTACTTTGGACCAATACAGTCCTTTGGTCAATCAGCGGATAATGGACACCAAAGAGGATCCCACTTATGAGGACATTCGGATCATTGCCATCGTAAGGGACCAAAAGACGATTATCCCCCGAGGAAGTACGATTATTCGAAACAATGATCACGCATTTTTTATCTCCCACAAGAAAAACACGGAAAGTATCATTGAAGCCTTGGGTCAGAAAAAGGTCCGGATCAAAAACATCATGATCATTGGTGGCGATGACATGGCTGTGACCACGGCTATCCGTCTTCAGGGAGACTATAGGATCACTTTGGTCAATAATGACAAGGAAAGGTGCAAATGGCTTGCCGAACGGCTTCCGGATACGCTGGTGATCAATGGAGATTATAAAAACATCGAATTACTGGTGGAAGAGGGATTGGAGCAAATGGATGCCTTTTTAGCACTGACCGAATCTTCGGAAACCAATATCATTACCAGTCTTTCGGCTAAAAATCACGGGGTATATAAAACCATTGCCCACGTGGATACAAGGGAATATATCCATATCTCACACAGCATCGGGGTGGATTCTCTGATCAATAAAAAGCTGGTGGCAGCCAATGAAATCACCCGATACCTGAGAAAGGGGAAAGTGGATGCGGTATCAGGGATTTATGGAGTGGACGCCGAATTTATCCAATACAGCGTTTCCAAAAATAATCGTCTTACCAAGCATCCTCTAAAAGACCTCCATTTTCCGTCTACGGCTATTGTGGCCGGAGTGATCCGAGGGGAAAATGTATTTATTCCGGATGGGGAGTTTACCCTTCACATGGATGATAAAGCTATCGTCTTGGCATTGCCTGAGGCCAAGCAAACTTTGGAAAAGCTCTTTCATTAAGCGATGGTCCATCTCAAAGCTATAGGTAAAATCATGGGAGCCTTGATGTTTTTGATCGGGGTTCTGATGCTACCTGCGGTAAGTATTTCATGGATTTACGGAGAAAATTCAGCCCCATTGGCTATTTCAGCAGCTATCTCCGTTTTTCTTGGACTAGTCTTTTTCTTTTCTTTTGCCAAATATGATCAGCTCATCCGGAAGCGGGAAGGATACTTGATCGTTGCCTTGAGCTGGGTAATCATGTCTCTTTTCGGAATGTTGCCGTTCTTGCTTTCGGAAGAAATTACCAGTCTTTCCGATGCAGTTTTTGAAACGGTTTCCGGATTGACCACAACCGGAGCGTCTATTCTTAACGACATCGAAGCCATGCCCAAAGGCCTCCTTTTTTGGCGGAGTATGACTCAGTGGATTGGAGGTTTGGGAATCATCGTATTGACTGTTGCTATTTTCCCGCTTTTGGGAATTGGTGGGTCTGAACTCTTTGTAGCTGAGTCGCCCGGACCCACTTCGGATAAAGTACACCCCAGAATTTCTGAAACAGCGAAGCGTTTGTGGTATATCTATGTGGGCTTAACTGCGCTAGCTACTTTGGCCTATTGGATCGGGGGAATGACTTTTTACGATGCGATCAACCATGGCTTGACCACCATGGCTACGGGAGGTTTTTCCACCAAAAATGCCAGCATGGCCTATTATGATTCGGCATTTATCCAATATGCTGCTGTCTTTTTTATGTTTTTGGCGGGGACTAACTTTACGCTGATCTACTTTGGATTGGTGGGAAGGTTTTCCAGAATTGTGAAAAGTGACGAGTTTAAAGCATATAGTGGAGCCGTCATTTTGCTCACTTTGGGACTCTTTGTAGGCATTTTCTTCAACTCCGACAATGGGGTAGAATTATCCTTTAGGAAGGCTTCTTTTCAGGTGGTTTCATTGATTACCACCACAGGATTTGTTACGGATGATTATACCCAATATGGAAAAGGCATCTCCTACATTTGCTTTATGATGCTGTTTTTGGGTGGTTCCGCAGGTTCCACTGCAGGAGGGATCAAGTTTATCCGTCACGTGACCTTCCTCAAAAACTCTTGGCTTGAATTCAAGCGAATCGTTCACCCACGTGCGATCGTACCCTTGATCATCAACGGAGAGCGGGTCACAGGAAGAATCATCAATAACATCATGAACTTCCTTTTGATCTACCTCAGCACCTTTGTGGGAGGTTCATTGGCGATTTCGTTGCTTGGCTATGACCTTTCCACCTCACTTGGAGCGGTGGCTACCTGTTTGGGAAATGTGGGTCCGGCAATTGGGGAAGTAGGTCCGGTTGATAACTTCGCCTTTTTCTCGCCTGCGGCAAAGTACATCCTGTCCTTCCTGATGCTCTTGGGTCGTTTGGAGTTGTTCACGATTCTGATTCTGTTTACTCCGTTTTTCTGGAGAGCCAATTAATCCACTTCTTCCATCTGAGCCAGAATTTTGGCCACCTTATCTTCCACACTTTCTGAGGAAATGTTGGTACGGCTGAGTCTGTCTACCATGATCGGAAAGGAGAAAGGAGTAAACTGGGTCGGGTATTGAATGCTGAATCGGGAGCGGTTCAGTTTTTTCATTGCCCGAATGAACATCTCCTGCTCCATCTGCTGATTGAGTGCCTCTTGGCGAGCTTGTGTAAGAAGGAGGTTTTCCGGGTCATATTGCTCAAAAACTTGAAATAGCAAGCTGGAATTGGCCTGAATGTGCTTGAAAGAGGTGGGCTTGCCGGGATAGCCCTGAAAAACCAATCCCGCAATGCTGGCGATTTCCCTGAATTTCCTTCGGGACATCTCACTTTCATTGACGCAGTGAAGGATATCTTCCTCAATGTTTTTCAGGGTAAAAATATCTTCCTCAATCAGCTCCTCGATCGAAATCGGCGAATCAGACAAGATTTCAAAGCCATAGTCATTCATGGCCATGTTCAGAGAGACGGGGTAGCTTTGGGAAATCCGATAAGCGATCAAGGCACTCATCAATTCATGCATCATTCTCCCCTCAAAAGGGTAGAAAAACAGATGATATCCATCCCTGGACTGAAGGGATTCGATCAGGAAAGTCTCCCCATCCGGTACTACGGATAGTTTGCTCTGCAGATCAAGAATGGGCAACACCCTTTGCACTTCCTCAGATCGGATGATTCCTTGGTTGTATTCCTTGAAAATCTCCCGAATCTTATCTGAAAGCATGGAAGACAAAGACATTCTTGCTCCCATCCAGCTCACCACATTTGAAGTCTTCTTTTCGGACACTTTCACAAAAACATCCATCCCCTTCACCTGAAGGAGTTCCAAGCTTCGTCCTGCAAAAAAGAAACGGTCCCCAACTTTCATTTTGGAGATGAAATACTCTTCTACCGAACCGAGATAAGTGCCATTCTTGAACTTCACCCGCAGATTGACATCCGAGACGATGGTGCCCATACTGAGCCGGTGCTTCATGGCGATTTTCTTGCTTTTGACCCGGTAGAGCCCATCTTCATCTAGGACAACTTTGAGAAAATCCTCGTAATTGCCCAATGAAGCTCCTCCTTTGGTGATGAAGTCCATGATCCATTGTTTCTCCTCTTCATTCAGTTTGGAGAAAGACCGGGTCCTCTTGACCAAAGGAAAAATAAATTCAGGATCAAATCCCTCTCCAACAGCCAAGGTGACCAAAAACTGAATCAGCACGTCGTAGGGCAGTTCAGGAGTGTACTGGGATTCCATTTCTTCCTTTTCGATGGCATTCCGGAGAGCTGCTGCTTCGACCAGTTCAAGTGCATTGGTGGGGACAAAGAATATTTCTGAAGGAAGTCCGGGTTGATGGCCTGCCCGTCCAGCCCGCTGTACAAAGCGACTGACTCCTTTTGGGCTTCCCACTTGGATGACCCGGTCCACAGGCCTGAAGTCTACTCCCAAATCCAAACTTGAAGTGCACACCACCAGTTTCAGGATTCCTTCATGGAGCGCATTTTCTACCCAGGCCCTCACGGACATATCCAAAGAACCATGGTGCATGGCAATCCAGCCTGCCCAGTCGGGTCGGGTTTCCAGGATTTTCTGGTACCAAATTTCTGTTTGGGAGCGGGTATTGGTGAAGAGAAGTACTGATTTGCCGCTTTCAATGATTGAGATGACCTGATCAAGCATGCGAATGCCCAAGTGGCCTGCCCAAGGGTATTTTTCGATTTCCTCCGGAAAGACAGAACGAATCAGGATTTCCTTTTCTACTTTGGCTTTGACGATGTGGATGGGAAGTTCATTACCCAATAGCGTTTGGGCGGCCTGCTGAAGGTTGCCAATGGTAGCCGAGACAGCCCATCTTCTGAACTGATTGGGGCAGATGGCCTGAAGGTATTCCAAAGCCAGCTGAACCTGCACTCCTCGCTTGTTTCCTACCAGTTCATGCCATTCGTCTACGACCACTGCTTTCAGAGACTGAAAAAGATTCCTGTGATCTTTTTGGGAAATGAGAATATGCAGTGTCTCCGGCGTGGTAATCAGGCATTGGGGAGGCCGACGTTTCAGAGCTGCTCGGGTTTTGGCGTCGGTGTCTCCATTTCGTACTACGACCTGCCAGGGAAGGCCGATGGTGTCGCAGACCTCTTGCATGGCTTTTTGGAGGTCTTGTGCCAAAGCTCGGAGAGGAGTGACCCAAATCAACTGAATTCCGTCATTTTTTGGGGTTTTCCAAGTATCTGGATGATTTTGGATGTATTCCAAAATGGCTGGGAACCAAAGTGCAAAGGTCTTTCCCGAACCGGTAGGCGCATTGAGAAGTCCTGACTTTCCTGCCAAAAAATCTCTCCAGGTCTCCAACTGAAAAGGAAAAGGATTCCAGCCTTTTTGCCTGAAAAACTCCAAGCCGATTTCCAGATTCTTATCCTCCATAGACTTTGAGCAGGGATTTCAGGTCTTCCAGTGTATTCGCTTCCTCCATAGGTTTGTCTTTTCTCCAGCGTGAAATTCGGGGAAATCTCAATGCAATCCCGCTTTTGTGACGGGGACTGTCCTGAATTCCTTCGAAGGCAATTTCAAAAACCAACTCAGGTTTCACGGTCCTTACAGGCCCAAAGCGCTCCTTGGTATTCTTTTTCACAAAAGCATCCACCTCTCGCATTTCCGCATCGGTCAGCCCAGAGTAGGCTTTGGCGAAAGGAACCAAACGGTCTCCTTCCCACACTCCAAAGGTGTAATCCGAATAGAGGTCAGCTCTCCGTCCATGGCCTTTTTGAGCGTAAATCATCACCCCGTCAATGGTCAGGGGTTCGATTTTCCATTTCCACCAGCTTCCCCGCTTTCTTCCAGCTTCGTAGGGAGAATCGAGTTTTTTTAGCATCAGGCCTTCGGCAAAGTGCTCTCTGGACTCCTGTCGGATGATCCCAAGATCTTTCCAAGATTTGGGGGATAATGCCTCCGAAAGCTCAAATCCGGGATGAGCATGGGATTGATGCAGTTCATGAAGAATTTTTTTTCGCTCTGCCAAAGGCCAATCCCGGATATCTTTTCCCTTCCACTCCAGCAAGTCATAGACGAGAAGACTTACAGGTGCTTCTGTCAGCTGCTTTTTGCTAAGGTTCTTTCTTCCGATTCGGGTTTGGAGAAGTGCAAAGGGTAGGGGTTTGCCTTCACTGAAGGCGAGAATTTCACCGTCTAGGACTGTTCCGTCCGGGAGATTTTCGGCCAAATCCAGAAGCTCAGGGAACTTCTCATTGACCAGTTCTTCTCCTCGACTCCAGACAAAAGTTTCACCTTGTCTACGGATAAGCTGCCCCCGAATTCCGTCCCATTTCCATTCGGCAAACCACTCGCTTCTTTCTCCCAACTCCTCCGGCTCGGCCTCCAATGGATGCGCCAAAAAGAAAGGGTAAGGCTTGGACAGGTCCTGCTCAATTTCGCCTTGGTCAAATAGGTCGTCAAAACTCAGGTTTAGCGGATCCCAATTTCCCATCAGTGCGTGGGCAATCTGGGATTTGTCCCGGTCAAGATACTTTGCCAAGGCTTGGATCATCAAGTTTTGACTGACTCCGATTCGAAAGCCTCCTGTGATCAGCTTGTTGAATACAAAGCGCTCCGTGCGGTCCAACTCGTCCCAAGCCTGAACAATGAAGACTTTCTTGGATTCTTCTTCTTGATTTTCCAAGGAAATCAATCGATCAATCCATTCCGAAAGCGTCAGCGAGTTGGATTGTTTGGCTTGGGGGAGAAGTAAAGCAATGGTTTCGGCCAAATCCCCAACCGTATGATAGCTTTCTTCGAAAAGCCATTCGGGAATCCCGGACTTTTCCATGCACCATTCCCGCAGTTGTCGGGTATTGACCTGCCTTTTGGGCCTCCGGTGGGAAAAAACTGCAATGGCCCAGACTTTATCAGAATCGGCCGCTTCTTCAAAAAACTGAAGCAATGCGTCCACCTTGTCTCCAGTCTTGTTGGATTGGTCCAATCGGGAGATGAGTTGGGCAAAATGCTTCATGGGCGGATGTTCAAAAGGTGAAGCTCAGGAAAGTGAGCTAGATCACCGAAAATGTGGTTTTAATTGATAATTTTAGCTAATAAATGAACAGCTTCCCAGAAGTGTTCGTTAGAAATGAAAAACTCGGAATTTATGAAAAAGTTAATCCTTGGATTGGTCGTAATGGCTGGCTTGTGGTCTTGCAGCGAGCAAGAGCCCGATCTTTATACAGGACGTCAATTGGAATTTGAACTTTTTAAGTCCAGTGATTATGATTTTGATGGAAACTTGGTCGTGAAAGAGCTGACCGATGGTAACTTGGAGTTGACTTTGAGAATGGATGGGCCTACTTCCAATACGGACTATTCATTTCCGGCCCATCTTCACTTTGGAAGCTACGACCAGGCAGACTCACCGATTGCTTTCATTTTAAATCCTGTCTCTGCCAAAGACTTGAAATCGGTTACCCAATTGGGTCAATTATCCAATGGGTCAAGACTTACCTTTGAAGAAATGTCCCTATTTGACGGGCATGTCAAAATCCACTTAGCTAACGAAGGGCCTGATTACGAGGTGATTTTGGTAGCAGGAAATGTAGGAGTTAATCCATCAGCCGGATTTGATCCCCAAAAAGTTGCAGTCTGCGGAAAAGATTTCTGAACAAACTGAACATAAAGCATAAAAAAAGCAGCCCGAAAGCTGCTTTTTTTGTTTGGGTCATTTTTTGAATTAGTTGATCACAACCGGGAATGTGATATCCAAGTCTGATTCGCCTCCAGCCTGTACGAAATTCGCAAAATTAGGATTGTTCGCACCAGGGAAGTTTTTGTCCAAATCGTGTCTTAAGACTACTCTCATTTGGGCATTGTTAGTTCCAGGAGAAGAAGAAACGCCAAGTCGATTTAGAAGACCTAAAGCGATTCCGTTAGGGTCTGAATAGGCAATCGTCAGGATATTGCTATCAAAACCGCTTCCTAAGAAATAGAATTGGTGCTCATCAGCTTCCTCTTCAATTTCTTCTGTGATGTCTTCGTTTTCGATAGAGTTAAATACCTCAATGGACATGAGGTAGGTTTTTCCTCTTGTAAGGGTGACTGTTTCGATAGTGGGAGAACCACCTACTTCTATACCCTGAGGGTCACTCGCTGTGAAAGAAAATGGACTGCCTACCGGGTTGTTGCTTTGATCCACTTCTTGGAAGGAAAGCGTTACATCTGTGATTACTTCGCCATCGTTTTCTTCTACCGGATCATCACTTTCGCAAGAAGCAAAGGCAAAGCCAAGTGCTGCAAATAGGTACAACGGTAGTTTGGTGTAGTTTTTCATAAGGATTTTTGGTTAAAATTGATAGTTGAGTTTGATTAATATATTTCTTCCCATATCCGCGGTGAAGTAGCGGAAACGGTTCATGTATTCTTTGAATTCAGTATTGAAAAGGTTAGTCACCTGAAGCCCGAGATTAAGTGAATTGTCACCGAGTTTGATTTTCCTTTGGTATCCCAGATTAAACAGGGCATAGGCCGGTGGGGCAGGTGCCAAGTCAAAATCAGGCTCCCGGGTCTGCTGAGCCACCAACAAGTTGCTTAATGTAATTCTGTTATTTGGCTGGTCTTTCTTTCCAAACTGATAAGAAAGTCCCCAATCCATCCTGTCTGAAGGAATGAAAGGGAAGAAGCTGTCTTCCTCTGTATTTCGAGCCCGGATTAGGGATCCTTTCAGGTAGCCACTGAACTGGTCAGTGAAAGAATAGCTTCCCGACAAGTCTACCCCATAGAAGAAGGCGTCGGCTTGAAGGTATTCGTACACATTAAATGTTCCTCTCAGACTGACAAAGGTCTCTCCTGTGGGATTGAGGTAGATGTAATTGTTGATCCGGTTGGCATAGGCAGTGAGCTCGATCAGTGCTTTTTTGCTCTCGTATTCCAGGCCATTGACCCATTTCACGGAGTTTTCAGATACCATATCCGGATCTCCGATTTCTACTGCTGCGGCGCCATGATGCAGGCCTTGGCTGAAAAGCTCATTGATATTAGGTGGTCTCCAAGCTGTTCCCAGATTGGAAGTGAAGGAGAAATAAGGGCTCAATTGATACCTACCCCCAAAGAAGGCAGAGAAGTTTTGGTAATCCAGATCTGCCTGCTGAAGCTCACTTCCGACAAATCGGGCCGCGCTGACGGTTCGGAAATCATAGCGCAGACCCCCTTCCAGTTCCAAAGGACCTTTGAGGTACTTTTCCATCGCATAGATTCCGGCATTGATCATGTCGTAGTTAGGAATCAATGGTGTAACTCCAGTACCCGGTACATTAGAATTAGCCTGTTGAATTACATTCACTCCAAAAGAACCACTCCATGTATTCTTCCGGGTGTGATCCACAAAGAGATCAAGTGTGTTGGTAAATAATTCCAAATCCAAACTGGGTCGGCTGTTCAGCTCACCTCTTCTTCGATCAAACTCCTGTCGCTGATTGAGTTGGAATCCGTATTGAAAATTTATTTTCCATTCCGGAGATAGGTGATAATGGGTCTTGACTTTGGCCAAATGGTGGGATACTACCTGCTTTGGATTGTTGATTTCGTAGGTGAAATCGGGTTTGATAAAAGGCTCTCCATTGTTGATGATTTCCTGCAAATCGGAAAGATTTCCGGTGTGGGAATCCCTCAAAATCCCAATTTCTGTATTGAAGAAGCTGTAATAGAGTTCCGCTCCCAACTTTTGGGAACTGTAGCCTGTGGAAGCAGAGAAGTTGTACTCGGCCATTCCGGTATTTCCCTGATAATAGTTGGGTGTTCGGACATTTCCGGCACGTTTAGCCGAACCTTGAACCCGGTAACCTAGCCCTTTGATCTTGTCCGAACCTCCGGTATGAGCAGCTGAAATGTTGCCCATATAAGAGTTTGTTCCTCCCAGAATGTGAATATCAGTTTGATTTTTCTTCGAGGTGGGCAGGGAAGGAGGATTGACCAAAATGACTCCGCCCATCGCTTCCGGACCGAAACGCACTGTTTCCGCACCTTTGATCACCGTGATTTCATCAGCCAGAAAAGGATCAATTTCCGGTGCGTGTTCTGCACCCCATTGTTGACCTTCCAGACGGATTCCGTTGTTTAGGATCATGATTCGATTGCTGTGAAGGCCGTGAATCACTGGCTTGGAAATGGTGTTTCCGGTAGAAAAAGTAGTCACCCCGGCCACTCTTTTTAGACTTTCACCCAAGCTTTCTCCTCTGGATTCGAGAAGGGCTTCACCATAAAGGGAGGTGACAGCCGTGGTGGTCTGCACACTTTCTCTGTGTCCATGCACCTCTACTCCTTCCAAGCCTATGGATTCTTCCTTCATTCTGAAAGTCTGATTGAGTGATGTTCCGCTCAATTCTATGGTTGTACGAATTTCCTGGTGTCCGATATATTGAACCATTATGGTGTAAGTTCCGGGGCAGAGGTCACGGATGATAAAATTCCCATTTGCATCCGAAACTGCTCCGGTTCTGTTTTCCAGTACCATCACATAGGCTGCCTCTATTGGGTTGTCATTTTCTTGATGAAGAATTTTACCTCTGAGCACCAGATTGCATCTTTGAGCCATAGACAATCCATTTCCTAGGAGGAAAAAAGAAAGAAGGCTGAAGAGAAACGCTTTTTGTAACACCGTTGCAAAAGTAGTTTTTGCTAATTCATTTAACCAATCTTTTTGAAACAAAGTTGCATAGATTTTTAAGTGGTCGATAAACTGGATGTATTGAAGGAGCTGGAATTGACAAAAAAAAATCCGGCTTTGCTAAACCGGATTGAGTTTGTTTTGATGGAGATTAACCCAACCAAGCCGCCCATGGAATACGGCTTAGAATCAATACCAGACCTATTGCGTAAAGCATGTAAATACTTCTGAATTTGGCTCGGGAATCTACCAGTTTCTTTGCGCGAATATATCCCACAGAAATCAAGATGATCGCTACGATATTGATCAAAGGATGCTCCAAAGCGGTCAGGCGAGCGGCTGAGTCAGACATAGCACCACCGCCGGTCAACAAGGAAAAGCCCAAGGGACTTACGAAGTAAAGAATCAATCCGATCAAAAGCTGGGTATGAGAAAGGATAAAGGCGATCATGGCGATTTTTCGGTCTTTTTCAGTAAATGCTCGTCCTGAAAGTGATCCGATCAGCGCATAGATGATTACCAAAACCAAAGCAGCTAGAGCCAAATAAGCCAGTCCTGAATGGGCATGTTGAAGTCCTGTGTACATAGTTGTATTTTTTTACCGATGTGAAAATAGCACAAATGAAAGTAGGAAAAGCTCCCTATTGTTCGAATTCTTTATTCGACATATAAAACCAGTCCTTTTAGATACTCTGTTTCAGGGTGAAAAATATTCACCGGATGATCCGCAGGCTGGGAGAGGTGGTGTAGGATTTTCACTTTTCTTTTGCTTTCCATAGCTGCCGCAGTGATGGTGTGGGCAAATAGATTCTTGTCCACTACCTGACTGCAGGAAAAGGTGAAAAGGATGCCTCCGGGTTTAATTTTTCTGATTGCTTCAAGATTAAGCCTTTTGTAGCCCTGCACGGCATTGTGGCGGGCTTTGATGTTTTTGGCAAATGCCGGAGGGTCCAAAATGATCAGGTCAAAATCATCCCCGATTTCACGAATGTACTTGACGACATCAGCCACAATGGATTCGTGACGGCCCTCAAAGCCTGGATTTAGCTTCACATTTTCCTCGGTCAACTCAATGGCTTTGGGGGAAATATCCACCGAATGGACCTCCCTTGCGCCTTCCTGAAGAGCTAAGACTGAAAACCCTCCTGAATAGCAGAAGGTGTTGAGTACTTTTTTCCCTCTGGCGTAGGTGGAGACCAGTTTTCTGTTTTCCCGCTGATCGATAAAAAAGCCTGTTTTCTGCCCTTTTTCCCAGTCAATTCTGTAATTGGCACCGTATTCCTGGACCAAATCAGTGTCTGCTTTTCCCCATACCCAATGATTGGAAGCAATACCGGAATCCCGGGGAAGGGTCTCTGAACTCTTGTCGTAGATACCTTTCAGTTCACTTCCATATACTTCCCGAAGAGCTTGTGCAATATCTTCCAAGTGCCGATGAATCCCTACATGATGGGCTTGGATTACCGCGGTTCCTTTGTAATAATCAATGATCAGACCCGGGACCAAATCTCCTTCTCCATGGACTAATCGATACACGTTAGTTTCTTGATTATCAGTTAATCCAATTCTCTTTCTTAAATCAAAGGCCGAAGCAATTTTCTCTTTCCAAAACGCTTGATCAATCTCTCTTTCCTCAAAGGAAATGATTCTTACCCGAATGGAACCATTGGAAAAATGGCCGATTCCAAGGAATTCATTTTTATAGGAATAAACCGAAACCAATTCCCCGTTTTCCAGACTGGGTTCAGCCTTGGCCACAGCTCCGGAGAAGACCCAATGGTGTCTGCGATAGAGAGAGATCTCTTTGCCTTTTTGAAGAAATAACCTAGGATAATTCATGCTCTGCTTGATTTTTTGTCAGGGAAGGAAAAGCTTCCCAAGATCATGGATACTATACTTGCCCCCAATCCAAAAAGATGGGTTTCCTCCACCCAGTCGTAATTTTCGGCTGCGAGATAGGCAATCATCCCAAACACCATAGACATCAGTGCCCCCATTTTGGAGGCCTTTTTCCAATAGAGTCCAGCGGTAAGGGGTACGAAAAGGGATACGAGCATCAAGATGGACGCACCGGCTACCAATTCGTAAATATTGGATTTCCAAGAAGCCATCAAGATAGCAATGAGGGCTACCAAGACCACATTGATTCTCAATATCCAAAGAAAATGCCTGTCATCCAGTTTTTCCCCAAAGTAGGGACGAATGATATTTTCAGAAATGATCGCAGAAGGGGCCAATAGCCCGGAACTTGTGGTACTCATGATTGCGGAAATCAAGGCGCCGAAGAAAACAATCTGGATTCCGATTCCTCCATGCTGCAAAATCATAGAGGGAAGCAGCATCTGCTTATTTTCCAGGTAAAGCTCGGGATAAAGTACTTTGGCACCCAAGGCTATGAAAAGAGGAAGTAAGCCAAAGGTCAAATAGAAAATACCTGCCAAATAAGTGGACTGAACGGCTACTTTTTGCGATTTGGAGGCCATGACCCGCTGATAGATGTCTTGGGATGGAATGCTTCCCAAGCCCAGAATTGCCCATGCTCCGAGGTATTTGGTCCAAGCTGACCAGGTGTTTTCCGGGAAAAACTGAAAGCTTTCGGGAGGTGCTTGCGCAAATATCTCCTGAACCCCACCCGCCTCTTGTGCAACGGTCACTGCTACCCAAACCAACCCGACTACTATCATGGTGGTCTGGATAAAGTCCGTGATAGAAATGGCCCACATTCCTCCCAGGAAGGTGTAAAACACCACAATGCCTCCTGAAATGAGAATACCTTGAAGTAGGGTCAGATCAGTTACTGCACCCAAGACCAAACTGAGAGCTACCAATTGGGCAGCGACATAGCCGAAATAGGCCGGAATCATGAAGATCGAGGCAAAAAACTCAACCCTTCTTCCGAATATCTTTTTGAATACGTCCCCAATCGTCAGCACATTCATTCCATACATGGGCCGCAGATAAAACATTCCGAAGAGAATCAGACAAAGAGCTCCACCAAAAGGATCTTCGATTACTCCCAAAAGACCTTCTTCCAGATACACCGAGGAAGCCCCGAAGATCGTCTCCGAACCAAACCAAGTGGCGAAAAGAGCTGAAGCAGAGAGAAATAGGGGCAAGGATCGTCCAGCCAGGACAAAATCACCGGAGTTTTTCACCAGTTTGGATGACCACACGCCAATGCCGACGGTCACCCCCAAATAGATTAGAATTGCGGTGAGTAGCAATTCAGTAGGACTTAGCTTTTTCCATACATTTTCTCTCGCAGAGCTTTGATCTCTTCGCTTGCCAAGTAATCGTCGTAAGGCATTCTGCGATCAATGGTGCCATTTGGAGTGAATTCCACGATCCGGTTACAGGAAGACTGCACAAAGGTGTGGTCATAGGAGCTCATCAATACGGTTCCCTGGAATTCGATGATCGCGTTGTTGAATGCAGTGATGGATTCCAAGTCCAAGTGATTGGTCGGTTCATCCATGACCAAAAGGTTGGGATTTTGGAGCATCATTCGGGAAATCATGCAGCGGACCTTTTCCCCTCCGGAAAGAACAGAACACTTTTTCAACGTCTCTTCGCCCGTGAAAAGCATTCTTCCCAGAAAGGTTCGGACGTAAGCCTCTTCCTGATTGCTGGAATATTGTCTCAGCCAGTCGATCAGATTCAATTCTGACTGGAAATATTTGGAGTTGTCATTGGGGAGATAAGCTTTGTTGATGGTCACTCCCCATTTCAAGCTGCCTTTGGTGGGCTTGTTTTCCTCCATGATGACTTCAAAAAACTTATTAACCGCCTGTTTAGTCTTTGAGATGAAAGCGATTTTATCCCCTTTGTCCACCATCAGGTTCACATCAGTGAAGTAGGTGATTCCGTCTTCCTTCAATTCCAGATTTTCAGTCATGAAGATTTGGTCTCCGGCTTCTCTTTCCTGCTTAAACTGGATTCCCGGATACTTTCTGCTGGAAGGCTCGATGTCGTCCACATTAAGTTTTTCGAGCATCTTTTTTCGAGCGGTAGCCTGACGGGACTTAGCCACGTTGGCAGAGAATCGGGCGATGAATTCCTGAAGTTCTTTTCGCTTTTCGTCTGCCTTTTTGTTTTGGTCGGAGCGCTGCTTGAGAGCAAGTTGGGAAGACTCATACCAGAAGGTGTAATTACCTGAGTAGATTTTGATCTTGCCAAAGTCAATATCCACGATATGAGTGGAGACAGTATCCAAAAAGTGACGGTCGTGAGATACAACTATGACCAGGTTTTTGAAATCAATCAGGAAGTCTTCCAGCCAAACGATGGTTTCTGCATCAAGGTCGTTGGTAGGTTCGTCAAGAATCAGGATATCCGGATTGCCAAAAAGAGCCTGTGCCAAGAGGACACGTACTTTTTGGTTACCGGCCAGGTTTTTCATGGGAGTGTAGTGGATGTCCTCAGAAATCCCCAAGCCGGATAGGAGGGCAGCCGCATCCGATTCTGCATTCCAGCCATCCATTTCCGCAAATTCAGCTTCAAGCTCAGAAGCTCGAATTCCGTCTGCTTCGGAAAAATCCTCTTTCAGGTAGATGGCATCTTTTTCTTCCATGATGGAATACAACTTTTTGTGACCCATCAATACGGTCTTCAGCACTTCCACCTCATCAAATTCGAAGTGATTTTGCTTCAAAACGGCCATTCTCTGACCTGGAGTGATATTGATGGCTCCTGAAGTAGAGTCGATTTCTCCGGAAAGGATTTTTAGAAAAGTGGATTTTCCGGCTCCGTTGGCCCCAATCACCCCATAGCAGTTGCCGGGAGTGAACTTGAGATTGACATCTTCAAAAAGTGTTCTTTTTCCAAACTTAAGGGAAAGATTATCTACTGAAATCATGGGTGTGTTTTTGCTTTAAGAAGGCGCAAAGATAGGGAATAATAATTTTTCCATGGAGTCTCCTCTAGGCCCTTACTCAAAAGCGAGGAGGAAAATTTGACCAATGACAATAAATTAAAAAGGACGTTGGCTATATTGTAAAGCGTATAATTTGCCCAAAATGTCCATCAGGCCAGTATTTATTGCTTTCGTTTCATTTTTGATTCTGTTTGTCCACGGATATTCCTCTTATGGCCAACTTTCCACCGTAGGCAAAGAATTTTGGGTAGGCTTTATGGACAACAACCGGGTGCTAGGTGGCGGTCCAAACAACCCCGGAGCACCTGATTTTGCTGTTTTGATCATCACTGCCAATGAGGATGCGACAGGATTTATAGAATATTTGAATGTATCCGTTCCTTTTTCTATCAATTCCGGCCAGCAGTTTTCGATTAGGGTTCCTTCGGAAGATTTGGACCTTTTGCATCGATCCTCAGGAGTGATTGAGCGAAAGGGGATCTATATTTCTTCCACAGGAAAAGTAGCTGTGCATGCCTATAATGAGCGCTTCAGAAGTGCAGACGGTACGGTGGTTTTGCCTGTTGGGGCCTTGGGAAAGGACTATTACATCACTTCTCATTATGAAATCATGACTGCCCCGGTCAATTACAATGCAAACCTGAATGACGAAAGTACCTTGCTTGTGGTAGCCACTGAAGACAATACCACAGTGGAAATTACTACTTCTGTCGGGACTTTGAGCGGAAATCCAGCCCGCTCTCCGTTTACCATCAATCTCAATCGGGGTCAAAGCTATCAGCTCAAAGCCAAAGCTGACCTGACAGGCTCACGAGTCCGGGTCGTAGGAGATAATGCGGATGAATGCAAGAAAATCGCTGTTTTCGGTGGAAATAAATGGACCTCAGTTGGGAATTGTGGAGAGGCAAATGATCACCTTTTTCAGCAGGCTTACCCGGTGAATACTTGGGGGACTTCATTTGCCCATGTTGCACTGAATGGACGGACTTCCGGAGAATTGGTCAAGGTTTTGGCCTCGGAGGATAATACGGAAGTATTCGTCAATGGAGCCTCCCGTGGAAGCATCAACCGGGGAGAATTTCTTTCTCTTGAGTTTGGGATCAATGAGTCAGGGAAAATCGATACATCCAAACCCGCCTCAGTTACTGTTTTTTCCAAAAGTATGGCCTGTAATCAGCCAAATTCTCCCAGCCAACTTTCAGGAGATCCATTCATGATTACCTACAGCCCTGCCGAGCAGTTTCTTACCCAGCTTACTTTCAACTCACTTAATCTTCCATCCATTACAAGTCATTATGTCAATATTGTAGTCAAGACCGGCGAGCAAAACAGAACACTTTTGGATGGGCAAAATATCGGTGGGCGTTTTTTTCCGCTTCCCGGTGATCCTGATTTACAATACGCCCGAGTCAACATCACTCAAGGAGTGCACCGATTGAATAATCCCTCAGGATTTAATGCCTTTGTTTATGGATTTGGGGAATTGGAATCTTATGGGTACGCCGCAGGTGCCGCATTGGACAATCTCAATTTTCAGACAGAGACGGAGTATGGATTTGATGTTGTGGGCGAAAAAGTGGCTTGTCTCAATGTGGAAGGAGTATGGGATGTGAAGCCGGACAATCCTGATTTCAGCTATTTTGTTTGGGATTTTGGGGATGGTTCGGATCCGGAAGTAGGAAAGCAAGTGCCACATACTTTTTCTCAGCCGGGGGTCTATGAAGTGACAATCACCGCGGCTTTGAGTCCTAATTCATGCGATGAGCAGGAGGAAGTGGTATTTGAAGTGGAAGTTTTGGAGACGAAGGCGGAGATCTTAGGCGAGCAGTCAGTATGTCCTGAGGTCGAGGAGGTTCTTTATCGCATAAAGGGAAAAGAGAATGTGGCTGGTGGGATTTTTGAAATAGAAGGAGGGGAAATCTTGCAGGATTACGGGGATTCGGTATTGGTAAAGTGGGGAGCTGCAAATCCTGAAGCCCTTGTTCGATTGATTCCGTTTTCTCCCAATGGATGCCCCGGGGAAGCCATCGAATGGCCGGTGGTGATCAATCAGCGCATCGAAGTGACTGAGGCCGAAGGGGCAGAGGAAATTTGCTTTGATCCGAGCCTATCCTATTTCTATGAAGCACCTAATTCCAGTAGTTCGAGAGGCTATGAATGGACAGTCACAGGAGGTCAAGTCGTTTCTGGACAAGGTACTTCTCGTGTGGAAGTGATTTGGGATCAGCCGGGGATCGAGGGCGAAATCGAGTACGTGGCTTTCAGCTTGATCGATAATTCCTGTGAGGGAAAAGCTCCTGTTCATCGGGTGAGTATAGCTCCTGAGTTTACCGCAAGGATTCAAAATGTCCAGGATGTAGCCTGCAATGGAGATAATTCCGGTTCGATCCGTCTGGAAATATCAGGCGGGACGGGAAGCTATACCTATACGTGGTCACACGATTCCAGTCTGAATTCTCCCAATGCGAATCAGCTTTTGGCCGGAGTTTACACCGTTGAGATTAGAGATGAGCGGGGTTGCCTCAGAACGGTGGAGAATATTGAAATAGTAGAACCCGAAGCCTTGAGCGTAGTATCTGTTTCCCCTGTTGCTACTTCTTGCTTTGGAAAAGCGGATGGTGAACTGGAATTGGAGATAGCTGGAGGTGTAGCTCCCTACACAGTAGATTTTAATGGCCAAAATGTATTTTCCGGTCGGTTAAGTTTGGATCAATTGCCTCAAGGGACGTATCAGTGGGAAGTGATCGATGCCAATGGGTGCAGGATTCCGGTTAGTTTTGATATAGATTCACCTCCAGCTTTGCAAGTAGATGTCCGATTGGAAAAGCCTGCTTGCCCGGGAGGTGCTGAGGGAGAATTATTGGCTTTGCCAGCAGGAGGAAACGGGCCTTTCGTATTCCAGTGGAATACGCTGTCCCGATCAGGGGCTTCGGTCGATGGCTTAAGTGCCGGTCAATATGATCTGGAAGTTACAGATGCGAATGGTTGTGTAAGTCTGGGAAGAGGGATAGTTTCTGAGGCTGCCCCCCAAGTCCGGATGCCAACAGGTTTTGATCCGAGACAGTCCCCGGGGCTTTATGAAGGCGTTTCAAACTGTGAGGCGGCTTTTCAGTTGTTTATCTACAATCGCTGGGGACAATTGATCTATTTTGGAAACACAGGCTGGGACGGAACTTACCAAGGCGAAGAGGTGCCAACAGGGACCTACACCTACAGAGCCATTTATTCGTACTCTCTGGAAGGAATTCCTGAAAACAAGGAATTGCAAGGTTCATTTTTTCTCGTTAGATAGAAACTCAAATTGGGGTGGTAAATGAGACTGGAAGGCAAAGCAATCGGAATAAGCAGCATACTGGCCCTGCTTTTATTTCTTTTGCCATTGGAAAGCTTTTCTCAGGTCAATACCCTAGGCAAGGAGTTTTTTGTTGGTTTTCTGGAAAATGGAAGGCCTCTTGACTCAGTCAATGTAGCTCCTGAAAAAGCACTGATCATCCTTACAGCCAATGAAAGGTCAATTGGAACGATCACTACTCCAAGACAGAGTATTCCTTTTGAATTGGAAAAAGGGCAGCAGTTTGTCCGGGAGTTTGATGCCAATGCAGAAGGGCTCATTCTCTCGGCTTCCGGAAGGGTAGAAAAGCGATTTGTGCAGATTGTATCTTCGGGAGAATTGGCCGTACATGCATTAAATGGTCGGTCCTACAGTACGGACGGAACCGTGGTTTTGCCCAAAGAGTCTCTCGGATTGGATTACTTGGTCATGTCCCATCACGAGAGGGCGCTGATTACCGGGTCTTCCCTCAATCATACCACCCTGGAAAGTTCCCTTTTGGTCTTAGGAACAGAGGACAACACTGAGGTGGAAATCATTCCCTCAGCTCGAACCCAAACGGGCATTCCCATCAATTACTCCTTAAAAATCACCCTCAATCAAGGCGATGCCTATCAAATCAAAGCCGATGCGGATTTGACAGGAACAATCGTTCGGGTGATCAATGACAACGAAACCAATTGTAAGAAAGTCGCGGTGTTTGGTGGAAACCGAATGTCCAGTTCGGGAATCTGCGGGACTACGGGGGATCACCTTTTTCATCAGGCTTATCCTACGAATACTTGGGGAAAATCCTTTGTCCATATCCCGCTAAAAGACCGGACCTCAGGTGAGTTTGTCAAAATTCTGGCAATGGAAGACAATACTGAAGTCTATGTCAACGGGAGACTGGAGACCCGTCTCAATGCCCGAAAATACACCCAACTGGAGTTTGACAAGAGCCAAGTGGTGCATATCGAAACTTCCAAACCCGCTTCTATGGCCGTTCTGTCCAAAAGCGGCTTTTGCAATGAGTTCTTCGTGGCCTCCTTGGGTGACCCTACACTTTTTGCCTATTCCCCCACCAATCAGATGATCCGTGAAGCTCCCTTCTCTACAGGCAAGCTTTATGGGCGATTCAATATTTCCCTGAAGCATTATATCAATGTCTTGGTCAATAAAGGGACTGCCTCTCAGACTAAACTGGACGGGCAGAATATAGGAAGTTTGTTTCGTTCGGTCCTAGGTGCCGACTTTGAGTACCTGCAAATGGAAGTAAGTGAGGGGCCGCATATCCTGAGTAACCCGGAAGGGTTTATTGGCTATGTCTATGGTTCGGGTCAGGTCGAATCTTACGGATATCCTATTGGTCTTGGAATGGAAAGTATCCAGTTTGAGACGGAGACTAATTATGCTTTTGAAGTGGAGGGAGATCGGGTAGGTTGTCTGAATCAGGAAGGAACTTGGAAGATATTGCCCGAAGATCCCATTTTCACCGAATTCGAGTGGAATTTCGGAGATAGCACATCCCTGAAGCAAGGGCAGGAGGTAAGCCATACCTTCACCCAGCCGGGTAAGTATCTCGTGGAGGTGTTTGCCTCATCGGGTTCGGGAGACTGTGATGAGCAGGAAACCTTCCGCTTTGAAGTGGAAGTAAAGGAGATTTCCGCTCAAATCTCCGGTCCGGAGTCGGTTTGTCCGCTTTTGGATGAGCAAGTTTACAACCTGACTGATACCGTAAATGTCCATCGGGTCGATTGGGAGATTGAGGGAGGAGAGATTTTGGAAGAATCTTTAGAGTCGGTAAAAGTGAGATGGGGAGCTCCTTCTACCACAGCTTTTATTCGCGCCACCCCATTCACCGATCAGGGTTGCCCGGGAGAAACGGTCCGGCTAAATGTGGAAATTACTGAGGCGATTGAACCGGCTTTGCCCAAAGGGGATTCAGGGCTATGTGGTGGGGAGAATGATTTGATTTATGAAGTTCCTTTTCCCAATGAAAATCGAATCTATACCTGGACCGTTACCGGAGGTGTTTTGACTTCCGGTCAGGGAACGGCTCAGGTGAACGTGACTTGGGATCTGAATGCCCCGGTAAAGAAGATTTTCTATGAGGAGAAAAATACAGCCAATCCGTCCTGTTTCGGGGTTTCTGAAGCTTTGAGCGTGGTGATTTACCCTGAATTTCGCTTGGGAAGCGCCGATGTATTGACTCCAGCCTGTCCGGGTCAATCCAATGGCCGGATTCAGGTCAATCCTCAAGGCGGTTCTGGCGTGTATGATTTTGAATGGTCTCATGACCCCAAGCTCAACTCGGCGGTCGCTCAGGGACTTCCCAGCGGAACCTATGAGGTTTGGGTCAGAGATCGTTCGGGTTGTGCCGAGGAGCAGCTTAGCATCACCTTGGAAGAGCCTCAAGCCTTGGAGGTTCAGGGCGAACCTGATGCGTTTTCAGTTTCTTGCTTTGGAGGAAATGACGGAATGGCTGAAATCCGACTCAGGGGAGGAACCCCACCTTATTCGGCAGTAGGCTTTCAATCCATTTGGGATGGGAATGTCCTTCAGGTATTGGGCTTGGAGGCTGGAGAAAATGAGATTCTTGTCGAGGACCAACGCGGTTGTCAAATCGGGGTTTCCCTGGAAATCGAGTCTCCCGATGAGCTTACGGTTTTGGCTTTGGTCAATAATCCCGGTTGCGAGGGAAGTTTGGATGGAGAATTGGAATTGCAGATCAGTGGTGGAACCGGTCCTTATGAAGTGATTTGGGACAATGGACAAACAGGAAATAGACTGGTAGAGCTTCCATTTGGGGAGTTTGGCTACACCATTACCGATGCGGAGGGATGCGTGCTCACCGGAAAAGCCCAAGTCAATCAGGCCAAAGCACAGGTCAGAATGCCGACAGGTTTTGATCCGGAACGTGGACGCTTCGGTCCGGTTTCCAATTGCAGCATTGATTATGAACTTTTCATTTGGGATAAATGGGGAGGATTGGTTTATCGGGGAAGAGAGCCTTGGGATGGACTTTTGAATGGCACCGAGACTCCTCCGGGATCTTTCTCCTTCCTAATCCGCTATAGCTATCAGTGGCAAGGAGAGCGTGTCACCGAGGAGCAAAAGGGAGTTTTTACCTTAATCCGATAACTTTTCTGCTTTGAATTGGGAGGATTTGCAATAGTTTTGTTCTGAATTCACTTTTATACCGAATGAAGAAAATTTTGATTACCGGAGGAGCCGGATATATCGGTTCCCATACCGCAGTGGAGCTTTGGGCTGCAGGAATTGAGCCCGTTATTTTGGATGATTTATCCAATTCAGACCCAAAAGTTTTGGATCGCCTGGAGGAAATCACGGGTAAGCGATTTCAGTTTTACTCCGGGGATTGTAGCGATCGAAACCTCCTGAATACCATCAGCAGTGAGCATCAATTGGCTGGAGTAATTCATTTTGCCGCTTTTAAAGCTGTAGGAGAAAGTACCCGATTGCCACTGAAATATTACCGGAATAATGTCAGCGCACTGATTGTCCTTTTGGAATGGATGCAGGATATGAAGATCAAAGATTTGGTGTTTTCCTCATCCTGCACGGTCTATGGTCAGCCTGAAATCCTTCCTGTGACCGAGGCTACTCCACGTCAGGAAGCTGAAAGTCCCTATGGCAATACCAAGAAAATATGTGAGGACATTCTGATCGATGTGGTAAAAAGCAAGGGAGGAATCCGGGTGATTTCTCTTCGGTATTTCAACCCGGTAGGAGCGCATCCGAGCAGCAAAATCGGTGAGTTGCCTTTGGGTACACCAAACAATCTGGTTCCATTTATCACCCAAACTGCCGCGGGAATCCGGGAAAAACTCACGGTTTTCGGCGATGATTATGACACTCCGGACGGAAGCTGCATCCGGGATTATATTCATGTGGTGGACTTGGCCGATGCCCATTTGAGGGCTTTTAGCTATCTGGAAAATCAGCCTGCCGATTTCTACGAGGTATTTAATGTGGGTACAGGTCAGGGCAATTCCGTTTTGGAAGTGATCCAAACCTTCGAAAAAGTTAGTGGGCAAAAGCTCAATTACGAAATCGGACCAAGAAGACCCGGCGACGTGGTGCAGGTCTGGGCGGATACCACCAAAATCAATCAGGTGCTGGGCTGGTATCCCAAATTCTCCCTGGAAGACTCCATGCGGGACAGCTGGAATTGGCAGAAAAGCCTATAGATCAAAAAGAGCCATCATCGATGGCTCTTTTTGATTTAGTACCCCGCGGCCTGCCCATCTTTTCGGGATTCGGAGGCCTATGCCTTTCAGGTTTTTTTAGCCCGAGAGGATGATTTTTGATGAATAGTCTTTTTCAACTGTCCAAGTTTTATATCTTTAATTTCAAAACCATCCCGAGATTTTTTCAAGGATTTGGAGATCAACTTTTGGCTCCATTAAAATTTCGGGGAAAATCCTTTCAAAACTTAATTACAGCTCATTACCAATGGCTAAAAAAGCAGCCCAAAAGATTACCAAATCCATGGAAGAAACCCTCTGGGATTCGGCCAATAAACTGCGAGGAACTGTCGAAAGCTCAGAATACAAGCATGTCGTCCTCGGATTGATATTTTTGAAGTTTGCCTCGGACAAATTTGAAGAGCGAAGAGCCGAACTCATTGCCGAGGGCAAGGAAAAGTACCTGGAGATGAAGGAATTCTACAACATGAAGAATGTCTTCTTCCTCGCTCCGGAAAGCCGCTGGTCCCATGTGATGGAAAACTCCAAGCAGGATCAAATCGCCCTGATCGTGGATACAGCCCTGCATACCATCGAGAAAAACAACCCTTCCCTGAAAGGAGCCTTGCCGGACAATTACTTTTCCCGACTGGCTATGGATCCGAGCAAGTTGGCTGCCCTCCTGGACACCATCAATAATATCGATACGGTCGGAGACAAAGAAGAAGATGTAGTCGGTCGGATCTACGAATACTTCCTCGGCCGCTTTGCAGCTGCTGAGGGCAAGGGAGGCGGGGAATTCTACACGCCCAAATCCATTGTGAATCTGATCGCCGAAATGCTGGAACCCTACAAGGGAAAGATCTATGACCCCTGCTGCGGTTCGGGTGGGATGTTTGTTCAGTCCATCAAGTTTGTGCAGAGTCATCAGGGCAATACCAAGGACATTTCCATTTATGGGCAGGAGTTTACGGCGGTGACGTACAAACTCGCCAAGATGAACCTCGCCATCCGGGGCATTGCCGCCAATCTGGGCGAGGTACCTGCCAATACCTTTTTCCGGGATCAGCATCCCGACCTGAAGGCCGACTTCATCTTGGCCAATCCTCCCTTCAACCAAAGTCAGTGGAGGGAGAAAAACGAGCTGGAAGACGATCCGAGATGGTCGGGTTTCACCACTCCGCCCACCGGCAATGCCAACTATGCCTGGATGCTGCACATGCTCAGCAAGCTATCGGAAAACGGCACGGCCGGCTTTGTGATGGCCAATGGGTCCATGAGCTCCAATACCTCCGGGGAGGGAGATATCCGTCGCGAACTGGTGGAAAAGGACTTGGTGGACTGCATGATTGCACTGCCGGGGCAACTGTTTTATACCACACAGATTCCGGTTTGTCTCTGGTTTGTGACCAAAAATAAGGCCTCGACAAGCTCGGCTTCCGGCAGATCATTCAGAGATCGACGGGGAGAAACCCTCTTTATCGATGCCCGCCAACTCGGCACCATGATCGACCGCACACAGAAGGAACTGACCAAGGAGGATATTGAGCTAATTGCGTCTACCTATCACAACTGGCGAAATGCCCCCTCGATCCCAACCCCCTCGATTTCCCTGAAGGGGGAAGATGGAAACGTCATTGCGCCTGCCCGCCGTGGCGGGAGCGACGAAGGAGCGAAGCAATCTCAATCTCCTAACGAAAAAGATGGCCGCGCTCCGCTCGCCATGACGAAAGCCTACGAAGACGTACCCGGCTTCTGCAAGTCCGCCACCCTCTCCGAGATCGCAGCCAACGACTATGTCCTGACTCCGGGACGCTATGTGGGCATAGCCGAGGAAGAGGACAACGGAGAGATTTTCGAGGAAAAAATGAGCGAACTGACTGCCGCCTTCAAATCCCAATTGGCACAAGCCAAAGAACTGGATTTGGCTATTTTAGAGAATTTAAAGGGTTTGGGGTATGAGTGAGTGGATAAATACAGAGTATGGGAAAATTGCCTCAAATCTTCAAAATTCAACCTTAAAAGAGATTTGTGTTAGTAAAGATGGGATTCAAACTGGACCATTTGGAAGCCAACTTCACAAAGAAGATTATGTTATTAATGGTACTCCAATAATTACAGTTGAACATTTAGATTCAGGCTTTATTAATGGAGATAATGCACCAAGAGTTTCAAATGAGGATTTAAAAAGGTTAATTAAATATACTCTCAAAGAAGGGGATATTGTGTTTTCTAGGGTGGGATCAGTAGATCGGCGAAGCCTTGTAAGAAAGAAAGAAGAGGGCTGGATGTTTTCTGGCAGATGTCTAAGAGTTAGGGCTAATAAATCAAAAATTGACCCACAATACCTGTCATATTTTTTCGGAACTGAATCTTTTAAAAATCATATAAGAAGTATTGCTGTTGGAGCAACAATGCCTTCCATCAATACTAAAATACTAAGCGATGTAAATATTTTTTATCCTCCTCTTCCAGAGCAAAAAGCTATCGCCCATATTCTAGGTTCCTTGGATGAGAAGATCGAGCTCAACCGCCAAATGAACCAAACCTTGGAGACCATGGCCCAAGCCCTATTTAAGTCTTGGTTTGTGGACTTCGATCCGGTGTTGGATAACGCCATCGCCCAAGACAATGAAATCCCCGAGGAGCTTCAAAGGAAAGCAGCTAAAAGGAAAAAAGTCCCAACTGACAAAAAACTCCTCCACACCAATCCAAGCCTAGCAGCTCAGTTTCCAGCATCTTTTGTCTTTAATGAGACATTGGGGAAATGGATTCCTGAGGGGTGGACCAATGAACAGGTTGAATTAGTCCTAAATAGGCTAAAAGTATCTATTCGCTATAAAAAAGAAGATTTATCTCCCTTTGGGAATACACCAGTTTATGAGCAAGGTGCGAATATCCTAATGGGATACCATAATGGAAAACCAGACATAATCGCTACATCTGATGATCCGGCCTTTATTTTCGGAGATCATACATGCGTTATGAAGTTAGGAATGAAACCATTCTCAATATCAGCCAATGTTATTGCTTTAAAAGGAAAGGTTAGAAATACTATTTGGACCTATTTTTCTTTATTAGGAGTACAATCTTTTGAAGAATATAGAAGACACTGGATGGAATTAGCTGCCAAGCAAATCCCTATAGCGCCAAAAAATGTATGTAATGCCTTTGAAAGTATGGTTAAGGATCTCATTCTAAAACAAGTTGAAATACAAAATGAAATTGAAACCCTAACTCAACTTCGAGACAGGTTATTACCGGAGTTGATTAGTGGAAGGGTGAGGATTTGTTAACAAGTTTAAAAAATCAAAAAACAGTGAATCATGGAAGAGTCCATTTCTTGGCTGAATAAGAACATTATTAAACTTAGGGATTATAAAGTTCCAACTGAAATTGAAGATCCTGATGGTGAAAATTTAAGAGATCAAATAGAACCTTGGCTTACTGCTTTGTTTCAAAGTGAACACCTTGCTCTTCTTACTGGTGCAGGTATTTCTAATGCAGTACATTTTATAGCTACGGGTTCCGCTGGAGCAGGGATGTCCCAGATAAATATTTCAGTTTTTAAAAATGAAATTATAAAGAAATCCAAAGAATCATCTGAGAGGGCCGGAAGAGGATCTGACCCTAATATAGAAGATCAAATTCGCACTATTAATGATCTTATAAAAGGGCTTGATGTTTATTTATGCAATGCTTCTGAAAAAACGGACAAAGAATTCCTTGATAAATTAAAAACACTTAAGAGTGAATTAGAAGATGGTATTAAGGAATTTTCAAATAACGTATTGCAAGCTGAATCTAATATTGTAACATCCTCTAAAGATGAAGCGGCAGAGTACCTTATGAACTTCCTACTAAGCTTTGCTAGTAGGATTGCCACTCGGGAACGTTTAAACCTGTTTACCATTAATTATGATAGAGTTTTGGAGTTCGGGGCTGAATTAGCAGGATTGCATTTGATAGATCGTTTTGTAGGTAGTATTTCTCCAATCTTCCGTTCATCAAGACTTAATATTGATCTTCATTATAACCCACCTGGCATCAGAGGGGAACCAAGATATCTTGAAGGGGTAGTAAATTTTACAAAACTTCATGGATCGATTGACTGGTCTGAAAAAGATGGAGTTGTCAGAAGATTTGCGCTGCCTTACGGTGCAACTGACATCACTACCTACAATACAGATGGTGGAAGTTTAATGATTTATCCAAATTCATCAAAAGACCGTGAAACTTCAGAATATCCCTACGTGGAATTGTTCCGTGACTTTGCTGGGTCCGTGATCAGGCCAAATTCGACTGTTGTAACTTATGGCTACAGTTTTGGAGATGATCATATAAATCGTGTTTTGGTAGATATGCTTACAATTCCTTCAACACATCTTGTAATTATAGCTTTCGAAGACACCGGAGATCGTATTCAAAATTTTTACAAAAAGGCTAAACGTCCAGTCCAAATAACCCTTTTAATTGGAAATCATTTTGGCAATTTAAAGACACTTGTCGATCATTTTTTGCCTAAACCTGCAATTGATAGAACAACCTATAAGATGGCAGATCTATTAAAAGCAAGAGGAGTGACTTCTAGACCTTTAAATGAATCAGAAAAAGAGGAAAAATCTGAAGATCATGAGTAGATCTCCTATTGAAAACCACGCTGACTTACGAATTGGGGTTGTTGAATTTATAGCTCCCGATGAAATAAAGGTTCAACTTGACCTGGAAGCGCCTGATGGTATTGCTGCAAATGCTGGATTACCAAGGGAATTCCCAAGGATAAATAGTTATGTTTTAATACCGAACGAGCGTGGTCACATTGTATGCCAAGTAGAATGGATTAATATAGAACGTTCGGCTTTTCCAAAAAGAAAAGGCTATCAAGACTATGGTTTAATCGATTTGCCATTTCCAATCCGTAAAATGAAAGTGGCTCCTTTGGGCATTTTGAAAATGAATTCAAACGAGGAATTTAAATTCCAGCGTGGTGTTCATTCATTTCCTAGTATAGGCTCGCCTGTATTGATTCCTACTGATTTACAGCTTAATTCAATAGTCGAATCTGGTTCTAACAGAAGAGTATTTATAGGTACGAGCCCTTTGACTGCAAATGCAGAGGTTAAGATTGATCCAGATAGGTTGTTTGGAAGACATCTTGCTGTTTTGGGAAATACTGGAAGTGGTAAATCTTGTACAGTTGCAGGATTGATTCAATGGTCTTTGGATGCCACAATGCAAGGAGAAAATGCAAATGCACGATTTATTATTCTTGACCCTAACGGCGAATATTCCAAAGCATTTGAAGGTATTGCGAAAGTCCTTCAAGTAAGTGAAGAAGGCGAGAATTGCTTGCAAGTACCTCTCTGGCTCTGGAATAGTGAGGAATGGCGCGCATTTACTCAAGCAAAGTCAGGAGCGCAGTTACCACTCCTAAAACAAGCCTTAAGGGCTATGAGGAATGAAGAACTTCTTTTCCAGTCTGATGTAAATTTAAAAGCTAAGAAATTTATTGGCATAATTCTTCAATCTACCATTGCAAGTGAGAACAAAGGTGAGCCTTATCAGGGATTTCCACATAACAAGAATTTCACGGAAAGACTGATTACTTGGAAAAAGTCATTGGAATCTTTTGACTTGGAGGCTGAGCTTTTGAATGCTCTTATTCAGCGGATTGAAGAACTAATAAATGGCCACAAAGCTGAACAAAAAAATGGATGGGTAAACTACTTTGAGTATACAGTAGAGGATATTGAATCTCTTATAAAAGTTACAAGGGAGACATTTATGGACCTCGGGGGTAGTGATAGCGAACTTTACCCGAAAAATGAGGATATCCCCATTCCCTTTGATGGGGATGTTTTTCTAAGTTATTTAGAAGCATTGGCTCAAGAAACTGGTAATGAACAGTACTTGGAATTCCTAAACGCCAGAATTAGAACACTACTTGGGGATTCTCGGATGAATTCTATTCTTGGTGCAAGAACGGAAAGGGAACTTGACAAATGGTTAGAGAAATATCTTGGAACTGGTGAAAAGACTTCCGTTACAATTATTGACCTTTCATTAGTCCCTTCTGAAATAGTTCATATAACCACATCAGTAATTTCAAGAATAGTATTTGAAGCACTTCAACGATACAGGAAGTTAAATAAAAAAGTGCTCCCTTCTGTTTTGGTAATGGAGGAGGCACATTCCTTTATTACACGCTATAATGATAATACTGAAGGAAATAGCTCCTCCATTTGCACTAAAGCATTTGAAAAAATCGCACGAGAGGGAAGAAAATTTGGTCTAGGGTTGGTACTCTCCTCTCAACGACCTTCAGAACTATCTCCTACGGTTCTTTCCCAATGCAACTCTTACATTTTACACCGTATTAGCAATGATCGGGATCAGGAATTAGTAAGTAGGTTACTTCCAGATACTTTTCGAGGTTTACTAAGGGAACTTCCCTCATTACCATCCCAAAATGCTGTTTTACTTGGGTGGGCATCTGAATTGCCAATATTGATGAAAGTACGTGATCTACCTTTTGAACAAAGACCACAATCAGATGATCCTGATTTTTGGAATGTATGGACAAGAAAAAATGATCAGGAGGAAGATGTCATGCGTGAAGTAAATTGGAAAGAAGTTGCTGATGATTGGCAAGAAAAAGAAAGAACACCATCAGCTCCGTCCAATTCTTTGGAGGAGGAAGAGGAGGAAAGTACAGATAACCTTAATAATGATTCCGATTTGCTTGATTTAGATGATATTTTTTAAAATCTATGAAATTCACCGAATTCCAACTAGAACAGGTATTTATCTCGCTTTTGGAGGCGCAGGGCCAACCATAAATCTCAAAATGCAAGGTTGAGCATAAATCCCGCTCCAGAAATCCTATCCTTGCCGATGCTTGCTTCAAATCCGGCTATATTGATGCTTGGGGAAGAGGCACCCTTAAAATCATTGAGGCCTGTAAAGAAGCCGGTCTCCCTGACCCCGAAATCCAGGAAAAAGACGGAGGAATTCAGGTGACTTTGTTTAAAACCACAAAAGTTGGGTTGGTAGATGGGTTGGTAGATGGGTTGGCAGAAAGCCAAGAGCAGATCATAAAACTGATTGCGGAAAACCCTAAGGTCAGCAAAGTTGAAATGGCAATGAAAATAGGTATAAGTTCAACCGCAATAGATAAAAATATTGCCGTATTAAAGAAAAAAGGAGTAATTGAACGAGTAGGCAGTGACCGATCCAGATATTGGAAAATTCTGAAGTAAACCTATGAAATTCACCGAATCCCAAACGAACAGGTATTTATCTCGCTTTTGGAGGTGCAGTGCCACCCACAAACCTCTAAATGCAAGGTTGAGCATAGTCTCTGCCCCAGAAATCCTATCCTGGCCGATGCTTGCTTCAAATCCGGCTATATCGATGCTTGGGGAAGAGGCACGCTAAAAATTATCGAAGCCTGTAAAGAAGCAGGACTACCCGACCCTGAAATCCAGGAAAAAGATGGAGGAATTCAGGTGACTTTGTTTAAGCAGGAAGGTGGTACAATGGGTGGTACAAAAAGTGGTACAATGGGTGGTCAAATAGGTGGTCAAGCAGGTGGTCAAGCAGGTGGTCAAATTGGAAATTTAACCGAAAGGCAAAAAGCCGTTTTTGAACTCATTGTTGCAAACCCAAGGATTTCGAGGAAAGAACTGGCTAAAAAACTAGGAATAAATGAATCAGCAGTACAAAAGCACACGGATGCCCTCAAAAAGAAAAAAATGATTGAAAGAGAAGGGGAAACTACAGGTATGTGGATTATAATTGGGATGGAATGAAATTCACCGAATCCCAACTCGAACAGGTATTTATCTCGCTTTTGGAGGCGCAGGGTTATCCCTATGTGCCAGGAGAGGAGGTTATCCGATCCAAGGAGGAAGTTCTGATTCGGGATTGATTTTGATAGAGGTATCAGCTAGATTTAAGTTATAATGTATCATTATTTAAACATTTTATTTAATTTTGTGTCATTATTGATACATTATGGCAAATACTTCTCCTGTCCTTTTTCCAAAACTTCAGCGAATCCTCAGTGAGGTGGGCGAAAACATCAAACTGGCCCGCTTACGAAGAAAGCTCAGCAGCGAGCAGGTGGCTGAGCGCGCAGGTATCGGGCGCTCTACTTTAGTAAAAATTGAGCAGGGACATCCCGGTGTAAGCATAGGGAATTACCTGAATGTGATGCGGGTCTTGGGTCTGGAGCAGGACTTTTTGCTTTTGGCCAAGGATGATGAGCTGGGGAGGAAACTGCAAGACGCCCAACTGATCACCAAAGAGCGCGCTCCTAAAAAGAAAACTGATGGCAGGGACTAAACAACGCATTTGGGTATATGCCGATTGGGAAGGGATCGATAATCCCATGCTCATGGGGAAACTTCAGGCAGAGTTGCTTCGTGGGAAGGAAATCCTCTCTTTCGAGTACGATCCTTATTGGCTGAAAAGCCCTCATTCTCAACTTTTGGATCCGGACCTTCAGCTCTATGGAGGAAAGCAATATGTCAACACTTCCGAGAAATCCAATTTTGGGGTATTTCTCGATTCCTCTCCTGATCGCTGGGGAAGGGTACTGATGCGCAGAAGGGAGGCCGCATTGGCTCGAATAGAAGGAAGACAGGAAAGGAATTTAGTAGAATCCGACTATTTATTGGGCGTATTTGACGGACACAGAATGGGGGGATTGCGATTTAAACTAGATGCTGAAGGGCCATTTTTGAGCAATGACTCCAAGCTGGCAAGTCCTCCCTGGACTTCCATCCGAGAATTGGAGCAGATTAGTCTTCGCCTCGAGGAAGAGGATGTCTCAAATGATCCGGAATATTTGCGTTGGCTTCAAATGTTGGTTGCCCCCGGCTCCTCCCTAGGTGGAGCAAGACCAAAAGCCAGTGTGCTGGATACTGATCAAAACCTATGGATTGCAAAGTTCCCAAGTAAACAGGATGACTCAGATATCGGTGGATGGGAATGGGTAGTCCATCAGTTGGCCTTAAGTGCTGGCATACAGATGGCTGAAGGCATGGCTCAGCGTTTTTCCTCCAGTAATCATACTTTTCTTACCAAACGATTTGACAGGAGAGCAAATGGAACACGAATTCATTTTGCCTCAGCGATGACCTTGCTAGGATATAGAGATGGTCAAGATTATTTAGATGGAATTAGTTATCTTGAACTGGCAGAGTTTATTGCGAGTAGCAGCGCTTCTGTTCAAGAAGACTTGGAGGAACTCTGGCGAAGGATAGTTTTTAGCATTTGTGTTAGTAATGTGGATGACCATTTGAGAAATCATGGATTTATTTTGACCCAAGGTGGATGGAGGCTTTCGCCAGCCTATGACATCAATCCGGTTGAAACTGGTTCTGGATTGAAACTGAATATTTCAGAAAATGACAATTCCTTAAGCCTGGACTTGGCAATGGATGTCACTCCCTTTTTCAGAATCAAACCGAAAAGAGCCTTAGTGATCAAAGAAGAAATCTGCAAGGCTGTGCTTCAATGGAGAACTCTCGCCAAAAAAATTGGTATCCCCAACCAACAAATCGAACTGAAAGCCAGGGCTTTTCGGTTCGCAGAATTTAACCTATGAAATTCACCGAATCCCAACTCGAACAGGTATTTATCTCGCTTTTGGAGGCGCAAGGTTATCCCTATGTACCCGGAGAGGAGATTATTCGATCCAAGGAGGAGGTGCTGATTCGGGAGGATTTGCAGGATTTTCTTCAGGAGCAATATTCAGAAGAACGGATCACTCCCAATGAGATTTTTGGAATTATCCGGGATCTGGAAAAGTTGCCCGCCTCCGATCTCTACGAAACCAATAAAACTCTCATGCATTGGGTGCGAGATGGCTTTTTATTGAAGCGGGAAGACCGAAAGCAGAAAGACATCTACATTTCCCTGATTGACTATCAGCATCCCGAGCGGAATATTTTCAAGTTTGTCAATCAGTTGGAGATCCAGGGTTTTGAGAAGCGAATTCCCGATGGAATTCTTTATGTGAACGGCTTACCGCTGGTGGTTTTTGAATTTAAGTCTTCTATCAGGGAAGGCGTTCGCATTTATGAAGCATACAAACAACTTACTATTCGCTACAAAAAGGATATCCCTGATCTCTTTAAATACAATGCCTTTTGTGTGATCTCCGACGGGGTCAACACCAAGGGAGGAAGCTTTTTTGCCCCCTATGAATTCTTCTATGCCTGGAGGAAAATCGAAGGACTGGATAAGGAAATTGATCCCAAAACGGGAAAATCCACCCAAGTTCATGGAATAGACAGTCTCTATACCTTGGTCAAGGGCATGCTGGATAAGCATCGTCTTTTGGATATCATTCATAATTTTATCTATCTCCCGGACACTTCCAAGCGGGAGGAGAAGATCGTCTGTCGCTATCCTCAATACTACGCTGCGACCAAGCTTTTTGAAAACATCAAACTCCATCAGCATCCTCAGGGAGACGGCAAAGGAGGCACCTATTTCGGGGCCACCGGTTGCGGGAAAAGCTTCACCATGCTCTACCTGACTCGATTGCTGATGAAGAGTTTGGACTTTGCCAGTCCGACCATTGTACTGATTACCGACCGAACAGATCTGGATGAACAGCTAAGCGGGCAGTTTACCAATGCCAAGCGCTTTGTCGGGGACAATGTGATCAAGAGTGTGGGAAGCCGGGCCGAGTTGCGAGAAGAACTCAAGGGGAGAAACAGCGGAGGGGTCTTTTTGACCACCATCCATAAGTTTAATGAGGACACCGAACTCCTGACTGAGCGCAGTAATGTGATTTGCATTTCGGATGAAGCGCATCGCAGTCAGACTAATCTCGATCAGAAAATAAAGATTACTGAAAAGGGAGTAAAAAAGAGCTTTGGTTTTGCGAAGCACCTCCACGACTCCCTTCCCAATGCTACCTACGTGGGTTTTACCGGCACTCCGATCGATGCCACCATGGATGTGTTTGGGGAGATTGTGGACAGCTACACCATGACCGAGTCCGTGATGGATGAGATCACGGTGAGGATCGTCTATGAAGGAAGATCAGCCAAAGTGTTGGTGGAAAATCAAAAACTCCAAGAGATCGAGCAGTACTACAGAATGGTCGCGGAAGATGGGGGTAACGAATACCAAATAGAGGAAAGCAAACGACAGATGGCCCAAATGCGGACGATCTTGGGAGATCCAAGCCGAATCCAAGCCATAGCCGCTGACTTTGTCCAGCATTATGAGTCCCGTGTAGCGGAAGGCAGTACCCTTGCAGGTAAAGCCATGTTTGTGTGCAGCACCCGTGAGATTGCCTATCAGCTGTATCAGGAAGTTCTGGCCCTTCGACCAGAATGGGGGGAGGTTCGTATCGCGGAACCGGGAACGGAGCTTTCTGAAAAAGACCAACGGGAGCTCAAGCCTTTGGCAATGCTAAATATGGTCATGACCCGAAGCAAGGATGATAAAGAAGAACTTTGGAACTTGCTCGGGACTCAGGAATACCGAAAGGAGCTGGACAAGCAGTTTAAGAACATCAAGAGCAATTTCAAGATTGCCATAGTGGTGGATATGTGGTTGACGGGATTTGATGTGCCTTTTTTGGATACCATGTACATCGACAAGCCTTTGCAGCAGCATTCCCTAATTCAGACCATATCCAGAGTCAACCGAAAGTTTGAAGGTAAAGAAAAGGGCTTGGTCGTAGACTACATCGGCATCAAGAAGCAGATGAATTTGGCCTTAAAGCAATATTCCAAAGTAGATAGCCAGAATTTTGAGGACATTGAACAGTCCATCGTGGTGGTCAAGGATCACCTAAATCTGCTGGAAACAGTCTTTCATAAATTTGATTCCAGTAAGTACTTCGAAGGAAGTCCTTTAGAGCAGCTGAATACCCTAAACCAAGCCGCTGAATTCGTTCAGCTCACCCAGCAATTGGAGCGACGCTTCATGAATTTGGTTAAGCGGATGAAAGCTGCCTATGACATTTGCTCAGGAAGTGCGGTGTTCAGCAATGTGGAAAAGGACAGAATTCATTTCTACATCGCAGTACGTTCTATTGTTTTCAAACTGACCAAAGGAGAAGCTCCGGATACGGATCAGATGAATGCCAAGGTAAGGGAGATGATCCATGAGGCTATTATCAGTGAAGGGGTAGAGGAGATTTTCAAACTGGGAGAAGGAGACGAGAAGGAGGTAGATATTTTCGAAGCCGATTATTTGGCTAAAATCGACAAGATCAAGCTTCCCAATACCAAGATCAAATTGCTCCAAAAGTTGTTGGCCAAGGCGATTGATGCCTTCAAAAAGGTGAATCGGGTGAAGGGTATCGAGTTCTCCAAGAAGATGCAGCAGCTGGTCGAGAAGTACAATGAGCGCAAGGAAGCTGATGTTTTGAGAAGCGAGGTGTTGGAAGAGTTTACCGAGGAGATTATTGAGCTTTATTATGCGATGAAAAAGGAGAAGGATTCTTTTGCTGAGTTGGGGATTGATTTCGAGGAAAAGGCTTTTTATGATATTCTCAAGGCCTTAGCAATTAAGTATGACTTTGTCTATCCGGAGGAGAAATTGATTCATCTGGCTCAGCAGGTCAAGGATGTGGTGGACGACAAGGCCAAGTACACCGACTGGAGCAAACGGGATGATATCAAGGCTGAGTTGAAAGTGGATTTGATTATTCTACTTGCTGAGAACGATTATCCCCCAGTAGATCGGGACGAGGTCTACAAGGAGATTTTTGAGCAGGCGGAGAATTTTAAGAGGTATCAAAAAGGATAGAATATGATCAAAACAATTCATGAAAATTGGTTGAAAATTTTTAAAGAGAATTTAACTGGAGTACTAAAGGTGAAAATTATATCACCCTTTATTTCTGAGATTATGGTAAACCATTTGCTTAAGGAATTTAAAGGGGATAAAATTCAAGTAATAACAAGATACAATCTAAATGATTTTAGATCAGGTGTCTCTAGTATCAAAGCAGTTGAAAAACTTTTGAAAAATGGAGCAGAAATTAAAGGAATTCAAGGCTTGCATGCTAAGATTTATTTATTCGATTCTAATTCTGTGATTATTACTTCCGCAAATTTTACATCAGGTGGATTTTTTAATAATAGGGAATTCGGATTAATTACCAACGACTCACAAATAGTAAATAGTTCAGAATCTTATTTTAATAAATTATGGCAAATAGATCCTTTATTACTGAATAGAAATAAATTAAAGGACTGGATTCTAGAAATTAATAATTATCCACAAAAGATTAATTCTCAATTAGATAACTTAAAGGATTACGGAGCTTCGTATGTAGAGCAAGTGACGAAAGGTAGGAAATACTTCATTAAATTTTTTGGTTTAGGTAATGATAGAGCTGATATGAATACTTTGGTTGAAGACAACATTAGATACGGAGTAGCTCATTATGCTTTGTCATTTTCAAAAACGACTAATGATCGAAGACCAAATAGATACAGAGATGGAGATATCGTATTTATGGCTCAGCTTTCAAGGCACTCCCAAAATGACTATTCCATTTTTGCTAGAGCTGTAACCATAAAGCACCATAGGTTTAGGGATGTAGCTGGTCCAGAAGATTTCAAGCATCTTGATTGGATAAAAGACTGGCCTATTTTTGTAAGACTAAAAGAGGTTCAATTTATAAATGGGACATATAAAGATTGTCCAAAGATGAATGATTTAATTAATGATTTGGATTTTGAAAGTTTTGAATCAACTTCAAGAAATCATAAAAATGGTAGTGGTAACATTTCACCTAAAAGCGCATTAAGGCAAAAAGCTGATATTCAATTGAGCGAGGCAGGTGCAATTTGGCTCGAAGAAAGTTTTGAAAAAGCTATTCAAACAAAAGGCGCTATTCCTGAAGATTTCATAAATAAGTTCTATAGAGGAATTAAACTTTAATATGAATTTATCCAGCAATAATAAAACAACTCTAAAGAGCTAAAGCCCAGAAATAATTGGGGATCCTTCTTTCCCTCAACCTAAAGGTGGAGGCAATTCAAAATCTGGATTAGTATCTTTTGAATAGGAATTTGGCTTTAAAACATTCCTTCTGAAAATGATATTTTGTATAGGAATGTGGCTTTAGCCCATTCCAAAAAGTCCAAAAAACAATTGCTGGGCTTTAGCCCAAAACTTAATACCCCGCTGCCTGTCCGTCCTTGCGGGATTCGGAGGCACCTATGTAGACTTTATTGATGGCATCGAAGAGAATGGCCTGATAGCCTCCGTAAGGCCCCACGCTAAACTCTACCCGATGGCCCATTTCTTCCAGTTGGCGAATGACCTCGTAGGAAAATCCGCTTTCCAGATTGAGGGAGCCTCCATTGGTCATCTTGGACCCGGTAGGTTCTGAACTGCCATTGTGCCGCATTCGTGGCGCATCACCGGCTTCCTGCAGGTTCATGCCGAAATCAATCAGATTGACTACAATCTGGGTATGTCCCTGAGGCTGCACCGAACCTCCCATCAAGCCAAAGCTGATGTAAGGCTTGCCGTCTTTGGTGATAAAGGCCGGAATAATAGTGTGAAATGGTCTCTTTCCTTTGGCTAGCGAATTCCAGTGATTGGGGTCCTGCACATTAAACTGCTGTCCCCGGTTTTGCAGAACAAAGCCCAAGCCATCCGGCACCATTCCCGAGCCAAACTCGTCGTAAATGCTCTGGATAAAGGAAACCATATTCCCATCCTTATCAGCGACCGTCAGGTAAGTCGTATTTCCCTTTTCAATTTCTCCGGCAGGGTAGGATTGAGCGGCTTTGTTGAGATCGATCAGTTTTCTTCGTTCAGCTGCGTATTCTTTGGAAATCAGGGTTTCTACCGGAATTTGGTTGAAATCAGGGTCTGCATAGAACTTTGCCCGGTCCTCAAAAGCCAGTTTTTTGGCTTCAGTGAGTACGTGTAGGTATTCTGTGCTGCCAAAACCCATGGATTTGATATCGAAGCCTTCCAGAATATTGAGCATTTGGAGGACAGCGATGCCTTGTCCGTTGGGGGGAAGTTCCCACACGTCGTAGCCACGATAGTTGGTGCTGACGGGTTCGACCCATTCCGACCTGTGCTTTTGCAGGTCTTCGTAGCGAAGATAGCCTCCGTTTTCTTTCATGAAGCGATCGATGGTTCGGGCGATTTCTCCTTCATAAAAAGCAGATCTTCCTTCCTTGGCAATCAGGGAATAGGTTCTGCCCAAATCTGGATTTTTGAAAACCTCGCCTTTTCTCGGGGTATTTTTGCCGTTGGGCATGTAGGTTTTGCGAAAGCCAGGAATGTCCTGCATCTCCGGCCACATATGGTCCATCTGCCAGGCAATCACTTCGGTGACTGGGAATCCATTGTTTGCATAGTCAATGGCAGGCTGAAGGATTTCTTCCATCGGAAGCTTGCCAAATCGTCCGTGCATCTCAAACCAGCCATCCACACAACCCGGAACGGAAACGGGAAGCGGACCCAATAAAGGCACATTTTTCAATCCTTTTTCCTGAAAAACTTCCATGGTCAAAAGCTCAGGCGCTCGACCGCTTCCATTGAAGCCATAGAGTTTTTGCGTTTTGGCATCCCAAATGATGGCAAAGACATCTCCACCGATTCCACAGCCATTGGGTTCCACCAAGCCGAGCATGGCGTTGGCAGCGATGGCGGCATCCATAGCTGTTCCTCCTTTTTTCAAAATATCCAAAGCGACTTGAGTAGCTAGGGGTTGGGCGGTAGCGACCATTCCATTTTGGGCGATGACTTCCGAACGGGTGGCGAAAGGCTTGCCGCTGACCCGGTCTTGTGCCACAGCTAGGGAGGAAATGAATAGAAGGGTGAAAAGGAAGTAAAAACGTCTCATAGGGATAGCATTAGTAATGCGATACTAAAGCAGTCCGGGAATTGTTTCAAGGGAAAGTTTTTGAGCGGTAGGGGGAAATCAGGATTGTGCTATTTCCAAAAAGAATCAGTCAAGTAGAAAACGGTATCAATGAAATATAATATCCCATTTCTAGTTAGAACATTTTCATCATGTAAATCTTCCAAAATGATACCTAATGCAGGGCTGAAATAATCATTGTTTCGGGTATTCAGGAATCCATTAGACTCCAAAAATAATTTTACCTGATTGATATCAGTAGGTTCAGTGATTGAAACGAAATCCTGTTTAACCACCGAGAATAAAGATTTCTCTTCTTTGGTAAAACCAAGGAGTTGATAGGCTGTATCGGGAAAGAAAAAATTGTGAAGAAGAAGGTTGTAAAAGTAGTCCCTCCATGAGCTATAATAAATCCCATCATTCAGCTTAATTACGCTTTCTTCATCTTTCAAAAAAACTCGCTGTTCTGCCCCCTCACTAACGTATTTAGAAAAATCTATTTCAGAAATCCATAAGTGTTTTTCTGAAATATACTTCTCTAAATCTTTTGCTTCTTGTTCTTGGACTTGCTTTGAGATTTGAGATTTTGGGCTTGTTGCTTGGCCATAGCTAAGGTAACTGGCGGCTGCTTGGATAGCTGCTCCATGCCTAACTTGGCCCTTTCCTGAAATGATAGCTCTGATTTCATCTTTTAGGTGGTTTTGCATTTAGTCAAAGATACACCATCTGATGAACTTCGAAAAAGGTTCGACAGTTCCCTGGTTTTAACATGAGACTGACCCATAAATTCCAGCTCTAACAGAAGGTTTAATTCCTTGAACTGATAATTTAACGGGTAGATAAAGTATTAGGTCAAAAGATTTAAATCACCCTCACCAGAAGTCGCTCACAGACCTTTTCACTGAGGGTTTCACTCGGATGATTTTCGTAGCTGATGATCATGCTCTGGTCATAGGCTTCCCGAGAATGGATTTTTAAATGAAGGCCAAGCTTTAAGGAACGACCGTTTAAGAATTCCAAGAATTCGGTAGAAGAGTTGGTCAAAGCAGTGAGCTGTACCTCCTGATCCACCTTGCAGGCTGAAAGAGGTTGGTAGGAAAATTCCTGCATTCGACCTTGAGCATCAGGAATAGGCGATCCATGTGGGTCGATGGTAGGGAAACCCAGCATTTCATCCATTCGCTCGAAGAATTTTGGGGCATGAATATGCTCGATCTGTTCAGCTACTTCGTGGACTTCCTCCCAGCCAAAGCCCATCTTTTTGACCAAAAACATTTCGGTCAGTCGATGCTTTCGGATTACCAAAGCTGCCGCCTTTTTTCCCTCTTTGGTCAGGACTACCGGCTTGTATTTTTCATAGACCACCCAACCTTGTTTTTGGAGGTTCTTGACCATGCTGTTGGCTGTGGGCATGGACACATGGAGATTTTGTGCCAAATCGGAAATGCTGACTTCTCCCTGCTCATTGGCCAGGTTGAATAGGGATTTGAGGTAATTCTCTTCTGTCGAAGATGCCATGGATTGGGTTTTTCTTCAAAAATCGAAAATTTATTTAGAAAACAAATTTGTTAGAATAATCTAAGTATGTAATTTTGGTCTTCTAAATTTAAAATTCGAGATTAATTTTCTTTAAATGCAATAATGTTGCATTTTTGAAAAAATAACAGAGATGAGAAAGCTTGCCTTGGTATTTGGATTGATTTTAGGCTTTGTTACTGGCTCATTTGGCCAAAATTCCTTGCTATCCGGTCAGGTGATTGCAGATGGCAAGCCTTTGCCTTATGCTACACTTTTGGTGAAAGAGACAGGGAAAGGTACAGTTTCTGACGAGGAGGGGAGATTTATTCTCGATTTGGAATCTCCCGGTCAGTACTTGTTGCAAGTCAGCTATTTAGGAAAAAAGGCCTTGGAGCAAAGTATAGATGTGCCGAGTGGCGGGAAGGAAATGACTTTGAATGTCAATGGGGTAGAAGCCCTTTTGGATGAAGTGGTGGTCAGTGGTACGCTTCAGGAGATTTCCCGAAAAGACAGTCCCGTGCCGGTGGAAGTGTACAAGAGCTCCTTTTTTCAGGCCAACCGCAGTCCTTCTCTTTTCGAATCCTTCCAAAATATCAACGGGGTCAGACCACAAGTCAATTGCAGTATTTGCTACACCGGTGATATTCAGATCAACGGATTGGAGGGACCTTACACCATGATTCTGATTGATGGAATGCCCTTGGTCAGTGGTTTGGGTACAGTCTATGGGCTTTCCGGCATTCCCCAATCTCTGATCGATCGCATCGAGGTGGTCAAAGGGCCTGCATCTACGCTTTATGGTTCGGAGGCTGTTGCCGGATTGATCAATATTATCACCAAGCGACCGGAAAATGCTCCCTTAGTGTCTGCAGATGCAATGGGAACTACCTGGGGAGAGTTGAATCTGGATCTAGGGATTCGGTCCTCATTTGGTGAAAAGGTCCAGTCCCTGACGGGAATCAATGCCTTTCACTACGACAATCCTATTGACAATAATGGGGATGGCTTAACTGACCTGACTTTGCAGGAGCGGTTTTCAGTTTTCCAGAAGTTTCAGATTCAGCAGCGAAATGGAAAAACCCTTTCCTTGGCCGGAAGGTACATTCAGGAAGACCGATGGGGAGGACAGCTCAACTGGACTCCGGCAGACCGGGGAGGGGATGAAGTTTACGGAGAGAGTATCCGCACCCGTCGTTGGGAGCTTTTTGGAAATTACCAATTGCCTGTGAAGGAAGAAATCAATCTACAGGTCTCTGCCAATGGACATAAACAGGATTCCTACTACGGGGACATGTTTTATCTGGCAGATCAGCGGATCGGTTTTGGCCAGCTGACTTGGAACAAGACCTTGGGCAAAAACCAATTGTTAACAGGCCTGGCGTATCGGTATACCTACTATGACGACAATACTCCAGCCACAGCGGAATCGGGAGGAATAGGGAACAATCCTTCTCAGATTCATTTGCCCGGGTTTTTTGCCCAGAATGAGTTCAAATTCAAGACCAATCAAAGTCTCTTGGCAGGGCTTCGCTACGACTACAATTCTGTCCATGGAGGGATTTGGTCCCCGAGGATCAATTACAAGCTGAGTTCCAAAGATAAATCCTTGATCTGGAGGACATCTGTAGGCAACGGCTTCCGGGTGGCTAATGTCTTTACCGAAGACCATGCTGCTTTGACAGGAGCCCGTCAGGTGGTTTTTGAGGAGGATTTGGACCCGGAAAGAAGCTGGAATGTAAATACCAACTTGGTCAAAAAGATTTATACTGATCAGGGGAATTACTTCAGCTGGGATGCCTCTGCATTTTTCACCCAATTCTCCAACAAGATCATCCCTGACTACGAAACTAATCCCAATCAGATCATCTATGCCAATCTTGAGGGGACTTCCAGAAGCCAAGGGCTCAGTTTGAGTTTTGATGCCCTTTGGGCCAACGGACTGAAAGTTCTTTCTGGAGTAACTTTGATGGATGTTTCCTTTACAGAAAACGGGGTGAGAGAGAGGCAATTACTTACGGAGAGATTCTCGGGGGTCTGGACCATAGGATATCATTTCCATCCCTTGGAATTGACTATTGACTACACAGGAAATGTGTATGGACCGATGCGATTGCCGCTTTTGGGAGAGTTGGACGACCGTCCGGAATATTCTCCTTGGTGGAGCCTGCAGAATATTCAGGTTACCAAAAGCTTTGGGAAGAAATGGGAAGTCTACGGTGGGGTGAAAAACCTGCTCAACTATACCCCTCCGGCCAACAGTATTGCCCGAGCCTTTGATCCATTTGATCGGGGAGTGGTATTTGATGATGCAGGACAGGCTATACCTACTCCTGACAATCCCAATGCCTTGACCTTTGATCCTTCCTATATGTTTGCACCGAATCAGGGGATTAGAGGGTTTTTGGGAATCAGGTTGACCGTCAATTAATAATTATCAATAAAATAGGCAGGGAGTTTAGTAAGCAGCCTGAAAATTAATTTTTACTATTTTTCATTCTCCTGATTGAAATTGGGTTCTTTGTTGAGAACAATACATCCTTTCTTCAGGGCTATGAGAAAGATTAGCTATTTCATTTTTCTGCTTCTTTTGGCCGTAGTTGCTTGCAATCAGGAAGAAGTTCCTGTGATTGATGATTTTAATTATCAGGGTTCCATTTCCAAGGAGTTTTTCCCTTATCAGATCAGGTATTTTAGTCCAGGGCCTTTGGCATCTGGTATTGAAACAGTCACCGGATTTTTTGGAGAGGTTCCTATAGAAGCTGGTGTTACTGAAAAAAATGAAGTTGTTTTCAAAGTGCCTGACCTCCCTCCGGGAAAGTATCAGCTAAAGTTGGACTTACAGAAAGAAATCAGAGTGTGGGATGTGACTCTAGTTGAAAATTCCATATCTCCGGAGGCAATAGCGGGTTTTTGGTCCAATTATTTTGAAGGAAGTGCCCAAATAAAGGATAGCCTTAGCCAAAATCCTACCTATCAGTATTTTCTGGAGGATGTCCAAAAATGGTCTGATCATTTCCTTTCCCAATATTCAAACCTTTCCTCCAAAGAAAGAAATGAATTGATTTACCTGATCTATCAAAATGGGTTTGAAAAGTTTGTTCCTTTTAGCCTTCAGGCAGAAGGGGAATTTGAAAACTGTCTTGATGAAAAATTCACCCTATTCCAACTCAATACTTTTGAACAAGACTGGGAACTGAATCAGCTTAAAGCAAGGATTGCTTTTTTGCCAAAATCAACTTTCAATGACGCGTTTTTATCATTTCTCGGAGACTTGATTTTGAGAAATTTATTGGTTCAGGAATTTTTAGGATCCCAAATTTTCATTTGTAAGATAGTTAAGGAAGTGGATTTGAAGTCCAAATTTGGTGTGTTGGGGACTGATCCTCTGCTATTTAATTCCGGGAATTCGCTTGCATTGGAATTGACCGGAGGGTTTTCACCTCTTCGTGCCTTGGATGGAAGTGAAAGCCTCAATGGATTGGGGGCGAAGGTTAGCTACATTAAATCGATAAAAAATCAGAATTCATCCAACCGGGACCTTATTTTTTCAATTCAGCAAGAAAGGAACTTGGAATTACCCACATTCTCTTTTATCACTTATTACGATTTCCCGCTTACCAATTTTATTGAAAAAAGAGCCTTGACTGAATTTGAGTTTGAGGTTCAGTCCATTTCCAATCCAGGAGTGAGTTATTCAAAAGGTGAAATAGTTGATGGAAAATTGTATTTGGCCTTTTCTAAGTTGGGAGAGGGCACACAGGAATTTGACTTTGTTTTGGATATCCATTTCGATGGATTCCAAGTTTCAAGAACTATTAAAGGAATTGTGGTTGATGAATCAGAATTGATTCTGGATTTGTTTTTTGACTCGGGGACAGCCTTTCTTCAGGTTTTTTCCGGAATGGCACCTCTCATGATAGAATGGAGCAATGGAATTATCAACGAAACCCAAGCGACTTTTAATTCGGGAAATCATTCAGTAATAGTAAGAGGAGGCGGTGAGGAAATAGTGCTTGAATTTTTTGTTCCAGAATTCGGTGAAGTCATGGATAGGGAAGGGAATGAGTACACAACCGTTAAAATAGGAGACCGCTGGTGGATGGCCGAAAACCTTCGAAATACCATTCGGATTGATGGGAGGCCAGTGCCAAGGAGATCGGATTGGCCCGCTCCGAATCCCAATAGCCCACAAAATTTCGACTTTGCTTCCTATTCACCCTATATTAATGATTCGGAATTTGAGAGAAATTATGGCTACCTCTATAACCTTCATGCTTTGCCGGGATGCCTCTGTCCGGACGGATGGGAAATCCCAACTACAGAGGATTTTGAAGCCTTGGCAAGAGAACTTGGTGGAGCTTTTGAAGCTGGCAAAATGCTCAAAAAAAGAGGCAGCTGGGAGGAGTCTTATCCCTATTCTTCGAATGAGTCAGGGTTTAATGCAAGAGCGGGAGGATTGAAAAATCAGTTTGGTTCCTTTGAAAGTTTAGGTGTTTTTACCGGATGGTGGGCCAGGAATTCTGCTAACGATGATTTATTGCCTAATACCATTGCCCTCTTGGAAGCCGGAACGAGTTCCCTTCAAATCAGTCTTCGATCCAGTTTCTTTTTTGAAGGCCATTATATCCGGTGCATTAAAAAAGAATAAGTCTTTGGAGCAAAAAAAGCCCACGTTCAAATCAAACGCGGGCTTTTTTTGCTTAAGGCTGGTTTTATTCTTCTTTAGCCGCTGGAGCAGCACTCATCTTTTTCACCAAATCCCCATCTTTCAGCTGCTTGGAAACGATAAAATAAGGACCTGAAATAACTTCTTCACCTTCTTTGATTCCTTCCAGAATTTCGATGTTTTCGTAGTCGGAGATTCCTGTCTTCACTACTCGCTGCACAGCTTTTCCGTTTTCATGTACAAATACAAGCTCCTTCACTTTGGTAGTACCTCCGGCCAAGGTATCTACTACGTTGTCTCTGGTGGTTACAGAAGCCAATGGGATCGAAAGGACATTGTCCTTGGACGTCGTCAAAATCTCCACAGATGCAGTCATTCCTGGTCGGAAAGGGTAGCGGTTGCCCGCTTTGACCAAGTCCTCATAGGAGCTGTTCAGGATTCTTATTTTCACTTTAAATTCTGTCACTGCATCGGCAGAAGCTTTGGTATTGGCTGTATTGGCAATACTGGTGACGATTCCTTTGAATTTTTTTCCTGTAGAGGAGTAGGCATCCACGTCGATAATGGTCGTGTCACCCAAAGACAATCGGATGATATCATTTTCATTCACATCCACTCGCACTTCCATTTTGGAAAGGTCTGCAATGGTCATCATTTCAGTACCTGCCATCTGCTGAGTACCTACCACACGTTCCCCTTTTTCTACCAAAAGGCTGGATACAATCCCTGAAACGGGAGAATTTACGTTGGTCAATCTGAGGTTTTCAGCAGCTTCGTTAACGGAGGCTTGAGAACTTTTGATGATGAATTCGGCCGCTACCACATTCTGCTTGGCTGCTTCCAAGTCATTTTTTGCTGAAAGGAAGTTGGCTTGAGCAGTTTCAAAATCTGCATCAGAAATAGCCTTCGAAGCATAAAGTGCTTTTTGTCTTTCGAAGTTTAGCTCAGCTTGTGTGTATTGAGCCTCAGATCGCTGAAGGGTAGCTTTGGATTGGGCCAAATTTGCCATCTGCTGATTGAGGTTTGCTCGGCTTCTTTCCAGTGCGGAGACGAAGTTGTCAGGGCGGATTTTGACCAAAAGCTTTCCCGCTTCCACGGAATCGCCTTCTTGTACATTCAGCTCGATGATTTCACCGGCTACGTCAGGAGATAGCTTGACTTCTACTTCAGGCTGTATTTCTCCTGAGGCACTCACTTTTTCCACGATGGAGGTCTTTTTGGCGGTAGCAAATTCCACTTCGGTTTCTTTTGCTCCCCCAATCCATCCGGCAGATCGCCCGATGACTGCGAAAAGAATAATCAGGACAACAGCTCCTAGGAGGTAATACAATAGTTTGTTGGACTTTTTATTAGCCATGGTTTAGTTTAAGTTAATGGGGTTACCGATATAGAAATCAAGTACTTTAATTCTGAAAATGTAAGTGTATTTAGCATTGAGCAAGTCTGCTTGGGCATTAAACAGGTTGTTTTGAGCTACCTGAAAATCCACAGAGTTGATCGCGCCCAAATCAAATCTCTGCTGAGCGATACGGAAAGTTTCCTCCAGGCTTTTTACCCGAACTAGAGAAGCTTCATAGGATTGCTCAGCTGCTAGAGCTTGGTTGTAAGCGGTTTCGATGTCTTGACGAAGTTGGTTTTTGGCCTGCTGATTATCTACTTCAGCCAAAGCCTTTTGAGCTCTGGCTCGCTGTACTGCCGCCCGGTTGTTGAAATTGGTGAAAATCGGTATGTTCAGCTGCAAATTGGCAGACTGGGAAAGGTTTCGTTCGACCTGATCACCAAAGCTTGGAATTTCAGTCTGGCCAAATCCCGGCTGGTCTACATAGTTGGAGAATACGTTTGCTCCGAGACCCAAAGTAGGGTAGAAGGCACCTTTGGCGATTTTCACGCCATATTCTGCGCTTTCAATACTTGCCTCACTGGCTTTGATCTCGGGCATGATGTTGATCGCGATTTCATAAATTTTTGCGGGATCGTTGGTCGCCAAATCGTAAGCCGTAACCTCAAATTCAGGCTCGATTACATCAAAGTCTTCTGAAAATGGAATCTGCATGGCCTGCGCAAGCGCAAGTTTTGCTTGTCTTAGATTGTTTTTGGCATTGATTAACTCCAGTTGGTTGGTGGCATTTTGTGACTGAAGATCCAATTGGTCAGAGATGGGAAGAGATCCTGCATTGACCAGTTTGGTAGTTCTTTCCAGCTGCTCTGAGGTAGATTTCAATTGGTTTTCAGCAATTTTTACCTGCTCTCGGTTGAAAACCACATTGATAAACTGATTGATGATATCCAAAGTAACCTGATTGGTTGTTGCCTGTAGGTTGAATTCCCCTGATTCTAGGTCTTTTCTTGCTTGGGCTACCGAATTGTTGATTCTCATCCCTCCAAATACCGTCACATTGGAATTGGCAAACAGGTTAATGTTTCCGATTCGGTTGTTTTCGAAGAGGTTGGTTACCGGGTTGATAGAACGACCCCATCGATACCCTGAACTTGCTCCCATGGAAAAGCTGGGGATCCTTTGCCCTTGATTTTGGAGCAAAGTGGCTTCAGTAATTTCCTGATTGAGCCGGGTACGCTGGAGGGTTAGGTTATTTTCCAATGCGATATCCACACAGGTCTGAAGGTCAAATGGACCACGTGGAATTTCATCTTGAGAAAAAGCCTGGAAAAAGGCTCCTGTGGTCAGTAAAAAGAATAAGAACAACTTTTTCATTCGGTTGGACAGTTGGTTTATGTTTGGAATTTAATGGGTTTTAAAGATCAATATCAGGAATGTATATCAACTCCTTGATCCAAGGTATAGACTGTAAATATTGGGTAGTGATCGGTCGAATGCCTGAATCCATTTCAATAACATGACAGGCCGTATCATGTTTTCCTTTTCTGGAAACGGACATAGTGGCAATGTTGGAACCTTCCTGCGCAATCACACTCGCAATGAATGCAATGGCACCGGCGGTATCTTTTGCCTTAATGATTAAGGTATGGGATTGAGCGGAGAAATTAGCCACAAAACCGTCTACTTCAGCGATATTAATGACTCCTCCTCCGAGGCTTTCTCCGACTACCTCGATTGCTTTTTCTCCTTTTTTCAAATTGAGCTTGATAGTATTGGGATGGTGAACGGAGGAGTTTCCGATGGATTTGAATTTGTACTTCAAGCCTCTTTCTTTGGTGAGTTCTATGGCATCTTTGATTTTGGGATCATCTGTTTTAAAATCCATCAAACCTCCCAAAATCGCCCGATCACTCCCGTGACCTTCGTAGGTACGAGCAAAGGAATTGTAAAAAGTAATGTCCGCCTCATCTGGAATTCCACCCAAAACCCGGATAGCTGATCTGGCAATTCGAACCACTCCCGCTGTATGTGAAGAGGAGGGGCCGATCATCACCGGACCTATCATATCAAAGACACTACTCTTATTGGCCATGGGCTTTTTGAGTCAATATTAATGCTAAGCCTAATTTTCCCCCGAAGATTAAAAAAATATTTCCTTAAACGGCATATTCAGTCAAAAATCAACTCTTTCTAGAATCAGTCTAGGTTTTGATAATAAGAACAGATAACAAAAGTGTTCGATTTTGAACAATAAAATGAGCGGATATGAGACAAGTATCGGAGATATCAGGAATATGCTCTTCTGTCATTTTTTGCAAAAGAAGATCCCCGTTCCCTTCCAAGAGTGGAGTTTTTTTATGGATTTTTTTAAAAAAATCGCTACTTGGAGAAAATCTCTGCAGACGTTTGCATCAAAGCCTTATATTTATCGACCTTAATAAATAAAATTTGAACTAATCCTGATTCTTTATACCCAAAACTCTCAACCTAACCCAATCCTATGCTTCTTGAACCCATTGACCTAGCCGTTTTTATCGGCTATTGCCTCCTGATTATCGGTATGGGCATCTTCGTATCCCGTGAGAAAAAAGGCCATGTCAAAAACTCCTCCGATTACTTTTTGGCTTCCAAAGCACTTCCCTGGTGGGCAGTAGGAGCCTCCCTTATCGCTTCTAATATTTCTGCAGAGCAGTTTATCGGAATGTCCGGTTCGGGCTTTGCCCTTGGACTTGCCATTTCAACTTATGAATGGATGGCAGCGGCTACTCTTTTGGTAGTGGCCATCTTTTTTCTTCCCGTGTATATCAAAAAAGGCATTTACACCATGCCCGGGTTCCTTTTGGACAGATATGATACTCGGGTAAGGACCACTATGGCTGTCTTTTGGCTTCTGCTTTATGTTTTTGTCAATCTGACCTCAGTTCTCTATCTCGGAGCGTTGACACTCAATACGATTTTGGACGTGCCTTTATTCACAGGAATTGTGGGTTTGGCACTATTCGCCATGATTTACTCCATCTATGGTGGACTCAAAGCAGTGGCTTGGACGGATGTGGTACAGGTAGTATTCCTTATCGCCGGTGGTTTGGCTACGACTTACATCGCCTTAAGTATGGTAGGTAACGGTGATGCTTGGGAGGGTTTGGGCCTGTTGAGGAAAGAAGTTCCTGGCCACTTTTCCATGATTCTTTCCAAAGGTGAAATGATGATACCGGATGGAAAAGGCGGAACCAAAGATGCTTATCTCGAGCTTCCAGGGCTTTCCGTACTGATCGGAGGGATGTGGATTACCAATCTCAGCTATTGGGGATTCAATCAGTATATCACCCAGCGTGCTTTGGCTGCGAAGAGCTTGGACGAGGCCCAAAAAGGGATGATTTTCGCCGGATTTTTGAAACTTTTGATGCCTCTGATTGTGGTAATTCCCGGAATTGCTGCTTGGGTAATTGTAAAAAACGGTGGAGACTCTGCTTTCATCCAATCCATGACCGACCCGGCTACCGGATTGGTGAAATCTGACCGAGCCTATCCAACCTTGCTTCAGCTACTTCCTGTAGGGTTGAAAGGTTTGGCATTTGCTGCGCTTACTGCCGCGATTGTTTCTTCTTTGGCTTCCATGGCTAATAGTACTTCCACCATTTTTACCATGGATATTTATACCAAGTATTTCGGTAAAAATGCCACGGAGTCCAAGCAGGTGACGGTGGGCCGAATTACTGCCTTGGTCGCATTTGCTATTGCCTCGATCGTAGCACCCGCATTGGGGCAGTTGGATCAGGCATTCCAATTTATTCAGGAATACACTGGCTTTATCAGTCCGGGAGTTTTTGCGATCTTCTTCTTCGGTGTTTTCTGGAAGAAAACCACTTCCAATGCAGCCCTTGTTGGAGCCTCTTTGAGTATTCCTCTTTCCGTGGTACTAAAGGCCGTTTTCCCTAACCTTCCTTTCATCGATCGAATGGGTGTGGTATTCCTTGTTTTGGCTACCTTGATGATCGTCATCTCCTTGGTAGAAGGTAAAGGAAAAGACCATCCGAACAGCATTGATGTCAATAGAGACCTATTCAAGACAAGTACCCAATTCAAGATCGGAGCGATTTTGATTGCCGGAATTATTGCAGGTCTGTATACTATTTTCTGGTAAGCGATGAGAAAATTATTGTTAGGGCTTGACCTAGGAAGCAGTTCGGTAAAAGCTTCCTTACTTGACGTTGACTCCGGCAAATCCATTGCCTCCAAAGCATTTCCTGAAGAGGAAATGCCGATAGCCTCTCCTGAGACTGGCTGGGCTGAGCAGGATCCTGAGATGTGGTGGAAGTATGTGAAGGAAACCACCGCTTTTGTTTTAAAAAAGGCTGGAGTAAAAAAAGGAGAACTCAAGGGAATTGGTATCGCCTATCAGATGCATGGCTTGGTATGTGTGGATCAGGATCAAAATGTCCTGAGACCCTCTATCATTTGGTGCGATAGCCGGGCGGTTTCCATTGGAGAAAAAGCAATGGCAGGGCTTGGTGAAAGCTATTGTCTCCCTCACCTGTTGAATTCTCCGGGGAATTTTACTGCTTCCAAACTCCGATGGGTGATTGAAAATCAGCCAGAAGTAGCTTCCAAAATTTATAAAATCATGCTTCCAGGGGACTATATCGCCATGAAGCTGAGTGGAGAAATCCTGACTTCTGAGACTGGACTCTCGGAGGGGATTTTTTGGGATTTCAAATCCAATGGGCTGAGCAAAAAGCTGCTCAAGCAAATGGAGATTCCAGAGCAATGGATTCCAAAAGCCGTTTCTTCCTTTTCCATTCAGGGAAAAGTCAGTAAAAAAGCGGCTAAAGAAACCGGCTTGGAGGAAGGAGTTCCGATTTCCTACCGTGCAGGGGATCAGCCCAACAATGCTTTTTCCCTACAGGTACTCAAACCGGGAGAGTTGGCTACCACGGCCGGAACTTCCGGAACAGTCTATGGAGTCTGTGACCAGCCGCTCTACGATCCCAAATCCAGAGTCAATACATTCGTTCATGTCAACCACTCAGAGAAAAGTCCTTCCTATGGTGTCTTACTTTGCGTAAATGGCACTGGAATTCTGAATTCCTGGCTGAAAAAACTCATGGGGGGTGCCCGAATCACTTACGATGAAATGAACCGGATTGGCAGCAGTGCATTGATTGGTTCTGAGGGCCTTGTCTTTATTCCATTTGGCAACGGCGTGGAGAGAATCATTCAAAATCGTCCCGTAGGTGCCCATCTTTTGGGATTGGATCTGCTCAAGCATGATAAAAGCCATGTGGTGAGAGCAGCTCAGGAGGGAATAGTCTCAGCTTTGACTTATGGGTTCAGAATCATGAAAGACATGGGGATGAATCTTCAGACGGTCAAAGCCGGACATGCGAATATGTTTCTGAGTCCGCTTTTCCGCAAGACTTTTGTGCACATGAATCGGGTGTCTTTGGAGTTATATGACACGGATGGAGCTCAAGGAGCAGCTAGAGGGGCAGGTATAGGGGCTGGAGTTTTTGCTTCTGAGGCTGAAGCCTTTCAGGGATTAGGCCTTCTGGAAACTTTGGAGCCAAATGTCAACTTCTTTGAGCCCTATGAGGAAGCCTATCAGCAATGGGAAACCCGCCTAAATGAGTGGCTGAGCAACTAGATTTTAAACTTTCGAAAAAACCTATTTTATAAACCTATTTCAAAATAACCTAAAACGTATGGCTAAGACCTATTTCCCCAACATCGGCAAAATCCAATTTGAAGGAAAGGAAAGCGACAATCCTTTGGCATTTCGGTACTATGACGAAAATCGCGTCATTGCCGGAAAGACCATGAAGGAGCATTTCAAATTTGCCATTGCCTACTGGCATTCCTTCTGTGGTACCGGAGGAGATCCCTTTGGGCCGGGTACTATTGTTCATCCTTGGGATGCCGATCCTGACCCTGTACAGCGAGCAAAAGACAAAATGGATGCAGCTTTTGAATTCATCTCTAAAATCGGAGTGGATTACTATTGCTTCCATGATATCGACTTGATTGATGAAGGACCAAATCTCGCAGAATATGAGCGAAGAATGGGAATCATCACTGATTATGCTTTGGAACATCAAAGAGCCTCCGGAATCAAGTTGCTTTGGGGTACTGCCAATGTGTTTAGCAATCCCCGCTACATGAATGGAGCCTCCACTAATCCTAATTTTGATGTGTTGGCTTTTGCCGGGACTCAAGTGAAGAATGCCTTGGATGCTACCATTAAGCTTGGTGGAGAGAATTATGTCTTCTGGGGTGGAAGAGAAGGGTATATGTCCCTTTTGAATACCGATATGAAGCGGGAAAAGGATCATTTGGCTCGCTTCCTGACCATGGCGAGAGACTATGCTCGAAAAAATGGATTTAAGGGCACCTTCTTCATCGAACCTAAGCCCATGGAGCCAACCAAGCACCAATACGATTATGATTCCGAGACGGTGATTGGATTCCTAAGACATTATGGACTGGACAAGGATTTCAAACTCAACATCGAAGTCAATCACGCTACTTTAGCAGGCCATACTTTCCAGCATGAGCTTCAGGTGGCTGCTGATGGAGGATTTTTGGGTTCTATCGATGCCAACCGAGGAGATTATCAAAATGGTTGGGATACCGATCAGTTTGCACTTAATCTTCAGGAGCTGGCAGAGTCCATGTTGGTAATCCTAGCTGCAGGTGGCTTGCAGGGAGGAGGAGTAAACTTTGATGCGAAGGTGAGAAGAAACTCCACAGATCCTGAGGATTTATTCCTTGCACATGTGGGTAGTATGGATGCTTTCGCACGGGCTATGATTATTGCTTCTGATATTATGGAAAAGTCAGATTATCTCGAGCGGAGAAAAAACAGATATGCCAGCTATGATTCCGGCAAAGGAAAGGCTTTTGAAGCAGGTCAACTGACCCTCGAAGACCTTCGTGCTCATGCTATGGAAGTAGGAGAGCCAAAGCAGATTTCTGGTAAGCAGGAATATTTCGAAAATCTGATCAATCGGTTTATTTGATTTGAGATAAGATTAAAAATTAAGAGGCTGTCTCATAAATCGTATGGTTGTCAGCCTGAGCGGAGTCGAAGGCCATTTCCAGGTTTCTGGACGACATTTCGATTTCAAGACTCACGTCTTTCAAGTGCTCAATGTGACAAACTCACTTTTGAGACGGCCTCTTTTTTATTCCTGATCCAGGCTTTCCACCAGACTTTTGGCTTTAGCCATTTCCTCGACCTGTTCTTGATATTTGGGGTTGGGCCTGACCCTGACCACATTTTCCAAGAAATCAATACTTGCAAACAGCACTCCCTGCCAGTCATTGGAAGTAATCGAACTGGCAATCACATGATCTCCTGAATTTGGAAAAGCCTGTTCGCGTTTGAGATTTTCTGGAGTTCCCAGCTGACTGTACATTTCCAGCATTTTGGGAACTGAGACTACCCGGTCTTGTTCCTGATCGTTTTTAAAATAGTAGCCCAGAAAAAGAGGCTGTTTGATTTTTGCAAAAGTCTCGGCGTTCATAGCGCTGTACATCAGAATACCCAGACTCTCGTAGGCATTGAAATGCTGGATTTCTGACCAGTATTGCGCTTTTTCTCCGGTTCTGTTCATATCCACGACCCCATTTTCGGTCATAGCGCTTTTCATCAATACTTTTGCCCAAGGGCTAAAAAGGTAAGAGAGTCGCTCTCCATTGTCCCGGATCGCAGGAGAATATAAAATTACAGCAGCGATCTCGGGCTGTTGACTAGCCAAAAGCAAAGTAAGAGCTCCTCCCATGGATGTGCCTACCACGATGACTGAGTCACCGAGGCTTTTTCCGATTTGGTAGGCCTCTCCGGCGGCATCGGCCAGTTTTTGGGCACTGACATATTCCATCCCGTTTGTCCTGCGGATGCCATGGTCAGGAAGGCGTGTCACGAAGACATTGGCCCCAAAATGCTCTCCAAGAAAACGATGAACGGGATCTCCTTCCATTGGACCTGCACCAAATCCATGGATATAAATAATGGAGTAGGGAGTTTTTCTTTTGTTGAGACTATCTGCCCACTGGATATAGGCTTCGTTTCCCTCCTTCAGCCCAATGACGCTGTCCTCCCGGTCATGAACATACTTTTCCAATTCGGACAGTCGGGTGGGGACTTCCGGGAAATGAACAGTTAAGTCTTCTTTTTTGGTTTTTGGTCCTAGCATGTAGACGACCGCCAAAACCATGGCTGTGGCAAATACGCCTAGAAAAATCTTTCTGAGCATGTTAATTGATCTTTAAATAGGGAGAAGAAGAATCGATAAAGGAGCGGTCTCCATTTCTTAAAAACAAAAAGGTTCTTGTTTTCAATTGGGAATAATTTTCTGGGGTGATGGTCAATCGGGTGCCAAAGTAAACCGAAATCCCTTCAAAAGCTCGCAGCTCGGATAATTTTTCCCCTTCGGGAGTCTCCAAAAGATAAGCGATATCTGTCCCAACTGGAATTCCGGCAAAAGGTGCTGTCAAAATCACCGAAATGTTGGAAATATTGCGGATGGTAAAAGTCTCCAAACAGCTCAAAGCAAAAGCCTGCCCGGGTAAACTTCCACCGGAAGGGTTTTCTTTTCTCTGGATTTCCAATTCAAAATTGAATCTAAATTCACTTAAAGGCACGGTGTCCGATGAACTGGAATAGCGCTGATTGGTGTAAGGGCTATAAAAAACATCTTTGATCCCCATCGCATCCGCTTCGGCAGGTTCGGGGCATAAGTCATCCAATTCGGGAGTTTCTACGCAGGAAAAAATAACCAACGCTGAAAGGTAGGCAAGGCTGATGGAAACTGTGGCTTTCCACTTTTTTGAAATTCCAATCCATGACTTTCCCGCCGCTTTCATAACTTAAAATTAAACAATTGGATGAGGATCAAGGAGCTTCGAGTCTTTTTTCAGGTTTTTTAGCAAAAGAAATAATCTGGTTTTTGAAAATTTTTTGACTGTGATAGCTACTTTTTGCTTTAAAATGTAGCGGATTTCCTAGTTTTAGCGTTGAAAACTAAACCTAAATGCTCCAATATGAAAAAGCTTCTAATTCTTCTCTTTTTGACCACTGCCACTTTTGCAAAGGCACAGGACCTGTATTCGGTTGAAACGAAAGTTCCTTATCAATCCGTTTTTTTGGAAGTAGGAGGGGCTGGACTTCCTTATTCCTTCAATTATGACTTTAGATTTGATCGCAGTCGAATGGATTCTTGGGGAATGCGTTTGGGGTTTGGAGGCTATACCACCGATGGAGATTCTTTTTTCTCCCTTCCCATCATGGTCAATAAACTTTATGGAAAAGGGCCGCACTACTTTGAGTTGGGTTTTGGTGCCACTTTGTTCGCCTTTGATGAATACAGCTATTCTTATTGCGCCAATGGGTTCTTTGATTCCAATGGTCAATACATATGTACTTCTACCGTTCAGGAAACGAGTAGCTATAATTACATTTTGGATGTGGATGGTTCGCCAAGTGTGATGGGAACCATGAACTTTGGCTATCGAAGAGTGCCTGTGGATGGAGGATTTACTTGGAGAGTAGCATTGACTCCGATCTTCAACAATAATGGTTTTTGGCCTCTATATGCCGGATTTGGATTTGGCTACGCCTTTTAATGGCTAAAAAAATCCCGGATTTTGATTCCAATCGGACAAAGCCTGTACGTAAGCGTACAGGTTTTTTTGTGCCAAGAGCTTTGATTTCAATAGGTTAGAAATTTTTTAAAATTAATTTCTCTTAACCTAAGCAATATCATGCAACCCGGATTTTGGGGAGTTTTTGCCCTGATTTGTACGGAAATGTGACATTCGAACGGAGGTTTTCCCAGAGTCGATCATTTTTTCAGCAATTTTCCGTGAAGGATTTATTTGCTTTTGCCTCTATTTTTTTAAAAAAATCTTAATTCACAACCCTCCTGAAGGCTTTCCTTTTTTGGTCAGTTGGCATTTGGTATTCTGTTCGCACTAAGGCTAACAACACTAAACCAACACAAACATTATGAAAACCTTATTCACATTCGCACTTGCAGGCACATTGACTTTAGGTAGCCTTGCTTCTTTTGCATCCGACGACTTGAGAGCCGATTCCGATGTCAAAGCTAATTTCAAAAAAGTAAACGTTCTCCTTAAAGAAGGAGTAGGAGAGGCCAAAATCGCCATCTTTGATCATTCAGGGAAAAAGCTTCATCAGAAAAAAGTCAAGGTACAAGACCAAGATGTAGTCATTCCCTACAACCTATCCGAATTGCCTTGCGGAGAGTTTACCGTCAAGATCGAATCGGATTCAGAAGAGGTAGAATACAAGGTAAACACCTTTGAGAGACCTGCGCAAATGGCAGCTTCCCCTCTTACTGCTTATGGTAAAATGACCGATCATAACACCATCGAGCTGACTGTGATCGGAATCGTAGAAGAGGGAGTAAAAGTTCGCATCCGGGAAGAAGGAAGCAACGCGTTGATTTATTCGGAAGATTTGAATGTAAAAGACGCTTTCAAGAAGGATTACGCGCTAAAAGGACTTGAAGCTCAGGACGTCTATTTTGAAGTGATAGATACAAGAGGACAAATGAAGTCCATCCACTTCGAATAACGATTAAACCACCTATTGTAGCCAACCCCGGTTCTTTTGAGAGCCGGGGTTATTTTTTGAGTAAATGTGAAGTGAGTTTTTGAGCGGTCTCAGTAAGGTCTATCCCAAGTTCACTTTTGTTGATTTTCAACACTTGCTCCCTTTCCTTTACCGGTAGTTTTTCAAAGCCATACCAAGCTCCTAAAATTCCTCCTACCAAGGCAGCCGTAGTATCATTGTCTCTTCCATAATTGGTCAGAAAAACCAGGGAGTTTTTGAAATCAAAATCGGAATAAATTATGGCCGTCAGGGATTGAAGAAAAATCTCCCCGGCATGGAAAGGCATGTCCTGCTGCTTTTGATCCAGTTGGGTAAATGCATAGGCTAGGGCAGGACTGTTTGAGCTCATAGCCGAAGGCAAACTGTCCAGTTTTTTTGCTTCCTGATTGATATAGAGCGCATCTCTGAGGATTTTGTAGGAAGTTCTTCCCACTAATCGGCTTTGGAAATAGCTTTCAGGATCCAGTCTTAAAGCTGCAAGGAGGTCTTGTTTGGTTGCCTTTGGTTTCATTCCAGCTGCGGTCATGGCCATAGCCAAGGCAGAGATATCCCGAGCATAGCCCAAATCAAAAAAGCTAAGTTTGTATCCTTCCTGATAGGCTTTTTCAGGGTGTCCGGGAAAATACACTCCGATCGCAGGAGCATAAAGCAACCCAGCACAGACCATTTCTCCTCCATAGAATTTGGACAGAGAGTCGGCGTACCCGATCAGATTGTTGTCCAGAAAAGGCTGACTGACTTTGGCCCATTCTGAAAGCCAGTTTACCTCCAGCATCACCTGCTCATAGGGTTCCGGGTCCAAGGATTCCAGTTGCTGAAATTTCTTCAGGCTTTGTTCATAGCTGTTGAGAATATGCTTGGCAAAATCCTTTGCCTCTAACTCACCCGGTTTCTGAGTCAGTAAATAATCTGTAGCCAGAACTTTCCATCGGGTGTCATCGGTAGTGCCTCCAGCCGGAAGATTGGCCTTCCAGGTACCTTCGGGAGAGACTTCACGAATCATGGAGTCAAGTCCTTCCACATAGCCATATTCCAAATTGATACTTTCTCTACTCCACATTTCTGTAGGAGCCCCCATAGCATCACCGATGGCAGCACCGACCAGCATCCCCAGCACTTTATCGTAAAGCTCAGCTTCTGTAAGTGCGGATTCGGTTTGAATTTCATTGGAAAAAACAGGTTGCTCAATCTTTTTTTCCTGCTTTGAACAGGAAATGAGAAGGAAAAACAAGGGGGCGATCAGGTAAGAATAAGACTTCATTTCAGGACAAAATCAGTTTTTTACCAAAGTTCAAGAGCTCTTCTTTTTGCATCAAACTCAGTCGAAGAGGAAGCTGAGCGATTCCAATCAAGCGCCGAAGGATTTCCACGCCCCGGTATTGATTCAATAGGCGAGGGTCCATTGGATGTGCGTATTGCTTTAAAATCCTACTAAGAACCTCTTCACCCTGTAATCCCATATCCATATGTGCGAGAAAAACGCCCAAGTCAAATTCCCGATCTCCCAAAAAGCCAAATTCAGGATCGATCACCTTGATTCCAGAATTGACCTGTAGCCAACTTCCGGGATAAAAGTCTCCGTGAAGGAGAGTTTTTCCGGGAGCCAAATACCGCTCTCCAAGTGCCTCGATGACCATTTTTAGGTTTTGATCCTGCTTGAATTCCAAACTCAATTTCTGAAGTCCGGGCTGAACGGTATCGAGATCGAAACCATTTTCCTTCAAAAAAGGAAAATTGAAGATATGCTCATGATTAAGCCTTCTCATGGAAAGATTGTCTGGAAAGTCCTTTACAGGTAGCGCATGAAGCACATTCAAAAAATGAACAAGCTGATCCACTTCATTCAAACTCAGGCTTTTTTCCCCGGAATAGATATCTGAAAAATCTTTTCCGGTTCCCAAGTCCTCCGTGAGCAACAGGTGATTTTCCGGATCAAAGCCCAAGATCTGTGGAACAAACTCGAGCATAGCCCCAGATTCGTCCAGGACTTGATAGAACTGATGCTCAACTTGGATTCTATCGATCGGAGCGGGTATTTGGGGGAATTTCTTAACAAAAGGTTTGGATTGCTTAAGGATAACAGACCGCTGATTGGTCTTTATCCTGAGCACCAAGTTCATATTTCCCGGACCGGCGATACTGATTTCCTCTACCTTTTCACCACTATTCCAGAAGCCGAGATCTTGAATCTTTATTGGTGTACTATGTTCTGATAATTCTATCATAATTCAATTGCAAGGTTTCAAAAGTAAATGCTTTGGCTTCATTTTGGGGTAATTTCTGCAAATTCTTGGCAATTGTCTGAGGAACGGCAAGTATGCCTCTTGACAAAAATCTTATTTTTGAAAACAGAAAAACTAAACCCAAATATGTTCGGACTACACAGATCACTTTTTACAGAAGAACACGACCTATTCAGGCAAAGTGTCAGAGATTTTATCGCAAGAGAAATCGTCCCCAACAATTCCCAATGGGAAAAGGATAAAATGGTAAGCAGAGAATCCTGGCTGAAATTCGGAGAAAACGGATTTTTGGGCATGCAGGCCCCGGAGGAACTCGGAGGATTGAATATTCAGGATTTCCGGTACAATGCCATTTTGATTGAGGAAATCGGACTAAGTGGTTGTTCTGGTCCAGCCATTGGATACCCTCTACACAGTGACATTGTGATGCCTTACATTCTTCACTATGCTACCGAGGAAGCAAAGAAAAAATATATTCCCAAGATGGTGACCGGAGAATTCATCGGTGCGGTAGCCATGACCGAACCCGGGGCTGGTTCTGACCTTCAGGGAATGCGATCCACGGCAGAAGACAAAGGAGACCATTATCTGCTCAATGGCTCCAAGACCTTTATTACCAATGGATATCTATCGGATGTAGTGGTAGTGGCAGCCAAAACAGACCCTTCCAAAGGGGCCAAAGGCATCAGTTTGTTTTTGGTGGACAGGGATATGAAAGGCTTTTCCAAGGGTGTTCCTTTCGAAAAAGTGGGCCTTCATGCTCAGGATACCTGTGAGTTGTTTTTTGAGGATGTCAAAATTCCAAAAGAAAACCTGCTTGGAAAAGTAGGGGATGGTTTCAAATACCTGATGACTGAACTGGCCCAGGAGCGATTGGTCGTAGCCTTGTCAGCAGTGGCTTTGGGGGAATTTATGCTCATGTCTACTTTGGACTATGTCAAGCAGAGAAGGGCTTTTGGAAAACCCATTTCCGACTTCCAAAATACCCGGTTTAAACTAGCTGAAATGACCGCTGCACTTGAGCAGGGACGCATTTACTGTGATTATTTGGTTCAGCTACACAATGAGGGAAAACTGGATTCGGCGATGGCCTCAGCAGCCAAATACAACATGACCGAGCTACAGTGTAAGGTGGCAGATGAGTGCGTTCAGCTTCACGGAGGATACGGCTATATGTGGGAATATCCGGTAGCAAGAGGCTGGGCAGATGCAAGAGTGCAGCGAATCTACGCCGGCACCAATGAAATCATGAAAGAACTCATTGCCAGAAAAATCTTGAAGTAAAATTCAAACACTTGGTGATACAATGGATTTTTAAGTAATTGTTCCAAATAAAACCCAAAACCCACCCAAACCAATGAACGATTACCCTTGGCTAAAGCAATACCCGGCCGCCGTGGATAAAGAAGTTGACTACAAGGCCTATTCCAGTGTAACAGAGCTGTTTGAAGAAAGCGTCAAAAAGTATGGATCTGTCATCGCCTATGAGTGCATGGGCAAAACCCTCACTTTTGATCAACTTGATAAGCTGAGTGCGAATTTTGCCAGCTACCTCACTCAGGTTTTGAAATTGGAGAAAGGCTCCAGAGTAGCCATCCAAATGCCCAATATCCTACAATATCCTGTCGTGATGTTCGGCGCTTTGAGAGCAGGAATGGTCGTGGTGAATACCAACCCGCTCTACACTCCTTCGGAAATGAAACATCAGTTCAATGATTCCGGTGCGGATGTGATTGTGATTGTCGCCAATTTCGCCTCAAACCTCGAGAAAATCCAGAATGAAATCTCTGCCAAGCATGTCGTCGTTACCGAATTGGGAGACCTGCTTGGTGGACTGAAAGGAACCATCGTCAACCTCGTGGTGAAACACGTGAAGAAAATGGTGCCTCCTTTCACCCTGAAAAACTCAATTACCTTCAAGCAGGCCATTTCCAAAGGTTCAGCGTTTACCTTCAATCCGGCTACTTGTACCTTGGACCAACCTGCATTTTTGCAATACACCGGTGGAACCACAGGAGTTTCTAAAGGGGCTGAACTGACCCATGGAAATATCGTCGCCAACATGCAGCAGATTTCGGCTTGGATGAAGCCCCGATTGAAAGAGAGGGAAGAAATTGTAATCACTGCCCTGCCTCTTTATCACATCTTTGCCTTGACGGTCAACTGTTTGGCCATGCTAAAAATTGGTGCTCATAATGTGCTGATTACCAACCCAAGAGATATGAAGGCCTTTATTGGTGATTTAGCTAAAAAGCGATTCACGGTAATTACAGGAGTAAATACGCTTTTCAATGGCTTACTCAATCAGGAAGCCTTCAAGAGTTTGGATTTCTCAGGCTTGAAGATTGCCGTGGGAGGTGGGATGGCAGTACAGCGAGCTACTGCTGAGAAGTGGAAAAGCATCACCGGAGTTCCTCTTGCCGAAGGCTATGGCTTGACTGAAACGTCCCCGGTAGCCACCTGTAATCCTATCGATGGGACCGAGCGAATTGGTACTATCGGGGTACCTCTACCCAATACGGAAGTGATGATTGCCGATGATCAGGGTAATCCTTTGGCCACCGGAGAGCGGGGAGAAATTCTGATTAAAGGGCCTCAAGTTATGAAGGGCTATTGGAACCGTCCCGAGGAAACTGCCAATGTGATGCACGGGGAGTGGTTCAAGTCAGGAGATATCGGAATTATGGATGAAGATGGGTTCGTGAAGATCGTAGACCGTAAGAAGGAGATGATCTTGGTTTCCGGATTTAATGTCTATCCAAACGAAGTGGAGGATGCTGTAGCTTCTTGTCCAGGAGTATTGGAAGTAGGGGTAATTGGAATGCCTGACCCTAAGTCAACAGAGAAGGTCGTAGCCTATGTGGTTCAAAAAGACAGTTCTTTGACTGCTGAGAAAGTAATTTCACATTGTAAAGAGTCCCTGACCAATTATAAGGTTCCTCGAGAGGTTTATTTCACAGATGAATTACCTAAATCCAATGTGGGGAAAATTCTGAGGAGAAAAATCAAGGAAGCGCATATCGAAAAAGTAGGAGAAAACGGATAATCCGAAAAACTAACCTAATCCTAAACTCATAAAACCGCGTTTTCGCGGTTTTTTTGTTTCCTTTGTGCACTTTCAAAACAAGTAAACCAGGCTTTATCAATTTCTACTCTGGACTATTTGTCTCTTTAATTTTTGACTGAATGAACTGGCAGCTTTTCAAAGACGCGATTCTTGGCAAGGAGCAGGACTTTACTCGTCTTTCTCTCCGTACAGCCATTTTTATTCTCGCCATTCCCATGATTCTGGAAATGATGATGGAATCCGCTTTTGCCGTAGTGGATATCTTCTTTGTGGCCAAATTGGGAGAGTTTGCCATTGCTACAGTGGGTTTGACTGAGTCCGTGATTGTGTTGACCTATGCCATTGGATTTGGAATCAGTATGGCAGGTACGGCCTTAGTTTCCAGAAGATTTGGGGAAAAAGAATATCAGGAGGCAGGTTCGGCTACATTTCAGCTTTTGCTGGTGGGTGGAGTGATATCCATATTTATGGGGATCGCAGGCTGGATATTTGCCTCTGATTTATTGACCTTGATGGGAGCAGAGGAGGCTGTGGTGCAGTCGGGGACTAATTACGCACGGATTGTTTTTGCTGGAAATACGGCTATTATGCTCCTTTTTCTCATCAATGGGGCATTTCGAGGGGCTGGTCAGGCCCATCATGCCATGCGTTCCCTTTGGATAGCCAATGGGCTGAATATCATCTTGGATCCACTTTTCATTTTTGGACTGGGTAGCTGGGAAGGTTTTGGGCTAGATGGGGCTGCAATCGCCACTACTTTGGGTAGAAGTGTCGGGGTGGTGTACCAGATGTATCACCTTTTCAACGGAAAGCACCGTCTCAAAATCATCCGGGAAAACCTCAAAATCAAATGGGAGACTATCCGAAAAATCATCGATTTGTCCTTGGGCGGGATGGGTCAGTTCCTGATTGATTCTGTTTCTTGGGTAGCCTTGACGCGGATGAATGCAGAATTCGGTTCGGCAGCTTTGGCAGGTTATACCATTGCTTTCAGGGTTCTGATATTTACCATTTTACCCGCTTGGGGCCTCTCCGGAGCGGCGGCTACATTGGTGGGGCAGAATCTCGGTGCAAAAAAACTAAAGCGGGCGGAGCATGCCGTTTGGCTGACAGCCCGATACAATGTCATCTTTATGGCCTCGGTCACGGGAATCTATTTGCTGTTTAGCAAGCAGTTGGCTGAGATATTCACGGATATTCCTGAAGTGAGGGATGTAGCCGCTCAGGGGCTTTGGGTGATTGCTTTAGGCTATGTGTTTTTTGCTGTGGGAATGGTCCTCACTCAGGCTTTCAATGGGGCCGGGGATACCAAAACGCCCGCTTGGATCAATACAGGCGTATTATTGGCAATGGAAGTGCCTTTGGCCTATTTTCTGGCTTTTCCGATGGGAATGAAATACTTGGGAATATTTATTTCCATCGCATTTTGTCATTCCTTCCATGCTTTGGTTTCTTATTACTTTTTCCGTCAGGGAAAATGGAAGAAAATGGAGGTATAAAAAAGCCTTCCTGAACTTCAGGAAGGCTTGTTTTTATTTTGTGATTAGATAGATTCTATGCGAATTGTGTTCGAGAAGGAGCTCTGTTTTCTCCAACAAAGCCGCAAATTCTTTTTTGATCTCTTTTTCGTCTCCGTAAAATTCCGCCTTCACTTTCAGCTCTTTATCCACCAAGATGATGGTAGGAAATTGCTTTTTCAGCCCTTCAATTTCAACTAGTATTTCTACTGCCTCCGGCTGATTGGATGGCTGATTCGCCTGAGTATTTAGCGTAAAACACATACTCATTGCAAAAATCAAGAGAGCAAGCCCTGACTTTTTGAAGTTACTCGTTCCTGTAATTTTCATGGTTTAATAAAGTTTGTATAGTTGGTTAGTAATACTAACTACCTAAACGGAACGAGGTAATTCAGGTTAATTAATTTTCATTATAAATGAAATAAAATTCTGTAAATGGCTTAATTTATTTTGATTATTCAAAATTAAAGAAGTTAATTTTCAAAAATTCAGAATGAATTATCTGTTTTCTGATTTTTAAAACAAGGAAATATTTTTAGCCTCAAGCGAAAACGGAATTCATTAGCCTTGGTATTCTTACTCCACTATTCGCATGGAAAGGATTCTTACTTCAGTCAGAGGCCGATCCTGACGATTGGTCTTCACTGAAGCGATGGAATCGATCACTTCCAGTCCTGAAATCACCTCTCCAAAGACAGTGTAGCTTTGATCCAAATGAGGACTTCCTCCTAGCGTTTTGTACACTTGCTGATGTGATTCTGGTATTTCGTAGGCTTTAAAATCCCGGTAATTCTCGGCGATTTGGTTCCACTTTTCCTGCAGTTGGGCGATTAGAAGCGAATCTCGCTGACTTCTTGCCTGATCCAAGGAATCCAAAAGCGGTTTGTTTGTGGGGTCATTGACCGCATAGTGTCGGGAAAGAAACTGATTGATTCTACCCTGATTGTGCTTTAGCAAACTGTCATTTTGAATTTTCCCTTGGACAATATAAAACTGGGTACTACTGGATACCCTTTGGGGATTGTTGGTTCGGGCTGCGCCGATCGCTCCTTTTTTGTGAAAATACTCCGGTCTGATTTCTGCCGGTAGGGTATAGGGGAGATCGGAACTTCCCAATCGTGCCGTGGAATCCGCATTTTTACTTTGAATATCCCCAGCTTGGATCATAAAACCCTCAATCACCCGATGAAAAAGCAGGCTGTCATAGACGCCTTCATTTACCAACTTGATAAAATTGTCCCGGTGTATGGGAGTCTCATTATAAAGCATCAAGATCATAGTGCCATAATTGGTTTTCATTTCCACCTTGACTGGGTCAGAATTTCCAAATAAAAATTGGATTACCAAGACCAAAAGTAAAGGCAGCTGACTGATAAAGCTTGGAATTGGACTCATGTTTTGCTGATTTATATCAGGGATTTGGGTGATCTTCTTTGCGATTATTTTCCTGCAATCTACCCAACTTGTCTAAGATCTAAAAAGCGAAATATTGTGGCTACTAAGGAACATGCTTTTTTCAGAGAAGTAGGAGAAATCGCCCGGTTTACGGCTCGATTCTTCAAAGAAGTCTCTAAGCCCAAGCAGGAATGGGAGGAGTTTGTCAACCAATGCTACTGGATAGGGTACAAGACTTTCACCTTGGTGGGAATCACCGCCTTTATCATGGGCTTGGTTTTGACGATTCAGTCCAGGCCCACCTTGGTGGAGTTTGGTGCGGAATCTCTGCTGCCATCCATGGTGTCTGTTTCCCTGGTTCGTGAGATCGCTCCTGTCATTACAGCCTTGATTTGTGCAGGTAAAATCGGGTCAGGGATCGGGGCTGAGTTGGGCTCCATGCGGGTGACGGAGCAAATTGATGCCATGGAGGTGTCAGGAACCAATCCATTTAAATACCTGGTAGTCACTCGTGTCTTGGCTTCCACTGTTATGGTACCTATTCTGTCCAGTTTGGCTATTGCTGTTTCGCTCTACGGTGGGTATTTAGGAGCCAATTTGAAAGGAGATGTGTCTTGGTCCCTGTTTTGGTATCAGGCTTACAAAGCCCTGATTTTCGGGGATTTTGTTCCCTCGATGGTAAAGACCATTTTCTTCGGTTTTGCAATAGGAATAGTAGGCTGTTACAAAGGATACACTTCACAAAAAGGTACTGAGGGGGTCGGAAGATCGGCTACCACAGCAGTGATTGTGGCTTCTTTGATGGTTTTTATTCTGGATTTGATTGCGGTGCAGATTGCAGATGTCTTGGGATTGACTTAAAGATATGGAAAGGGAGAAAGCCATTATTGAAGTGAAAAATCTCAACAAATCTTTTGGGGAAAATCATGTGCTTCGGGACTTTTCTCTTTCCCTCTTTGAAGGAGAGAATTTGGTGATTTTGGGAAAGTCCGGCTCCGGTAAATCGGTCTTGATCAAGTGTATTATCCGGCTGATTGAGCCGGATTCAGGGGATATCGTTGTTTTGGATCAGGATATCAGTGCCTTGGATCAAGATGAAATGGATCAACTCAGAGCCGATGTTGGCTTTCTCTTCCAAAGCAATGCGCTTTATGATTCCATGACGGTCCGGCAAAACCTAATGTTTCCCTTGAGAAGGCATTGGTCCAAGGAGGAGCGGGAAGCCAATGCGGAAAATGCCGTAAAAGAAGCCTTAGAAGATGTTGGATTGGGTCATACGATCGACATGATGCCTGCGGAGCTTTCCGGAGGGATGAGAAAGCGAATCGCCTTGGCCAGGACGCTGATCCTAAAACCCAAAATCATCCTCTACGATGAACCGACCACCGGATTGGACCCGATTACGGCGAGAGAAATCAGTGAATTGATGAATAGCATTCAGGCAAAGTACAACACGGCAGCCATCATTATTTCCCATGATATGAATTGCATCAAAATGACCGGAAACCGAATCGTCATGCTGATCGAAGGCAAAAATTACGCGGAAGATCAGTTTGAAAATCTATTGAAAAATACCGATCCCAAAGTCAGGGATTTCTTTGAAGGCCTATGAAAAGCGATAAAAAATTAGACAATACCAAATTGGGCATTCTCGTCATTGAGGGGCTTTTATTCTTGGTTTTCTCTCTATACATGATCGGGAGAAATCAGAATATCCTGGGAGCTTCCATGAATGTCTATGTGGAGATAAAAGACGTAAACGGCCTATTGCCGGGCAATAATGTCAGGTACAAGGGCATGAATGTGGGTACGGTGGCGGATATCGAAATGCAGGATCCTGAGCTGATTCGAGTCCGTCTGCTGATCAAGAAGACCATGGCTCCCTACATTCTGGACAATTCCCGCACCACGATCAATACCGATGGATTAATGGGAAATAAAATCATTCATGTTCACCCCCAGGAAGGCCCCGGCAATCCGATCGAGGAAGGGGTGATATTGTACCCCTTGGACCAAGTCGGTACCGAGGAAATGCTCAAAAAGCTAAATGACTCAGGAGATTATTTGGAAAGAACGCTGATGAATCTGGCAGAAATTACCGAGAGACTCAATGAAAATGAGGTGCTTTGGAATTTGGTGTCGGATTCTCTTTTGGTCTCCGAGGTGAAAGGGGCAGTTCGTTCCTTTACTTTGGCAGGGAATAATGCCGCTGGAATGGCAAAGGCAGGTAAAGAACTTTTTCAGGAGATGGAAAGCGGAGATGGCTTGACTGCTTCTTTGATTTCGGATACCCTACTGACTGAAAGTGTCGAACGAACCCTTGCTCAAATGGAATTAACCACCCAAGAAGCCAATGAGGCCCTTCAGCAAATCAGACTTCTCCTTCAGGATGTGCAAGAGGGGCAGGGGACAGTTGGGATGTTGATGAAAGACTCGCTTTTTAGAGAAACCTTGATCCAGACCATGATCAACTTAGAGCAAAGCACGGAAAGCTTCAATACCAATATGGAAGCGATGCGGTCCAACTTTCTTTTCAGAAAGTACTTCAAAAAGCAGGAAAAAGCCCAAAAGAAGGCTGAAAAGGTGAAAGAGAATTCCAATTAATCAAAAAACCTTCACTGTGATTAGTTTGTAAAACCCTCACCAATCCAGACCAATCTCATAAAGCTATCGGGGTAATCTATCCTCAAAACCCAAAAAAAGACAGTTGAAAGAAAAATTTCATAACCGAAATATCTTCAACCTTATCTTTAGAATCCTGTATATTTAAAAAAGCTTAGCCATGAAAATCGAACGCACAAAGAAGGAAGTGATTATCCGGATTCCTGCCTCAGTAAATGTGGATGATTTGCAGGATTTGACGGATTTGATCCGCTACAAAGAGATTTCCAGTAAATCTGAGGCTACCCAAGAGGATGTAGACAACCTGGTAAGTGAAGTAAAAAGAGGTCGCTGGGAAAAAACCAAGTCCAAATTGGGGCTGTGAGAGTCGTAATTGATACAAATATTGCTTTTAGTGCCATTTTAAACAGCAATAGCAAAATTGGAAGGATCATCCTTCATCCAAAAACCAATTTGAATTTTTACGCTACCCATCAACTTTTAGAAGAATTAGAAGACCATAAGGCCAAATTAAAACTACTTTCGGGATACTCAGATTCTGAACTAGCCGAAGTGATTCGGCTAATCATTCAAAAAATCAGATTCATTAATATCAAATTAATACCTCTGGAAATTTTCGCACAGGCAGAAATAATTGCAAGTGATATTGACATTGATGATACGGAATTCATCGCTCTCGCCGAGCATGCAAAAGCCAAATTGTGGACGGGAGACAAGAAGCTCATTCAGGGATTAATTAAGAAAAATTGGGGTAGGATTATTACCACAGATGAGCTCTATATCCACATTCAAAAGAAAAGGTCAGATCTCTAATTTCCCCGCTGAGTGTAGTTTGAGTTAGAGTTTAAAAGTGACGTTGCCTAGGCGTAACTTGCAATTACGCCTTCATATAAATACAAATTTGTAATTTGCTATGATAAAAGAGCTGAAGATAGTTAGCCAATTGCAAATTGGTAAGGATATGAGGGTAGGACAAGGCGTAAAGAAATCATTCTGCGAAGGATTTTAACCTTGGGCCGGCTTGGAAGGCTGGCAAATTCCACCCAGCCTCAGAATCTACGTCTAAAGGGGGGGCGATTCGATCCAACTTCCCTTTCAGAAAGTATTTCAAAAAGCAAGAAAAAGCCCAAAAGAAGGCTGAGAAGGGGAAAGAGAATTTCAATTAATCAAAAAAACTCCGAGTTTTGCCCGGAGTTTCTCGTCTCATTTTGGCTAGAAGGCTAAAGCCGCCAGCCCAAGTTTGGATTTGAGAGGATTGATTCCTTTGAGCACACTGCCCAAATATTTATCAGCCAAGCCACTTCCCAGGAGATTGGTAAGGAATCCCAATCGTTTATTTTTCAAATCGAGAATGCTTGCTTTTTTCTGATCATCTGATCCAGAACCACCGGTGATTTTAAACAATTGGTCTACAAAGGACTTGTTGTTTTCCTTTAGTTTGCTGGTTTGATCTCCGGTCAGATTGAGACCTGAAGTATTGTCCAATATTCCCAATACCTGCTTGGAAAGGTCAACTCCTCCTACATTGGGGATTTTTGGCACTTGTGCTTGAGCGGCGAAAACTACTCCGAAAAGGAAGAGTAAAAGAGAAAGTGTTTTTAGATGTTTCATAATTAAAGTGAATTGAAGAACAGATTTGAATTTAAGAATTTCAGTATCAAAATATGGATTAAAGAATGCCTCTTAGCCAAAATCAATGAATTAATGACAACCTTCGGCATGATCAACCCATTGGCCATCCAAGCTCAGATATCCTCCCATGCAATCTGCCGTCATACAAGAGTGGATGGGCAAAATGCCCAATAAATCTCCCACCTGAACCTGATTTAACAGTGATTGGGAGGCTTTGATTACCCCGTGTTCCTGTGAGATACTTTTCAGATAGGATCGATCGGGCAAAAGAGACCACCCATTTTCATGCAGGGCTACCACCTCTCCAAAGTTTTTGTTCCCGTCCTTATCTATCAGCACATCTTTGGCCAGATGAACACCTCCTCCATGGATTAATATTTCTCCTCTCTCGCGGTTAATATCCACCACAGGCACAGCCAAACATACGGCGATATCTTCTCTGGAGCAGCTACCCAATTCTGCTTGCATCAGATCAAAGAAGACAAAATTTCCAGGACCAAGTTCATCCACATCTCCAAAATCTTCCATCACAGCACATCCTGGAGTATCTCCCAATCGGGTGACCAAATCCGGAAATTCGCTGCTGTATTTGGTTTTGAGCATGATCAGAGCATCGATGCTTTGTTTGTAGATTTTCTGTTTGTCGGGTGTGTAGTAGGTATGGCCCGGGTGAAGGTAAAACCCTCGGAATTTCAGCTTATTGCTTGATTTGGCGATTCTGAGGATTTCCTTGATGGTACCAAAGTCAGACACATGAACTCCCGTGCGACCGTATCCTGCGTCGATTTCTATGAAAAAACCAACCGGATTGGTCAGTTGATCGGATAGTTTTTGAGCAGTGATGGGATTGACGATTTGGACTGAAAGTGATTGATTGGCTGCCAATTCATTTAGTTTTTTGGTCTCCCTAATATTGAAAGGAAAGGCAATATGGATGGTATCCCAACCTTGTCCGCAGAGATATTCGGCAAGTTTGATGGAGGACGCGGTGACTTCTTTGATTCCGTATTCCTTGGCCCAATTCCCGATTTCATGAGATTGGGCGGTTTTCCAATGGGGTACCAGCTTTTTTCCCTGACTAGCGGCTTTATCAGCCATTCGTTTGATGTTTGCCCGGGTGATTTTTTCGTCGATAAGTAAAGTAGGGGAAGAGATTTGGTCTAAATAGGACATGGGGCTTGGGTTAAAATCTAATATTAAAGCCAAAAGGTGGTTTTTCAAAAACAAATACGGCTTCAAGAAAAGAAAACCGAAACCGGTAACAAGACCACTGATTATCCTGCCAAAATTCGGTTTCGGTTTATTTGTGAGTTAGTGGAACTTACTTGCAGATCGCCTTCTATTTGAAAAGCCCTTTTCCCATATTCATCAATCCGCCAAGGTCCATTCCCCCGCCTTTTCCACCTCCGAGTAGAGATCCAAGAATATCGGCACCTCCGGAACCTGGACCACCTTGTAGGGCTTTTACAACGGAATTCATGATGTCCTCATTAGCCTGAGGGGCTTCATTTATTCTTTGGTTGAAGAAATTCATAAGCAAAGGAAGGGCGGTTTTAGCCAAACTCATAGCCTGCTCGCTGGAAATCCCAAGCCTGTCCATCAGCCCTGAGGATAAGTCTCCGGCGAGATTTTGAATGACAGGACTCTGAGGACTGGTATCGCTTCCTGAAAACATTTCTTTGATAGCAGAGAGATCACCGGATTGGGCCTTGTTTTTCAGTAAAGAACCAAAAGTGTCTTCAATTGCACTTGCCGTACTCTCGGTACCGCTCATTCCAGACTGAGAAAGTAGGTCCTGCAGGGGTCCGTCAGCCATTTTTAATAATTGATCGATCATAAGTGTAAAAGTTTGATTTTGATAAAAGTCTGAATTCTATGGGCCATATCCAAGCCAAGATGATGATAATAGAGTTAAAAACGATATGCTTAGTGTTAAGTTTTTATGGTTAAAGAAAAACTTAACATACATTTTTTGGATGTTATACAATCATGAACTTAATATTACCGAAATGTTAATTATAAACTTTGATTAATGGAATTAGCCTTAATTCTGATCGTCGGTTCTTTGATTTTGACCGAGATGATCAGAAGATGGATGAGAGTAAAAAAATAATGGTAAAAGTTGGTTTATCACTCAGTTGGGTATCAAATCCTACCTGACAAAAAAGACGCAGTTCTCTGAATTGCGTTTTTTTGTTTTAATTCTTTTCCATCTTTTTCGGATTTACAAAGGCCTCAAGTCAGAATTTTGGGAAATTTTTTATTCATCAAATATTTTCCCTTTTCGGGAATAGCCATTCTTTTTATTTGGTTTTTAAAACCAACGCCAAATATTGTAGAAATAGAAAAATAGGTGTCCTTTTTTCCTTTTTCTAGGCTTGTCAATGCATTGAATCAGAGAGGATTTTTGGCAAGATTTTAGAAAATAGGGGTGGCATGAAATTAAATCTGATTTCTTTGCTTTTAATCTTTTTGGCGTCATCCCTTTCTTTTGCGCAAGATCTTCGTTCGTACAAGGGAGGCTATACCTTTCAGGACAGGAGGGGAATAGGAGATTTCACCTATTATCTGGATGATAAAAACGAACCTATTCTCCAAGGAGATTTTTCCTTCACCTATCAAGTACTGGACAGCCTTTCTCAACAAAACCTGACTAAACTTCAGGTCAAGGGAGTATTTGAGAAATACGAGAAAGACCAAACCTGGACCTACTCTCAAGAAGCTCATCAGATCAGGATTCAGGATATCAAAAATCGGGAGTTGGTGGCCGAAGTGGAGACTAGACTTGCCGAGTGGAAGGCCAACTATAGTCAGGGGATTCTCGATGGACCTGCCTCTTTTCAGGAAAGAATTTGGCTAGGGGAACGCTATCAGGATATTTTTCTCACTGAAAATCTTCAATTCAGCAGGGATTTCCTTTCCGGCAAGGTGGAGTTTAAAAATCTGGACCCCTTGGACACTTATCAAATCCAAGGACAGGTCAATGGGGAAGGCTTGATGGATGGTGTGTGGGAATTTCGCTATCAGGAGGAGGGAATTGCAGTCCGGGAGATCCGCCGTTATGAAAAAGGGTTTTTGATCGGGCTCCAAAAAATCAACGAACTCACTGGAGAGAAAATTGATGAAGTTGTGTTTTTTCAGGCCATATCAAAGCTTGATCAGCTCAATCGCGGTGAAAAGGTGGATTTTACTCCTTCAGCCCAGTTTTTTGGATTGACATTTAATGATGGTTTTGTGGAGGAAAGCAAGGAGTTTCGGCAGCAATACCAAGGAACCCGACTTCTCGAAGATGCGCTGAAGAGAATTCTAAAATGGGACGAATCCCGTTTTTTTTCCGAAGGAAAACTGATCAAATCTCCGATCCAAACCCGACGGTTTCGATACGAAGTAAGTGAAGAGGACAGGAAAATTTACCAAAACTCAATCACTGAATTTGAGCAACTTCAATCGTATCTAGAGCTGATCAAGTCTTCCGACTTTTTGGAATTGAACAAAAATTCGGAAAAATCACTCGCAGGTGCCTATGCTTACTTGCAATACCTTGATTCTAGACTGAATCAGATGGAGAAGATCATAGAATTGCTCAGGACTGATGAGATCTTGTACTTTGATCCCTTATTTTTTGAAGAAGTTCAGGATGAGTTTTTCCCTGATAGCACTCAGCTCGACTATCAATTCGAAGAAATCGCGGATTCTCAAGTTTTGGACTATACAGAATCTGCTGAAGCAAAAAAGCTTTCCCTTGCCCTTCAGGCCTACTTGGCCAAAGAGCTTTCTTACTTCAGGAGCTTTGACCAAAAAATCACCGAAAGTCAACAGAGATTCCGTCAGACCAAGGATTTGACCGGAATCCAGAGGGCAATTTTGAAAGAAAAAACGAAGATGGACAGCAGCTTCATCAAGTCTGAAGCATCCAATTCCCGTCATCGGCAATTGATGGATCAGGTGTATCAGAATATTGGGAAAAAGCAGTATCAGGAGCTTTTGGATGAGTTTAATCAGGCAGAAAACTTTGAGGCAAAAGCTGTTTTGGGAGATCGATTGGTAGAGCTATTGCAATTTTTGAATAGGATTCCGGATGACTTGGAGGAAGCTTCTCAGCTGCAGCAAGAGCTGAAAAGTCTGTTCACAGAAAAGACCTTTGACCCATTTACCTTCGAAACGGATTTTGAAGTGATTCGGCAAAAGCCAGTGTATGAAGCTCTGGTTGCTCTGACCGAATACGAATTGGACCAAATCCAAAATGCCTCAGAATTTGAAGACGTAGAGCAGAATCTGGTTGAGCTCAATGCCCTGAAAATCCAAGCCAGAAAATTGCGTGACTTGGATACCCGAAAGCTGGAAAGAGAGCTCAACAAAGCAGGAAATAACATCAACCAAATCAAAAAATTACTTTCGCTATGAGAGACCTAAAAGTTAAAATTGCCTGCCTCACGGTGTGGCTCAGCTTGGTCTTGCTTGGCCTGGGGATAGAAAATGTACAGGCTCAGGATGATGCGGAAGAGCCCGAACGGGTGATTTCCTCCCGAAGTGAGTTATGGACAGGTCTGTATACCAAATACAGGATAGGGGAAAAGCTGTATTACTATGGAGAGTATCATGTGAGAACTCGGGATCAGCTAGTTCAAAACATGGCGCAGCTGTACTTGCGCTTTGGTCTTTCCTACATTATCGACAAGAGCCTGGAAGTCACCGGTGGGTTTGTTTTGCCGCTATATTGGGCTCCTCCGGAGTATCAGGAGATCGAGGAGCCATTTGACAACATCATCCCACAATATCGGCTTTGGCAGCAATTGCTTTTTGTGCAGTCCATTTCTCGAGTGAAAGTTTACCACCAAATCCGGACGGAACAGCGCTGGAGAAGGGATTGGATCGAAGGGTCACCATTCCAGCTTACTTTCCGGTGGAGATACAAGCTTTCGGCCTATATTCCCATCAATAGTACCTCTTTGCAAAAAGGAACGCTCTTCGCGTCTGTAAACAACGAGGTTTTTGTGCAGTCAGGAAAGACCATCATCAGAAATCCCTTTGAAGAAAACCGGACCTTTTTGGGTTTGGGCTACATCCTGAATGAAAATCTTCAGTTTCAGGCGGGCTATACCTTCAGCTTTCAGCAGCGCCCCTCAGGAATCAATTACAACAACCGGGGGTTGGTCAGACTTTCGGTCTATCACACCTTGGATTTGACCAAAAAGAGAAAAAGCAAGGCACAGTTTCAGCCGGTATTTTAGAAATAAGGCTAATTCCAGCCCAATTTCAACCGGTCTAGGACTTGGGCAGGTAAGATTTTCTCCAAAAAGGGATCTTTTGCATGGTATTCCAAAAAGTAAATCCGATCCCCTGAGCTTGACGCGATTATGGTATTTTTCAAGTCAATGTAAAAAAGCCCTGAATCCCGGTCAAAAACAACTTCCTGCCCCTGATAACTCTGCTCAAATCCCTGAAACAAATCCAAAAGTTCGCTTTCGGAATCGAAAAGTTCGGGAGCGGGCCGGATCTGCATAATCAGGGAATAGTCCACCGGAATGTAGCTGGTATCCGCATGAATCAACTCCTTTTTGATGCTGGTGATCTTGGGTTCCAGGAAGCTGATTTGAAGGCCTTGCTGATTGTCCATCTGTCGATAGACTTGCATAAGGAGTTCTTTGGGAACCTGAAGGAAATACTTGGGATTAACCATATTGACTACCGTAGTCCAGTCTTTCGTCTCCATAGCCTCAAGGTAGCGGAGCATTTCAGTCTCCACCAATTTTTTATCCTGCTGTCCCATACTGCTTAAGGGCAGCCAAAGAATGGCAAAAAACAGAAGCAGGGTTGGTTTCATGGACTAAAGTTATTTGGACTCCTTGATTTAGCTAAAATCCTCGGATTTTGGAAGGGTTTGATCAATTTTGACTTGCCCTCCTAAGGATAAAGTGAAAATTTGAAGTAAATCGGTTCAAGTTGATACCTCGATTTTCAATAAGGAATCACTGCTCAAAAACCTCCCGGATCGATTCCAGATAATCGAATCCATGCCCCTCGGTAGGCTCGATATAGTTGCCTTCTAGGTACTCATTCCAGCAGCAGATCATGACAGTGTTGCCATTGGTAGAGCGATATTTTCTCGAGACCTGCTGAGCTTCTTTCAGTTTGGCTGTGAATGTGGATTTGTCGCTGTGGACCCGGTCTTTGTAGGGCTCTGAAGGAAAACCCGTCTGCTGAGGCCAAGTGCCACCTGCCGGACGCATATCCCAACCCATTGCCACGGGCACCTGATACTCGAAATCTGGATCGGCAGCAAACTTTTCACTCCACATTTTCCAATGCCCACGGTAGGTTTCCCGCATATCTGCATAGGACCGATTGTCTTTGTCCATGAAATTGTGATAGACATACGCGGTCATCCCTTCAAAACCCATGGATTTGAGCCGGGGGACATATTCCTGCAGAAGCATTTTCTTCTGATATTCTCCGCCTTCCCACGGCCGTGCCGGATTTTTGGCTTTCCACAGGGTAGGGAGGCCGTAGGTTCTTTCCCGCTCGAGCATAGGACCTGCAGTCACTGCGATAAATTTGATCCCGGGGAGTTTGGCTTTTTTGGCGGTGGCCTGGGAAAGATCTAGCAGGTCTTTCAATGTCAAGCCATAAAAGGCTGCACGGGATTCTGCATCCTGAGGAAAGTAGAAATAGACCACAGGACGACCCTCATCATCCTTCAGGTAATCTCCCCGGCTGAAATACTGATCGATCCAGAGTTGGGTGATTTTTTCATGGACTTTCAGGTAGAGTTCCTTATTCGGCTTTTCGCCTTCGTAATTCGCTTTTCGGGCCAATTCATCCGGTGCGCCCACTTTCAGCCACAGCATCCAGCGCTCATGGCTATCGTCACACCAGTTGATAGCAAACTTCATCTGCTTTTCCTTGGGTAGCTTAGCATTCTCAGCAAGCAACACTTCCAACTGGTCTCCCCATTCGATCAAACCAGGAACGGCCACCCGCCCATCCCGATTGGGATCGATCTTCCAGCCTTGAGGATAGTAGATTTTTGATTGGGGGCCAAAGTAAAGATGGTAGTAGTAATGCCTTCCAAAAAACCAATCGTAGGCGAAGAAATCAATCCCGTACTCCTTCATGTACTGAAGTTGCTTGCGGGCTACTTCGGGATCGGTTCTTTTGTAGAACCCTTTCAGATCTTTGATGGGTTTGCGGTCAAGATAGGGTCCCTCATAGGGAAACCGGGCATTGTAGATTCTCCCTTTGGGTCCCCAAATCCCTGAATTCTGAAGACTAGCGCAGTTTTTGGGATCCTGAAGACAGGACCAAAAACTATCCCGATCCACATTGGGATCGGGGGAGGTATTCCAGGAGGGCATAAAGTAGACGCCGACTAATTCCCCACTTTCCTCTTGAGTAGAATTCATCAAATTGGTCATGGGATTCAAATCAGCAGATTGGTATTTACTCTGAGAAGTGTTCCCTTTTTGACAGGAGATGAAAATACTTCCAATCAAACCAATAGACAGAAATTGAAAAATCCGATTCATGAAGCTCAGTTTAAATTACTTAGGCTCAATATAGAAAAATGCAGGAAAAGCCTAGGGTTTACTTTAGTTCTTTCTTTAAAATCAAAATCTGCCTGTATTCTGGAAAAATCCGCTCAAAATCCAGAGTGTAAGCCAGGACTTTCTGAAATCCCATTTTCTCATAGAATCGTTTGGCCTGTACCTGACAGTCCATGGACTCCAGCCAAATGGACTCCAGATGGTTTTGCTTGGCAATGATTTCGCAATGGTCCAGAAGTGCCTTTGCGATGCCCTGTCCATGGGCATCCTTGTGCAGATAAAGCCGATGAAGCTTCATCGCATTGGGGATTTCGATTTCTCTGGGAGAAAAAGGAAAGTCGTATTTCAGAATTCCGATTTTTCGTTCACGCCATTCCACAAAAAAATAGTGCGTTCGGCTTCGTGAAAGTTCCTTTTGTAGGGTTTGGGGATTGTAAATCAGATTTACATACCAATCGCCTTCGTCCTCCCAAACATAGCGATAGGGGTCTTTGTAGACCTGGTCCATGAGAGCAAAAAGGCTGGGTTGATCTTCGTTTTGTATGCGGATGAGGCGTAGTTGATTAGAAAGAAGGATCTGATTTTCCATTCCCGAAATTAAGGGAAAACTAGCGCAGTTTATCTACCATTTCCTTGGTCATTTCATCGGCATAGGTGCCATAGGAATTGACCAATACGCCTTTGATATCTCCGTCAACAGAGGATATGGCAAAAAGAATGGCCTCATCCGAGGGATTGGTGTTGCCTTCAAAGCGAAAGGTTTTGTCAACTTCAAATTGATTGGGCAGCAGGCAGACATTTCCGCAAATCAGGCTGTCAAAGCGGATATTGAAGTCTTCTGTATAACCTTCTTTTCGGAGGTTTTCGAGTGTTTCGACTAAGGTGGGTTCGAAGTTGGGCATGGATTTATTGGTTTAGTGAATAAAAAATTTACGAAGAAAAAGGGGGTAAAAAGAAAAAACCACAGACTTTTGGCCTGTGGTTTAACATCTAAGGGTAAGATTTACTTCCTCGCTAAAGCTCGTTTTGCAGCCTTCACGATATTTTCAGCATTCAAGCCGTATTTTTCAAGTAGTTGGGTAGGAGTTCCTGACTCGCCGAAGCTGTCATTTACTCCCACATACTCCAAAGGAGCGGGATTGTGACGGGCAAGCGTCTGAGCGATGCTGTCCCCCAAGCCACCGTTGATCTGATGCTCTTCGGCAGATACGGCGCAACCGGTCTTCTTCACCGATTCCAAAATCGCTTCTTCATCCAAAGGCTTGATCGTGTGGATATTGATTACTTCCGCATGGATTCCTTCCTGACGAAGCATGGCTTCTGCCACCACCGCTTCCCAAACCAAATGGCCTGTGGCGAAAATGGTGACGTCTTTTCCATCGATCATTTTCCAGGCCTTTCCGATTTCAAACTTCTGATCGGCAGGAGTAAAGATCGGCCAGCTTGGACGTCCAAATCTCAGGTAAACCGGACCCTCATGTTCAGCAATCGCTAAAGTCGCAGCCTTGGTCTGATTGTAGTCGCAAGGGTTAATAACTGTCATGTGAGGGAGCATTTTCATCATGCCCAAATCCTCCAAAATCTGGTGGGTTGCACCGTCTTCTCCTAAAGTCAAACCGGCGTGAGAAGCACAGATCTTGACATTTTTGTCAGAATAGGCGACGGACTGACGGATTTGGTCATAGACACGACCGGTGGCAAAGTTGGCAAAAGTGCCTGCGAATGGGATTTTTCCTCCCAAAGTCAACCCTGCTGCCAAGCCAATCATGTTGGCCTCGGCAATTCCGGTCTGGAAAAAGCGATCCGGGAACTCCTTTTGGAAATCACCCATTTTCAGGGAACCGATCAAGTCGGCACAAAGGCCTACCACGTTTGGATTTCTTCTTCCCGCTTCAAGGAAACCGTCACCGAAACCGGAACGGGTGTCTTTTTTTTCAGTATAGGTAAATTTTAAGTCTAAGCTCATCTTCTTGTCTTTTGGAATGGGAAATCAATAATCACCGAGGGTTTCTTCCAACTGACCCAAGGCCTTGGCCAATTGCTCGTCGTTAGGAGGGGAACCGTGCCATTTGTGGGTGCCGACCATAAAGTCCACACCATAGCCCATCTCAGTGTATAGCAAGTTCATCACCGGTTTTCCTTTTCCTGTCAATGACTTCGCCAACTCCAAGCCTTCAATGACTGACTTTAGGTCATTCCCATTTTTCGTCTCGATGACTTCCCAGCCAAAAGCTTCCCATTTGGCTTTCAGATTTTTCAGGTCCATCACTTTGGTTGTCGGACCGTCGATTTGCTGACCGTTGTAATCTACCGTGGCAATCAAATTGTCCACTCCATAGTGTGCTGCATACATGGCCGCTTCCCAAACCTGACCTTCCTGAAGCTCCCCGTCACCCATCAGGATGTACACGAGTTTGTCGTCTCCGTTGAGTTTTTTGGCTTGGGCAGCACCCAAAGCCACAGAAAGCCCCTGACCCAAAGAGCCGGAAGCTACTCGAATTCCCGGGAGGTGTTCGTGGGTGGCCGGATGTCCCTGAAGTCTGGAATTAAGTTTTCTGAAGGTTTTTAGCTCTTCCACAGGAAAATATCCACTTCTGGCAAGGACGGAGTACCATCCGGCAGAAAGGTGCCCGTTGGAAAGAAAGAAAAGATCTTCACCCTCTCCATTCATCTGAAAATCAGGATTGTGGTGGAGCTGGTCGAAATACAGGGCGACAAAGAATTCGGCGCAGCCAAGTGGCGCACCGGGGTGGCCGGACTGAACGGCATGCACCATTCTCAGTACATCCCTGCGCAGCTGTGTGCAGATTTTTTGGAGTTGTTCAATTGATTGTTTTTCCATTAGCTGGGGGTTTATTTTAGGATTTGAGCAGTGTGGTTTTTGGTATCGACTTTGGCGATCACCTCAGCAATTTTTCCCTCCTCATCAATCACGAAAGTGGTTCTTGCAGTGCCCATGTACTTTCGACCATACATGGATTTTTCTACCCAGGTACCGTAAGCTTCATGCACTTTCAGATCCGTATCTGCGATGAGCGGGAAGGGGAGGTTTTGCTTTTCAATAAATTTCTTGTGGGATTTTTCATCATCAGAACTGATTCCCAAGACCACGTAGCCTGCTTTCAACAGCGCATCGTAGTTGTCTCGAAGATTACAGGCTTGGGCGGTGCAGCCCGGAGTAGCGTCTTTTGGGTAAAAGTAAAGAACGACTTTTTTGCCTCGGTAATCCGAAAGCTTGATGGTTTCGCCTGTTTCAATTTTTGCTTCGAAATCGGGGGCCATTTGGCCTGCTTCTAGTGACATAAAATTTTGATTTTAGAATGGAACAAATGTTTAAGGAATGGTCGATCGATACTCGGCTACATTGCCGGCCATATCGGTGACTTTAAGTAAAACTGCCCCTTTCAACGGTTGTTTATCTTTTGTTTCAGACCAGATTACGGCCTGCTTGTGTTCGTAGCGCATCAGAACCCATTGGCCGTCCACCCAAGCCTCAAAGCTTCGGATTCCGGACAGGTTGTCTTTGATGGTAAATCTCATGCCTTGTGCATTGACCCGGATGGGAGTGATTGTGGGATTCACATTATCCTCAGCCAAAGCAAAACTACCAAAATTTCTGGTTTGGAAGCGGATTTGACCACCTTCCCATTCCCCTCCGGCAAAAGAGCGGGAACCGTTGGGAGAGCGAAGGTAAACGTGTGTTTTACTTTTGTCTCCGGTGTATCCACTGACATCCCAAACCAACTCGATGGGATTCCAGAGGTATTCTGTCGTTTCCTGAAGTCTCAGGATGGGTGCATTGGAGGGTCCTGAATGAGAAGCTCTGAGATATAAATCCTGAAGCAGGCTGTTTTCCTCCGTTTTCACACTAAGCTTGGAAGTGGCGAGCAGATACTCTTTTCCCATCGGAATATGACCAACCAATTCCGGAATATATACTTCTGAACACAGGTCAATTTTCTCCGGAATTCCGAATCTCAGATCCCACAGGTAGGTTCGGCTTTGGGCATCCTGATAGGCAGGCAGGATTTCATATTCCTGATTTCCAATGAAATACTTCGCCAATCCGCCTTTATCACTTTGCCGAACTTTGATCTTCATCACATTTCGGAAATAGCTGACTTGCGGGGTAGAAGGAGCCGCCCCATCTGAAATAATTGAATCCAAGTCCGCTCCGGTGAGCGTCAATTTGACAATCCGTGTATTTTGATATGTGTCTTTGAGCCGAACTTGGAGGTTTTTCTTTTCGCCTGAGCCTACTTCAAAAACTCCTGTAGCAGGATCGGCCGGACTGATGTAATCATACTTCAATTCGGGCTGAAAATAGAGCTTGGTGAAGCGGTTTTGATGGGTGTGCAACAAAAACTGCCGGGTGTAATTATAGTCGATTTTGTCCACCAAAAGGGAAAAAAGCAAGCCCGTGTCATCGGCCACTTCAAAAAGGGGAAAGCCATTTTGGTTAGTGGCTCCATCCAGCCGGTCGTAGCTTTGGATTTCTAGGCCAACTCGTCCTGTGACCCGAATGGTTTCGGGGATTCGATATTCTGAGCCAGAAAGCACAGGCGTAAGCTCGATCCGTTGAAATTTTCCATTGACCCGGCTATCTAGCTCCAATGGGACAATTGCGATTTTTTGAGGAGTGGGAGGGGTATTGTCCAGGATTTCGGAGAATCCGGCCAAAAGCGGATCCATGGCCCTATCCAGGCTGTCCCGGATTTCAAAGTGAAGGTGTGGGCCACCGGAGCTTCCGGTATTTCCACCATATGCGATCAGTTCCCCTTTTTTCACCGGCAATTCTCCCTCTTCAGGGTAGATTTCCAGCTCGTTTTGCTGGGCCTCATACATCTTCGCCACCATCCAGTCATGCAGCTTTGGGACGAAATTTCTCAGGTGTCCATACAGCGTGATGTGCCCGCTTGGATGCTTAAGATAGATGACATTTCCGTAGCCAAAGGATGAAATCTTGATCCGATGAATCCAACCGTCTGCCGCAGCGTAAATGGGCTCTCCCTCGGCCCCACCAAACTTAAAGTCCAAACCCGCATGAAAGTGGTTGGGCCGGAGCTCGGAGAAGTTGCCGGAAAGGTAGTTTCTTCCTCCAGGTTTGACCGGAGAGCGGAAATAGCCTTTCTCAATCTGCTGCGCAATACTACAAATGGGTAGGACAAGGCAAAGAGCAAAAACAAAAAAAAGGAGATTTAGCTTGTTTAGCATCACTTCAAAGATTGCTTCATTGCGTCCGCAATGACGTTTACTCAAACAAAGCTTATTTAACTTCAAAATCGAGAATTTTTTCATTTCCGATAAATCCAGTGAGGTGATCTCCGATTTTTACGGGACCGACTCCAGCCGGGGTTCCGGTATAGATTAAATCTCCCTTTTTGAGGGTAAAAAACTGGGAGACATAGGAAATGATCGTGGCAAAATCAAATAGCATCAGGCTGGTGTTTCCTTTTTGCTTGAGTTCTCCATTGATTTCCAAGTGGAAGTCGATGTCTTTGAGATCAGCAAAATCCGAAACCGACTTGAAGTCTCCGATCGGTGCCGAACCGTTGAATGCTTTTGCAATTTCCCAAGGTAGACCTTTGGCTTTGCATTGGTCCTGAAGATCTCTGGCGGTAAAGTCGATACCCAAGCCGATTTCTTCAAAATAGCGATGGGCAAACTGAGGCTGAACGTATTTGCCTTCCTTGGAGATTTTGAGGACGAGTTCGACTTCGTGATGGATATTTTCAGAAAAATCCGGGTGAAAAAAGGGTGCGCCGCCTTTCAGTAAAGCCGTATCCGGCTTGAGGAAAACGACAGGTTTTCCGGGTTTTTCGTTTTTGAGTTCTTCGATATGAGCGGCGTAGTTTCGGCCGATGCAGATGATCTTCATGGATTGGGAGCAAAAAAGGGTAGTTCAATTTTGATCGGTGAAATTAAAAAATACTCCTTAACTATCCCGATTTATCCAAATTCTCTGCTTGAAAATATCCTGAATAAATCAATCCACCGCCTGCAGCATCATCATGGTCTTTTCCTCCTCATCCAAAAAATACAACAGGCCTTTGTCAAACTTGTATTTGCTGATTTTTTGAAGAGCTTTTTTCATATCGATTTCCACTTCCATATCCGGACAGGCCATCATCGTGGTGGCTCCGGGCCCCAAAGTAATTCTCGATTGGTCTTCTACCACCAAACTCCCCCTCACCGTATTGCAACCCATTTCTCCAAAGTAGGTGCCGGCCGATACATTCAACTCAAATGTCAGCGCATTTCCGTTTTTAAAGGATTTTGGATCCTGAAATCTACCCACATAGACCACTTTCCAGATGTTTGTCAGGGCCAATCGCTTGTCCGCTTCTTTGCTCAGGACTTCCACCAGTTTGTAGCTGAGGGAAGAGGCATCTGCAGGAATGGGCTTGGGCTTCTCGGTAATCTCTACTTTTACCCGATATAAGTTTCCAGGTTCGTAGCTGAAGCCCTCGATTTGATCATAAAAAAGCTCCCATTTGCCGCTTTCTATTGATTCAGATTTTTGGATTTGAAAACAGGTCATGGGACCTACTCCCATGCAATCGACTTTGGCCGAATTGATCCACCAGGTTTCTGTTGGGAGCGTGTTTTCGACCTCACTTTTTTCTTCAGATGTACAAGAAGCCATGGCTAAAGCTAGGAACTGGAGGAAAATAAGTAAGGTCTTCATAGGATTAGAAATTGATTTTTTTGACTTCTTCCAAAAGCTTCTCCGTCCAGCGGGTGTAAACCAGTCCGGATGGATGCAAGCGATCTCCGGCCATCATTTCTGCCTGACCGCCGATTTGCCGGTATTCCTCTGTAATATCGATAAATGTGATCTCATATTTGTCGCAGATCGCCTTTTTTGCCGCATTGTAGGCATCTATTTCAGCGGCTACTTTTTCTTGATCGGTATTTCTAGCTTTAGCAAAGCCAGTCACTCCCCAGTCCGGAATTGAAAGCACCACGACATGTTCATGATTACCCCGGGCAAAGGCAATAGCCCGCTGAAGCATGGCTTCAAAGTCTTTCTCGTAGTCAGCAACGGGCCTTCCTCGGTACTGATTGTTTACCCCAATGAGCAAAGTGACCAAATCATAGCCTTCGGCTGAGGTTTCAGCAGCATTAATTCCCGTTTCCAATTCATCCACAGTCCATCCAGTCTTTGCAATGATCTTCGGAGGAAAGAAATATTGTCCTCCCAAAGAATTGAGTCGGCTTACCAATTGAACAGGATACCGCTCTTCCTCTTCTACACCTTCTCCGATTGTATAGCTGTCGCCAAGGGCAAGATAGGTTAGGGTTTTAAGTTCCATGGGTTCGTCTGTTTTGCACTGTAGGAAAAGGAATAAGGAGAAAATGATGGAAACAAGGTGGGGAAACATGCCAATTTGAAATTTAGAATTACGCGGGTTTTTAGACTTCACTTTTGCTTAGGCAAATACGGATTCAAGTAAAGACAAACTTCCCTCATCAGCATTTAGTTTGACTTGGGCGCCCACCGGAAGGATAAACTGCTTTGCCACGTGGCCGATCATTGCACCCGAATAAGCCGGAATATTGAGTGGCAAAATATACTGATCCAAAATCTGATCCACGGTCAAGCTTCCATAGCCTCCCCCTGGATCACAGTCGGTACATTGCCCGAATACAAAGCCTTGGATTTTGGATAAAGTGCCATTGAGTTCGAGTGTACTCATCATTCGGTCAATACGATAGGGATCTTCTCCTATGTCTTCGATGAATAAAATAGCATCTTGAAAATCAGGATAATAGGGTGTTCCTGATAAAGCAGATAATACAGTCAGATTTCCCCCCAGCAACTTACCTTCCACCTGACCGCCTCGAAGAGTTTGAATCCGGTTGGCCTTCTGAACCAGCTCATCGCCTTTGCTTCCCTCGTTGACATAGCTTACTTTTTCCCGGTTGAAAAACACCCTTTCGAACTGACTTACATTAAAGCTATTCCAACTCCCACTGCCATTGGGACCGTGAAAGGAAATCAAGCCCGCCTGACTTTGAAGTGCGCAATGCAAAGCTGTAATATCCGAATAGCCAAGCAGTGGTTTGGGATTATTTTTCACCAAATCGTAATCGATCAAAGGAAGAATCCGAGCAGCACCAGAACCTCCTCGGATGCAGATCACGGCTTTTACCTCCGGGTCTGCAAACATGGCATTGAGGTCAGCCGCACGCTCCTCATCTGTGCCTGCCAAGTGCCCAAACCGGTTTTTCAGGTTTTCTCCCAGTTTGACTTTGAACCCCAATCCTTCCATGGCTTCTTTGGCGTAGGTAAACTCCATGCGGTTTGCTGTGGCTGCTGCGGGAGAAATGATGCCTACGGTGTCCCCTTTTTGTATCCCTTTGGGTAAAAGGGCTGGGGGTTGTTTATTGTTTTTGATGTCAAAACTTAAAAATGGAGCTGAAGCCGCCGCGAGGCCGAAAGATTTGAGAAAGCTGCGTTTGTTCATTCGGGTTAATTTTGAGCTGAATTTACTCTGTTTTTTTTAACCGAAGGAGGACATTCCGGTCAATTGGAAATGACTTCTTTCTTTTTTATATCTGAAAGCAATCTTTCCAACTCCTCCATTATTGGTTTGATCGTTCGGTCATATTTTTTCAATCTTCTCTTGATGCTAAAATTCATCATGACCATAATGATAAGGGTTAGGGCCAAATGGACTGCTATTCTCATTTCCAAAGAAAAAGGTGCAAGCAGCACGTAATAGGAAACATTCAGCGCTATTGCCAAGAGAAGGGCATAGTAATACATGTAGGTTCCGGCTATTTTGTATCGTTGTCGAAGTTTTGCCAGTTGTGTTTCGAGGTACTTTTGGTTGGAGAGGCTTTCTGAGTTGTCACTAGGCATTAAAGTAGATTTGAAACTCAACCAAACTACCCAAAGCATAGCTACTGCTATCACCAGTAAACTAAACAGGATGGCTTTGCTTTCTGCCCAAGGCATCGCTATAAACAGAAATGCCAAAGTAACAGGTGTAATTATCGCGATCGAAATCCGCTCTTTTCGCTGTTTTTGTTCCGTTTTTTTAAGTCCGGAAATCAATCCTTGGATATCAAAATCTTTTGCTTTTTGACTTTGCCAGAGCTGCTGTATATCGTTGAAGTTAGTTTCCATGAGGTTGAGGGTTGAGTTTTTGGGTGAGCGCAGTTTTGATTCGGTTGACTTTTACAGCCACATAGTTTTCGCTGATTCCGCTGATCTCAGCGATTGATTTGTAAGGGGTGCCTTCAAGTAGCAGAGTTGCGATGATCCGATCCAATTCAGGAAGTGAGGAAATGGCTTTATAGAGCGCATGAAGTTGATTTTCTTTTTCTTGAGTATAACTCTCCGGTTCAGCTAGGTCTAGGTTTTCAGGAAAATCAGTTTGCTGAATGGCTTTTTTCTTTTCCTTGGCAGTATGCGTTAATGCCGTATTGTAAGCGATTCGGTAGATCCAGGTGCTGATTTCGCTTTCCCCTTTGAAACTCTCCAAGTGCCTCCAGATTTTGATCAGGATTTCTTGGAAAAGGTCATTAGCCAGTTCTTTTTCCCGGACAAAGCCAAGACAAAGTCGGTAAATCTTGTCTTTGTGGTCTAGGTAAAGGGACTCAAATTGAGCTTCTTTCTGAGTTTTCATTGAAGAAATGCGCTGAGTTTTTCCATAAACCATTCCGGATTGTCCCACATGATAAAGTGGTGGGCAGTGGGGGCCATTTCAATTTGGACGTTTTCAGCCAATTGGTATTGATCGGAGAAGGTTTTTTTCACGCTTTCTTCGGTCAAGCCATAATTTTTACCGGACGCCCAAGCTCCCAAGACCAAAATGGGCGTTTTCACTTCTGTCAATTCATCTCTGAAGTCGGTAGTCATCAATTCATAAAGAGCCACTGCGGTTGTATTTCGATCACTTTGCATAGACCATTCTACGGCAAGGGGAAGTTTTTCCACATTGATGGTCATCATGGGCATGGTGGATTTTTGCTGAGTGAGGTACTGTTCAGGACTCTGGGAAAGCATGAGCTGCTTCATTTGGCTGGCCATTCCGACCATGTTTTCTTCCGTGGCTGCAGGATTAAAGGCAGCGGAGTAAAAGGGAAAAGAGTCCACGATGATGGCTTTTTGGATGTGTTCGGGGATGCTCCGGGAGAGCCTGAGCGAGAGAAATCCGCCCAGGCTGTGTCCGATGAGAGTGACTTTTTCCTTTTGTTCCAAAATGTACTCGCTGAGCAATTTTTCCATGGTTTCCAGAAAACCTTCAGGCATCTCTGTAGCTGGGTTGGTTCCGAAACCGGGAAGGGTCAGGACATGACATTCGTAGTTGCTGGAGAGTTGGGCTACCGTTTCTTCCCAGACTTCCCCTGAAGATGCTAAACCGGGAATAAAGATCAGATTTGGTCCTTTGCCGTAGATTTGAGTTTGTAATTCTTGGGATTGGGCTGTTGTAAGTAGGGCAAAAATCAGAGTGTAAAGAAGAAGTAACTTTTTCATGAGGGTTGTTTTTCTTCTTTAGACCAAGGCCTTTTGCTTTCCTTACAACTTTGAAGAAAAATTTTTGAAAAAGTTAAATATGATTATCCGTAATGATGCCAGTAGATCAAAATGGCCTCGACACTTCGACAAGCTCAGTGACCGAGCTCGGCCTCCGGATTTGGGGTTAATTTTGGGAGTGGAGGAAAATGCGGCGCAGCCGCATTTTCCTCCACTCCCCACCTTAAAACATCTAACGTTCACCGAGCGAAGTCGAGGTGAACATTAATAAAATTTGGTAACTGGTAAGAAAGCGGACATACATAAAGTGAAAATTACATTGTATCGATTTGGATTTTCATGTGCTTTCTTCGTCGCCCGTCTTCAAGCTTTTAGCTTTTCCGACACCGAGCATCCGACACCGGACATCGGACTTCACCTTCCGTCTTCCAACCTCAAAGCACTTCCCTTACCAAAGCCATCACCTTTTCCACCTCAGCCCGTATGGCAGAGGGTCTTCCGAGGAAATTGGAATTCATAAAGGCAAAGGCGTAGGTCTTTCCGCTTTTGGTGCGAACCAATCCTGCAAGGCTGTAATGATTGCTCATACTCCCGCTTTTGGCAAAAATGTAGGGCTGGGCCGCCTGAAAGGTGTTTTTGAGGGTGCCGGTTTTTCCGCCTGTCGGCAAAAGGGCGTAAAGTTGATCTTCCGGGACGATGCGATACAGCTTATCGATCAGCACCACCATGGATCGGGGAGTGAAAAGATTATGCCGGGAAAGCCCGCTTCCATCCACCCATTTGGGTTGGTCAGGCAGGTCAAAGAAATAAGTCTTCTGAATATACTCAATGGCTCGCTCGGTGTCTAAAGTCTGGAATAGGTGGTCCGATACCATCCAAAGCATCTGCTCAGCGATGAAATTGTCGCTTTCGAGCATCATTTCCTGAAGGAGAGGGAATACCGGGGCACCTCTGAATGCCTGATTGTTTTCCGGGAGGGACTCTTTTTTGTAAATCCAAGTCTTTCCTGTCAATTCTTGAGCTAGTTCTGCTGTGAGCTGACCTGAAGTCAAAAGTGGGATAAACCGCTCTCTTCCCAGAAAAGTAGTAGGGCTGTATTTGAAATCATTGGTATGCAGATCCCTTTCCAACTCCTTGATGGGCAGCGTAGTAGTTGAAATGGATTTTTGAAATCTGGAAGGAAAGACTTCCGGTCGGTTTCCGACTTTTTTGACTTCCAGCAGGTTTCCATAGATGGGTAGGGGACTTCTTTCCGCTGAATAATCGTAGTAATAATCGTCCCATTGCCAGCCATAGCCAAAAGCCGGGCTGACTTGGTTGGCATCGGAATACTGAATGACTTGATAGTTTTTCCAGACTTTTTCAAAATCAGGCTGGAAAAAATCCTGATACTTCCAGCTCGGATCCCCTGCTCCCCAGATTTTTAGCGTATCTCCCGAAGCAACATACCTCAAAGTCTGAGTGCTGTCCTGCAAAATGGCCACCGCAGCGAATAGCGTAAAAAGCTTGGTCGTGGAGGCAGGGATAAAATTGAGCTGACTGTTTTTCTCATAAACCACCTTTTGAGAATCCAGATCATAAAGGATAAATCCAGTCATATGCCCAGAGAAGCTGCTTTTTTCTCCCAGAATATTTTCCAGAGAAGAAAATTGAGCTCGACTCAGCTGGGCTGCTGTAGGCAGTGAGGTGATGAGCCAAGCAAGGAAAAAAAGTGCTTTGAGTCTCAATGGGCTAGTTGTTTTTAAGTGCGGAATAAGCCAGTCCCAACCAACCCAAAATAAATCCAACTCCTCCCAATGGAGTGATGGCACCAAGCCAGGTAATTCCCGTCAAGGAAAGGATATAAAGTGATCCTGAGAAAATCAAAATCCCCAAAATCATGCACCAAGCCGAAAAGCTGAGATTTTTCCATTCAGGCTTGAGGAAGGCTAGCAGACCTATTCCAAAAAGAGCAAGCGTATGGTAAAAATGATAGCTGACGGCCGTTTCAAACGTATCCAATCTTCCGTTTTGGATCAAAATCGGCTCCAAGCCATGAGCACCAAAGGCGCCCAAGCCGACGGCTAATGCCCCGGAAATGCCGGCTAATGCGAGTATTTTTTTTCCGTTCTTCCCTGTGAATAATTTCTTGCTCCAAATATCGCCGAACCGATTCTCACCATGGTGCTGCCTTCTTCCTGCGCGATCTGATAATCTCCGCTCATGCCCATGGATAAATCTTCCAAGTGGACAAAAGGAGGCAAATCACGTTTTTTTAATTCCTCGAATAGAGTTTTAAGACCTCGGAATTCCTTTCTGATTTGATCTGAATTTTCCGTGAAAGTAGCCATGCCCATCAGACCCTTAATTTGAACATGGGTTAGTTGGGCAAATTCCTCCGAATTGAGCATTTCTTCCAATTCTGTCTGATCAAATCCGAACTTGCTTTCTTCCTCGGCAATATGCATTTGCAGTAAAACGGGAATCACCCGATTGATCTTTTTGCCCTGCTTATTTATTTCTTTCAATAGTTTGAATGAATCCACTCCATGAATTAGATGCACGTAGGGGGCGATATATTTGACCTTATTGCTCTGAAGGTGTCCGATCATATGCCACCGGGTGTCAGTTGGCATCTCCGGCTGTTTGGCTTGAATTTCCTGCACCTTGTTTTCTCCAAAGTCCCGTATCCCCGCTGCATAGGCTGCTTTGAGGTCTTCAATGGGCTTGGTTTTGCTCACAGCGATCAGCTGACAGGAAGGGTTGACAAATGATTTTTTGACGGCTTCTAAATTGGCTTTGATATCCATTTTCTATTTTTAAGCGTTCATTTTTACATTCATAGGCCAAAACAAAGATATGGCAATCCTTAGCAATTTGCTCAAAAAGGGCATCCGACTCCGGGAAAGTTTAGAACAGGAAGTCACCCAACCTCTTGACCTTCAGAAAGAACAGCTCAGGAAACTTTTACTGAAAGCAGAGCGAACAGCTGTGGGTAAAAAGTATGATTTTCATGACATTTTAAAGGGGTTTAGGAAAGGGCCTGGTGATTTTTATGAGCGATTCGAAGCTCAGGTTCCTATCTATGATTACAATTCCATTCACGCCGAGTTTTGGCATCAATTACAGGAAGGAAAGAAAAATGTAACCTGGCCCGGTCGGGTGAAGTATTTCGCCTTGAGTTCGGGGACTTCAGGCGCAGCCTCCAAATATATTCCCATCACCAAGTCCATGGTCAAGGCCATTCGTAGGACTGGGGTTAGACAGATTCTGAGTTTGTCCAAGTATGATTTTCCGGCTTCTCTATATACCAAAGGCATTTTGATGCTTGGGGGCAGTACAGATCTCGAGTTCAATGGGACTTACTTCTCGGGAGACCTCAGCGGCATTACGGCAGGCAACCTTCCGATTTGGTTTCAGCGATTTTACAAACCCGGAAAAAAGATCTCCAAAAACCGAAACTGGGGTGACAAACTGGATCAAATCGTCGAAAATGCACCCAAGTGGGATATAGGGATCATTGTCGGTGTACCGGCATGGTTGCAGATTCTATTGGAAAAGATCATTCAAAGGTATCAGGTGCAGCACATTCATGAAATCTGGCCCAATCTTCAGATTTTCGTCCATGGTGGGGTCTCTTTTGAGCCTTACCGGAAAGGATTCGAAGGACTCCTAGGCAAGCCCTTAACCTATATGGAGACCTACCTCGCTTCTGAGGGCTTCCTTGCTTTTCAGGCTTTACCCAATCGGAAGTCCATGCGATTGGTGCTGAATAATGGGATTTTCCATGAATTTGTGCCTTTCACTGAGGATAATTTTGATTCCGATGGTAATATTCTGCCTACAGCACAGACTTTCAAAATTGATGAAATCGTAGAGGGGAAGGATTATGCCCTTTTGATCACCACCTGTGCCGGGGCTTGGAGGTATCTGATTGGAGATGTGATTCGCTTTGTGTCCAAAGAAGAGTCCGAAATCATCATTACCGGCCGTACCAAGCACTTTTTGAGCCTTTGTGGAGAGCATCTTTCTGTGGACAACATGAACAAGGCTATTGAGTTGGTGGCGGAGGATCTGAATATTCGAGTTCGTGAATTCACCGTTTTGGGGATTCCCTCCGGCAATCTTTTTGCGCATCGATGGTTTATCGGTTCAGATGACCCCATAGATTCCGGTCTTTTCCTTGACAAGCTGGATTCCCACCTTTGCCAACTCAATGATGACTATGCCGTGGAGCGAAAACATGCCTTGAAAGAGGTTTTGGTGGAGGTTTTACCTTCCTCGGTTTTTTATGACTGGATGAAAGCCCAAGGCAAAGAAGGGGGACAGAATAAATTTCCCCGGGTACTGAAAGGAGAAAAAGGACAGGCTTGGTTGGAATATCTCCTTCAAAACGGTTTAATCAATGGGTAGCGCCTGGCTGGAAGGGGTAAGCATGGGTTTGCTGCTGAGTGTCATCGTTGGTCCGGTCTTTTTTACCCTGATCACCAATAGCCTTCAGCATGGGTTTCGCTACGCCTTGGTTTTGGCCTTGGGCATTCTTTGCAGTGATGCACTTTATGTGATCCTCACATATTTTGGGGTGTCTTTCTTGGCCAATACTGCCTTGTTTGAAAAGGTTCTTGGCTATGGCGGAGGATTGATTTTGATGGGATTCGGAATCAACTCCTTGATCAAAAAACAGGTAGAAAGACCCAATACGGGAGGAATTCAGCTACCGATTCCCAAAAAGAGAAATGCATTTGCCAAAGGATTCAGTATCAATGGAATCAACCCCTTTGTTCTATTATTTTGGATTTCCATCGCGAGTTTGGTCTCATTGAAGCAAAATTGGACCGGTTCTCAAATCAGCCTGTATTATGTTGGGATTTTGGGTACCGTCTTTTTGGTTGATTTGCTCAAAGCATTCATTGCCAAACAGCTTTCCCGGTTTGTGACGCCTCGTTTGATGGGTTTCTTGAATAAAGGGGTGGGGTTTGTGATGCTGTTTTTTGGTTTTAGAATGCTTTGGACTACCTATTTTTCTTGAACTTAGTTTTCATCTGCAGGTTAATCACTTATGAAAAAGCAAACTCTCTCGCCCTTTGTACTTTGTTTGATCCTTTTTTTCACCTCTACCTCTCTGGTTTTGGGTCAGGATTTACCTCAATTGACTGAGTTCAATCAAACCCGCTTGGATTACAATCAGCAAGGCATGTTGATTTTGGGCTCTTGGGCTGTGGGAAATATGATTTGGGGTGGGATAGGAGCGAGTCAGACTACAGGAGAGACCAAGGCTTTTCATCAGATGAATCTGTATTGGAACTCGGTCAATCTGCTCATTGCAGGTTTTGGCTATTGGCAGGCAACCAAGGAAACTCCCGGAACTGACTTTTGGGAGACGATGAAGGCACAGCAAAGTATTGAGAAGATTCTTTTGGTCAATACGGCCTTGGATGTGGCATACATGGCAGGAGGGCTTTATCTAAAGGAGAGGGGACTGAGAACGGATAATGAACGATTGATTGGATTTGGAAAGTCGATTATCCTCCAAGGTGCTTTCTTATTGGTTTTTGATGGAATCATGTATGGCTTTCATCAGATTCATGGAAAAGAGCTCCCGAGCCTGGTCCAGAATATCAGTTTGGGACCAACAGGAGTGTATCTCAGAATGAATTTTTAAAAAGGGATTGCTTTCGAACCTCTTATTAATTAATTCGTATTTTTAGTTATTCCTTTGAAAATCTTCGAATAATGAAAAATCTACTCCCATTACTTGCTTTGGTTTTTATTTTGAGCTCCTGCAAGGTTTCTGAAATTCTCCGAGTAGATACACTCGCCAATTCTGAATTGCTGAAAGAATATCAGACTTTTAAAATGATAGAGGAAGATTATTCTGATAAAAGAAATGAGCGGGTCAAACTTGCCTTCCGAGATAAATTAATCGATTACGGATTTGAGGAAACTTCAGAGAATCCGGATTTTTTGATTCAGGGAGTGGTTGTTTCTAGGGATTTTATTGAAACTGTGGACATGTCGCAGAATTCTTCCGTTCCAGGTCCGTTTTATGATGTATGGAATTCAGGCAATAGATTTCCGAATGCAAGTGGTGGAGGAAGTACAATCATTAATTCCGGAATGATCGGAAAGGTGATTTTTTTGATCCAAGACTCACAGACCCATGAAATCGCATGGATGGGAATCAGTTCGGGAGTGGTCTATGGAGGTAGTCGCGAGTTTGATCTGGATAAGATGGATCTTGTTCTCCATCAGTTACTGACCTCCTTGTACGAAATAGAATAGGTTTTCACTTATTACCCTAGGTTTGAGAATTCCTCCTTGATTCGATGGATAAAAGGATTTTTGTCCATTAGAAGATAGAAAATGGGGAACGAAAGTTTATTAAAGGAAAAGACTGACCCAAAAATTGGCGTTTATCCAATTTTCAATTTTCCACAAATACTATTTTTTTCTAAAGTCGGAAAGTCATAACTTCTTGAAAGTTAAACTTAAACAAAAATTTTTACCATGTTTTTCAAATCCAAAATCACCCTTAGTCTGCTTTTTTTAGCAGTTGTGGTTTTTTCCTGTACTCAGGAAGAACAGCCCTCGGTCTCCATTTCGGAGGATACTCAGGAGGTCCAAAAAATAATCCCTTCATCAGAAATTGACCGGATTATTCTTCATTCCCTTCGGGAAAAAGGGGACTTTATCTGGATGGAGCAAAGTGATGAATTGCTCTACAGTGCTTTGATTCAGGGGGATTCTATTTTGACCATAGGATACAAGCCAGTGGGAATGCAAGATCCCAACGCCCGAATCGGACTGGATGATGTAAGCTCGGCTAATTGGGAGGCTGCATCAGAGTCCATCCTGGAAATGATCTCAGCCACGCTTTCCAAAAATCAGAGTCCCAACTACCGGCTTCGCGATCAGGATGCCTTGATTCATGAGCAATTACCCTATCTGGAGGTGAAAGTGGCGGATTTTGAAGTATTGCAAAATCTCCGAAAGATGCCCGAGGTAAGGTATTTTGAACCAGTAGGCTATCAGTTTGATTATTCCTTGCTCGATAGTGGAGATAGTCCTGCTGCACGTATCCAGAGTGATGCAGGCTGTTCGAACAGTGCAGATACAGGGCTTTCCAATGCTGATTTTACCGCAGTAACCCCCAACGCAAAAGCCTCTTGGAACTATCAGCAGATGGGAATTGCACAAGCCTGGAGTCAAAGTACGGGTTCCGGAATCACTGTTGGAGTCATCGATACTGGACTGTCACCCAATCAACCTTTGCTCAATTCCGGTTTTAATTCCGGTGAATCTTCAGGTCGCTTTGTAGCTAAGTTCGGGACCTTCAAGACCGGCTTCTGGTTTTGGAAAAGTTATGACGGTCCAGATGATCGATGCGGACATGGTACTGCGATGTCTGGGGTAATTGCAGCACCGAGAAACACGGTTGGAAATAGTGTGGGAGTGGCTTACAATTCCAATTTGATCTCAGTTCGTGGTACAAGTGACGTCATTATCAATTCTTCGGATGAGAAAAATGGAGTTGCAGAAGCCTTGGTTCTTTTGGGAAACCGATCTGATGTGCGGATTATTAGTATGTCGATCGGAGATGTGTTCTCCAATTCCAAAGTAGCTGATGCGGTGCGTTATGCTTTCAACAGAGGCAAACTGATTTTTGCTGCGGCAGGAACTTCCACTACATTCACCAATTGGGTTGGGGTAATTTTCCCTGCCAACATGAGTGAGACCGTGGCTGTTACCGGGATTAAGGAAGGTACTGGTTATCAGCGTTGCGATACTTGCCATTCAGGCAGTCAGGTGGAGTTTACGGTAGTGATGCAGCGCTCAGGAACGGGGACTACCGCTTTGAGTTTGGCCAATAGTGGAGATCAGCCTTCTACTGTGGGGGGGTCTTCTGTAGCCACGGCAACCGCTTCAGGAATTGCAGCTTTGGTTTGGGCTAAAAATCCAGGCTGGTCCAGAGACCAAGTGCTCAATCAAATGCGCTCAACCTCAGATCTATTTCCAAACCGAAGTTCCCAATACGGATTTGGAAATCTAAATGCAGCTGCCGCTGTGGGTGTAAACTAAAAAAGGGGCCTAAACCCCTTCTAAATAAATAAAGGTGGCCTTGAAGCCACCTTTATTTTCTTAGATCATCCGGCGTTTTTCTTATTCTGAACTTCAGTTCTGATATCCTGCGCCAAAGTCTTCAATTCCTGCATTCCCTTTCTAACTCTGGTACCTGCAGCTTGATTACCTTTTTCGTAGAACTTTTCGAAATCTGCTTCCAAGCTCATTACAAGATTTTTTACTTCACTAAATCTGCTCATAGTAAAAGTTTATTTTTTAGGTTGATGATAAGTTAATTGTGATCGAATATAGCCCAAATACTTACTAATTCAACCCTGAGGCCGTTTTTTTTAATTTTTTTTTTATTCACCGAAGGAAAGTGCCAGCTCGGAATTCTTATAAACTCCAGAAACTAACTTGTCTTTTACAGCAGCAAAAGCTTTGACTGTCTCGTCTACATCAGCAAGGGTATGAACTGCAGTAGGAATTAATCTCAAGATAATCATGCCTTTAGGTACTACTGGATAAATCACTACTGAACAGAAGATGCCGTAGTTTTCTCTCAAATCCATGGAAAGCGCTGCCGCTTCGCCCACTGTACCGTTTAGCACCACAGGAGTTACTGGAGAATTAGACTTTCCTGTGCTGAATCCGTTCTCATGAAGGCCTTTTCTCAATGCATTCACGATTTTCCAGAGATTTTCTTTGAGTTGAGGCTGTGTTCTGATCAGCTCCAGACGCTTAAGTGCTCCTTCTACCAACAGCATTGGAAGAGATTTCGCAAAGATCTGAGAACGCATATTGTATCTCAGGTATAGAATCACATCAGCATCTCCGGCGATAAAAGCTCCGATAGAAGCCATTGACTTGGCAAAAGTAGAGAAGTAAAGGTCGATTTGATCCTGAACTCCCTGCTCTTCACCGGCACCGGCTCCTGTAGCACCCAAAGTACCGAAGCCATGGGCATCGTCCACCAAGAGACGGAAATCAAATTTTTTCTTCAATTCTACGATTTCCTTCAGCTTGCCTTGGTCTCCGGTCATTCCAAAAACTCCTTCGGTGATGACCAAAATTCCTCCACCTGTTTCAGCAGCCAATTTGGTGGCACGCTCCAACTGCTTTTCACAGTTTTCAATATCGTTGTGAGGGAATACATAGCGCTTGCCTAAGTGCATTCTCAAGGCATCGATGATACAGGCATGACATTCGGAATCGTAGACTACTACGTCTTTTCTGTCCAAAATGGCATCGATCACAGACATGATGCCCTGATACCCGTAGTTCAGCAAGTAGGATTTTTCTTTGCCTACGAAAGCAGCCAATTCGTCTTCCAATTGTTCGTGAAGATTGGTCTGACCTGACATCATACGGGCTCCCATTGGATAGGCAGCTCCCCATTTTGCGGCAGCATCAGCATCTGCTTTTCGAATCTCCGGGTGGTTGGCTAGGCCTAGGTAATTGTTAAGGGACCAAGTGAGTACTTCTTTCCCTTTGAATCTCATCCTGGGAGCGATTTCTCCCTCCAGTTTAGGAAAAGACCAATACCCATCAGCAAACCCAGAGTGTTTGCCCAAAGGGCCCATATTCGTTTTTAATTTTGCAAATAGATCCAAAGCTTGTAGAGTTTTAGGTGTAATTTTTTAATGATTGGTTTCATTAAAATCCGCCAAAAATAAAACTTAATTGCCTTTGAAGCAAAATTCAGTTTCATTTCTCTGGATCAATCGGCATTAGTCAACATTATTTCCTTATTTCGCTTCCGGACTCAAATCCAAGCCCAAAAAACTGTAGAGATTATGCCCAAAATCAATAAACTTTTGGTTGCCAACCGGGGTGAAATTGCCCTGAGAATTATGCGTACCGCAAAGGAAATGGGAATTGCCACGGTGGCAGTTTACTCAGAAGCTGACCGACTTTCCCCCCATGTGCAATTTGCCGATGAGGCAGTATGCCTAGGCCCGCCTCCGTCCAATCAGTCCTATTTGTTAGGGGAAAAAATCATTCAGTCCTGCAAAGAACTTGGGGTAGATGCCATTCACCCCGGATACGGTTTCCTCTCTGAAAATGCAGACTTTGCCCGTAAAGTGACTGATGCGGGAATTATTTTCGTGGGTCCCTCACCCGAATCCATAGAGGTCATGGGCAGCAAATTGGCCGCTAAGCAGGCTGTCTCCAAATACGATATTCCCTTGGTACCCGGTACCGAAGAAGCGATTTCAGATATCGCTGCCGCAAAAAATAAGGCTGCAGAAATCGGCTATCCTATCTTGATCAAAGCCTCTGCAGGCGGAGGCGGAAAAGGAATGCGGATTGTAGAATCTGAAGGAGAATTTGAGGAACAAATGCAAAGGGCTGTTTCCGAAGCGCAATCTGCATTCGGAGACGGGGCAGTTTTTATTGAAAAATTTATCACTTCACCCAGACACATTGAAATCCAAGTTTTGGGAGATCAACAGGGAAATACCGTTTACCTTTTTGAAAGAGAATGCTCGATCCAAAGACGCCATCAGAAAGTAATCGAAGAGGCACCTTCTGCCGTCGTATCTCCCGAAATGCGAAAAGCCATGGGAGAGGCAGCCGTGGGCGTAGCCAAAGCTTGCAATTATTATGGTGCGGGTACAGTGGAGTTTATCGTTGATGACCAGTTGAACTTTTACTTCTTGGAAATGAATACCCGTCTTCAAGTGGAGCATCCCGTCACGGAGATGATTACTGGAAAAGATCTGGTCCGGGAGCAAATCCTCGTGGCAGAAGGCAAATCCTTGGAATTCAAGCAGGAGGATCTAAAAATCCATGGGCATGCGGTGGAAGTGAGAGTCTATGCTGAAGATCCCAAAAACAATTTCCTCCCAGATATCGGAAAATTGAAGACCTACCGTAGACCTCAAGGTCCGGGAATTCGAGTGGACGATGGGTTTGAGGAAGGAATGGACATTCCTATTTATTACGATCCCATGATTGCCAAGCTGATCACTCATGGGGAGAACCGGCAGGATGCAATTGACCGGATGATTCGGGCGATCAACGAATACAGGATTACGGGCATTGAAACAACACTGGATTTTTGCCGATTTGCCTTGCAGCATGAAGCATTTACCTCAGGTCAGTTTGATACCAAATTTGTCGAGCGGTATTTCACTCCCGACAAGCTGGAACCGGTCTTTTCATCTGTGGAAAAAGAGATTTTGGCTGCTTTGGCTGTGGCCTTTTATGAGCAAGAAGATCAAAGAATCAATCCAAAAAAGCCAATAAATCCAGTTCCAACTACCAATTGGAAAAACCGATTACTCTGATGGCTGAGATTTTACCTCTGAGGGCTTGGAGATATAGTGAGGAGTGGACAAACACCCTGGAGGATTTGGTGGCGCCTTTATTTGATGTGGTTTCAGCCAAGCAAAGGGAAATGCTTTACCACCATCCTTTCAACAGTATTCATCTATCTGTACCCCAAGGGGATAATCCACCTGTTCAGGCTCAAAAAACTTTGGAAAGGTGGAAAAATGAAGGGATTCTCAAGCAGGATGACCTGCCGGGAATCTATGTGTATTACCAGTACTTCAGATTGCCCGGAGAAGGAGAAATGCGATGTAGGAAAGGGTTTATCGCACAGATCAAGGCCTATGATTGGTCAGAAAATCAGATTCTCCGGCATGAAAGTACCATTGTCTCTGCGGTCAATGACCGGATAGATTTATTGGCAGCTACCCAGATTCAGGCCAGTCCGACGCACGGACTCTATGAAGATGAAAGTCAGGAGCTTGAAAAATACATGGACGCGGCTATCGCTTCTCCATTGTATGAAGTGGAGGATTATCAGGGAGTCCGTGAAGTGTTATCGGTCATCCATGATGCCCGTGTCATTTCCCGCTTTCTGGAAATCATGAAAAGCAAGCAAGTGATCCTCGCTGATGGTCATCATAGACTGGAAGGGGCGATCGAATATCGAAAGCAGCAAAAGGACACATTTCCTGAATTGAAATGGAAAGGCTCAGACTTTCACCTGATGTATTTCACCAATGCCCATGGAAATGATCTGAAAATTCTTCCTACCCACAGACTTTATTATGAACTGGACTTGTCTGATGAAGAATTGTTGGAAAAACTGAGCCAATGGTTTGATATGCGGCCTTTTGGAGATGCGGAGGAGCTTGCCACGTACACCTTTCAGCGCAAATGGTCTTTTGGACTTGTACTTAAAGATCAGGCGTGGATCATTAAGTTTAAACCTGAGCTTTGGTCCCAAATCAAACCTGAACTTCCTGATTCTCTGAGAAATTTAGACTTGGTGATTTTGCATGAGGTGCTTTTTCACCAAATCCTGGGAATGTCTTCCGAGGAGCAGAGAAAATCTAAAAACTTGGCATTTGAGCGGAATTTCTCAAGATGTATCCGAGAAGTAAGGGAAGGAAAAGCTGACTTTGCGGTAATCACTAGGGAAATCGACCTTGAGCAGGTCTTGGAAGTATGCAAGTCCGGAGCTGTGATGCCACAAAAATCTACTTACTTTTATCCCAAGGCCTTGGGCGGATTGCTCTTCGCCAGTATCCGTCAGGATGAATTTGAATCGAATTATGAAGCCTTTTTTGAAAAATATTGAGAATAAAAGCCTGATTTTGGCTTCTGCATCTCCTCGCAGACAGGAATTGCTCAGAGGTTTGGAGGTGGATTTTACTGTAAAAGCCTTGGATGTAGACGAGCGTGTGCCGGCTGATATTCCCGCGGAGTATGTCGCTGCCCATCTTTCCAAATTAAAGGCTGAAAGCTATCCAGAGCCCTTAAATGAGGATGAGATCCTGATCACGGCTGATACAGTGGTGATCGAGAATGGGCATATACTTGGCAAGCCCCAGACTGAAGAGGAAGCCTTTGATATGCTAAAAAGTCTCTCCGGTGCAGTTCATACTGTGATGACCGCAGTGACTCTTCGGGATCACAAGCGGAGTGTGACTTTGGAAGATCAGGCTGAAGTTACCTTCAGATTTTTGGAGGAGGAGGAGATTTGGCACTATATCCGGGAGTATAAGCCTTTTGACAAAGCAGGGGCTTATGGAATTCAGGAATGGATCGGCTTTGTAGGCATTCAAAGCATTCAGGGGTCTTACTTTACGGTGATGGGATTTCCTCTGCATTTGGTTTATGAGCAGCTGAAAAAGTGGTCATAATCATCGCTTTCCTGTAGCTTTTTCTCCGGTTATTTCGTCCTGAAATCAAAACGGAAAATGATGAAAAGACTCCTTGGCCTACTGCTAGTTTTGATCCTTTTGGCTTCTTGTAATGAGGAAGATCCTTTGACTTACTGCGGTACTCAAAATCCTACAGAGGAACTACCTTGGCTAAAAGCAGCCATCGAAGAAGCAGAGCAATCGGAACTTTCGGAATACACCTATGTGATGTCAGGAAGATATCAGGGTCAATCCATTTTCTTTTTCCAAAACTGCTGTCCCTTTTGCAATTTTGCCATTATTGTGTTGGACTGCCAAGGCAATTCCCTTGGGGTATTGGGGGCAAATGATGGGATAGCGGTCGATGATATTGAAAACCTGACCCCAATCTGGATTCCGGCTAACTCGGTGTGCCAGATTAATTCCTAATTGCGGGTTACTTTTCCTATTCCGCTTACATTCTCCTTGATCACTGTTGGATTACCGGTGTATTTCACTTCTCCTATTCCGGAGACATCCAGTGACAATTCCCCGGTGCAATGAACAGCTACCCGACCAATTCCTGAACTGATCAGATTTACTTTTTCGGCATTATGTTGGGAGGCATCAATATTTCCGATCCCTTCATTGGTAATATTGAGTAAGGCAGATTCACCTTTCAGCTTCATACTGCCCACCAAGTTGAGGTCTGCACTGATTTGCTGGGATTCTATTTCCAATTCAAGATTTCCGACACCTTCCCCTTTTATAGCTGTCTGATCAGTGATAAAAGGGTTTTTGGTCTCAATATTTCCCACACCGTTAAATTCAAAAGACTCCAAATCGGAAATGGTTAGCCTTACTTCCAGTTCATCCATTTCAAAAAAACTGCCTTTAACATCTTCCAGAGTTAGCTCCAATAAATCTCCATTTTGATTGATTTTGAGCTTTTCAGCCAGTTTCTGACTTCCAATGATCTGAATGGATTCTTGGTCTGATTGGGTTAGCATCAGGTTAAATACACCCTTTACCTTGAGCTTGGACACTCCGCTGAGGTCCTTTACTTCATCGTAGCGATTATCAGAACTTCCATCTCTTTCCCGGCAAGAGAAAATAGAAAGAAAAAGGAGGGCATAAAAGATTGATAGTGAGAACTTCATAGGGTAGGGATTTGGGGAATTTTTCTTCTAATTACGAACCTTCTCCAAAATGTCCAATATGGTAAGGGCTCTTATTTTGAGATAGGAGTGAAATTGTATTTTTCCGGAACACTTTTGTCCTGAATTCGGACAGGTAAAATGCCTTATTGAAAAGGGGGATAAACCACCATTTTCTTACTGGTATTTGGACAGAACTCTTTTCACCAAAGAACCAATCGTCAATCCTTGGAAAATGATGGAGAAAACCACTACTACATAAGTCACTGTCAGAAATAAGTCCCGCTCCATTTCTGGCTCAAGAGCTAAAGCTAAGGCAATGGAAATCCCACCGCGGATTCCTCCCCAAGTCATAATCAGGTCGGTTTTTGGGATGAATTCCAGCCTTTTGTTGAAAAAGACAATAGGTCCCTTTAAGGCCAAATATCGGGCAAGCAAGGTGACCGGAATAGCCAAAAGGCCCAAAAGGATGTATTCTCCATTTAGGGTAATGATCAGAAGCTCAAATCCGATCAAAACAAACAGAATGGCATTGAGGAAGACGTCCATCAGTTCCCAAAATTTGTCCACATATAGCTTGGTGCTATCAGACCAGGCAACTTCTGGAGATTTATTTCCAATGAAAATACCCGCTACCACCACAGCCAATGGTCCAGAGAAGTGTAGGGATACTGCCAAGGCATGAATCCCCATGACCAAAGCAAGAGTAATCAAAACTTCTGTCTCATAGTGGTCTATGCTTTTCATGATTTTAAATCCCAACCACCCCATCAAAAGACCTAAGGCTAATCCTCCGAATACCTCCTCAAAAAACAAAAATCCCACTTCCTGAGCTTCTACGGAGGCAATTCCCCGCTGGGCAATAGAAAGTAGAACGAGGAAGACCACTACACCAACTCCGTCATTGAACAGGGATTCTCCGACTATTTTGGTCTCCAGTTTTTTAGGAGCATTGGCTTCCTTCAATATTCCCAAAACAGCGATTGGGTCCGTGGGAGAAATCAAAGCCCCAAATAATAGGCAGTAAATCAGATCGATCGGATGACCCATAAAAAGAGCAACGTAATAAAAAGCTATACCAACGATAAAAGTAGAAACGACAATCCCAAAGGTGGCAAACAGAATGATGGGGCCACGCTGCTTGGCCAGATCATCCAGCTTGGTATGAAGAGCTCCAGCAAATAGCAAGAAGCTCAGCATCACTTCAAGCAGTAGGGTTCTGAAGTCGATGGAAGCAATCAGTTCTTTGGATTGGACCAGGATTCGGTTTTCAAAATGCCCTAGAATAATGATCGCCAAGGTAAAGGTCATGGCGATAATCATCAGACCAATGGTGAAGGGAAGCTTCAAGAATTTGGTATTGACGTAAGCAAAAACCGCCGAGAGTATGGTCAGTACAGTGACAATTGCAAAAATATCCATAGGTCAATTTTTTGAATGAGTCCTTAAAATAGACAGACAAAGCCTATTTCCAAGGGATGGTACGGAAGACTACCAAGGAATATACGTCAAATGTCGTATTCAATTCTTAAAATTTTGAGGGGAATATTGTATCAAATCTTTTTCCTTTTACCCCAAATTAAATGATCATGAAAAAAATTACATCTACTCTCTTTCTGGTCCTGTTGGCATACTCAGGCTTAGTAGCCCAGGATATGTTCAAAGGCTTCGGCTCCAAGGGATATTACAACAAATTGTCCCAAGAGAGCGAAATAGTAACCATTCCTCAATTAAGTGTAAGCTTTGATAAGTTTGTGGAAACCAAGGTGGTGGTCAGCGAAGGCAAGCTAAGTAAACTCCAAAACACCTTTGAGGCTGCAAGTAAAGGCGGAAGCTATGGTGGGGAGGCAAAATCTTCCGCACAGACGACCACAATTTTGGATACGGATATGCAGCTTTCGGATTATCAGGAGCTGGCTAATGAATTTCAGTTGATTTTGGAGGAAGAAATATCCAAAGCAGGTATTCAGGTACTTCCTCTTCAGGAGTTTGCCAAGACCGAAGGATTTCAAAAAATGTCAGAAAAGTACTCGGATAAAACTGCCAACAAGGGCAAGAAAAATGACGATGAGGATACGAAGAGCAAAATTCGCATGTTTCCTGAAAATGGAGTCTTCATCTTCGACGAAAAATCATTAGCCAGAGGGGGAGTGCCCTTCATAGGAATGATCCGAAACATCCAAAAAGAAACTGGGGCGATTTTACTTCTCCAGAATATCGACATCAATTTTGCTACCGTAGAATTGGATGTCCAATTAGACGCGGGTACAAAAAAGTCCGTTACAACCGCCGAAACCAAGGTTTTGCCAAAAATGAATATCAGCCGCAATACCTTCGATTTTGTAGGAAAAAATGGTGCAAATAATGCTTCGGCTGAACTGGCGATGGAATATGTGGCCAACAAGGAGTACAAGGCAAACATCTACAAAGACTCTGAAAAAGGAAAAAGCCTTTTTAATAAAATGTTCGGGATAGGAGGGGCTACAATTGAATTTGATCCTTTTATTGTAGAAATGGACAAAGAAACCTACAAAGCCGCGGCTCGGGATATGTTTAGACAATATGCTCAGGACTTTGCCAAGACCTATACATCCGTAGGTAAGAAATAAGGAAAGTCGATACAAGAAATTAAGCTGTCTCTGGCAAAACCAGAGACAGCTTTTTTGATTTAAAACTCCCAGCGGGTGAAGACACCAAAATTGTCTTTGGCCACCTTCTCCGATCCATATTGATCCCAATTGGCACCCAGCCCAAAGCCCAAAGGACCCTTTTTCAATCCAAGCCGGAGGTAAAGAAAACTCCGGTTGTGCTGATTTTCGGCCAAGCCCAAATTGTAAACAAACTGAACCCGGCTGTAGAGTGACCAGGTTTCATTGATGGGTGGCTTGAATTCATACAGTCCAAAAAGCTTCAGGTCCTGCTCTTCATTGATCAAATAGTTGAGCACGGTGATTGCCAGCCATTTTTTACTGGCATAGCTATGTTCTAAACCTACCAATGGACTGAATCCCACCACCGAGTTGCCTTCGCCTCCTGCGGCTATGGCAAATCCTTTTTTGCCGATGTTGTAATTGAACTGAAAGGGGATGACGACCGAATTTCCAAGGTTATTTTCCTGATTCCAATTTTCTGAGAAAACAGAAATGACCAATAGGTCAAACTTGCTCGTGGGACTGAATTTCTTTTTAACGATCAATTGGAAATTGAGCTGTTCATGCCCAAACATCAATTCGAGAGGAATCGGAGGTGAGGGAGGTCCGGGTTTGGCAGGTGAGGCTGCTTCTTGGGCCTTGGCCGAGGAAATCATCCCGTTGATTAGCCCTAGAAGTAGAATAAGAATCTTGGAATAAGTGATTGATTTATAATTCATTGGAATGAGTTTGATCATTCCAAAATTAGAGGAGAAGGGAAACCCAATTCTTGCCCTAGAGCAAGACTTTGAGCCTAAATCTCACTTTTCAAACGGCTTAAGGTATATGGGGTGATGCCCAGATAAGAGGCAATCATTCGACTGGGAATCCGACTGAGAATTAATGGGTACTGCTCCAATAACCACCTGAGTCGGTCCAAGGCAGGCATTCCCTGGAGGTCATAGATTCTTTTTTGTGAGGTGATGTAGGCGTTTTGTAAAATATTGAGGTAGATTTTATTCACTTGAGGAATGCGCTCCACAAGTTCGAAAAAGACTTGCTTTTTTACCTCCAGAACATCAAGGGGTTCGATAGCCTGTAGGTTTTCTACTGAAGGACTTCCCTCAATCATACTGGTCAGATTGGTCCCAAACTTATTTGCAAAAGCAAAATACCGAGTGAGTTCCTGCCCATTTTCATGGATGTGATAAATGCGAAACGAGCCTTGGCTTACAAAATAGATGGAGTTGCAAATCTCTCCCTGACGCAGAAGGTAGCTGTATTTTGGGAAAAATACGGGTTCAAAATAGGGGATGAGTTGCTCAAATTCAGGCCTCGAAATCGGTGCTGTTTTGGAGAAATAGGCAAAAAGCTGATCGAAAGCTCCAGGATTAGTTTTTGGCATAGCTGAAGATACGGAAAATGAGGTGGATAGATTTTATAAAAAAATCCAAGACATCAAATCTCAAATCAACATAGTTCATGAGGCTGCTGTAAATAGGCCTTTGATCCAAAAAAAAGCCCGATCAATTGACCGGGCTTTAACCTGATATTCAAAATACTTATCGCTTAAGCAGTCTGATCATTTTGGTCTCTTGACCCTGATTCAGATGCAGGTAGTAAGTACCTCTTTTCATTTGATTTCCAGGGAAAGTCAAGTTCAGTTTTCCATCGATAAAATCTGCAGTTCCACTGGTCATAGTTTCGCCTCGGTCATTGAAAAGGACATAGGCTACTGTGACACTGACTGGCTCGTCCAGTTCCAGATTGATCTCTGCATCCATTGGGTTAGGGAAGAATCTTTGGATTTTGGCAGATTTGAAATCAGCCTCGAGAGCCGAAACTCCGGAATCCTGACAAGGAATAGTTCCGCAAGCACCTAAAGTTGCTCCATTTTTCAATAGGGCCGGTACTGCCTGAGGCGCTACACTTAGGGTTCTGGATCTTCCGGAATTACCCAAAGGTAGGCAAACAAGGACTCGGTCTCCTTTTCTTCCACTTCTGACATCGACTACACATACCGTGACCTCATCGGTGAAGACATTTCCTGCTTCATCGGTTACAGTTAGGGTGTAGGTGGTTGTCGTAGTTGGAGAAACGGTGATTACCTGACCCATTTGTCCGTCACTCCAGGAGTAGGTATAGGCTCCATTTCCTCCTGTAGCATCAGTAGCACTCAGCGTGATGCTTTCTTGTGGAGCATAGCCCAAATAGACCACGCCACCTTCTCCGGCATCAGACAATAGAGGTTCACCTGCCAAAAGCCTTGCAGACACCGGAAGGTGGTCGGAAGTGGTATTGGCATAGTTAGGAATCAGATTGAATGGAATAAATAGAGTCTCCGAACCTTCCAGATAGTTGTCATACAACTCATTGGAAAGGGTAATATGGTCGATCACATTGTCATTGAAGATAAAGGATCTGAGCCCTGCCTCGCTCAAAGAGACGGTGATTCCATCAAAATCCGGATCATTGGTAATTACCTCATAAGTACTTGGCCCAGAACCGATGGATTCATCCAAGTCATCATTGTAATCCCCAAGAAGAATGATGTTTTCATCTCCATAGAAAGCATCCAAGGTGTCTTTTAGCGCCTTATTATCAAATCTTCTTCTCTCCAAATCCTCATTGGATGAGCCTGACTTCGCGTGGATATTGATGAAGTTGATTTTTTCTTTTACTCCATTGATATCCGCAATGGCTGTAATCAACCAAGGAAGACGGCCACTGGACCAGAAAGAAGACGGAGTGCCCGTAGGATAGCCATCAAGCAGATTATTTAATCCCAATCTGGCTTCATCATAAATCTGTTCGAAGAGAACTTTACTTTCCAAAATCTCAACCACCTCAGTATTGTAAATCAAGCAGAGTTTCTGTGGAGGGAAAGTAGGATCTGGAGCTTCAAAAGATCTGGAGAATCGGTCAGAGCAAATGACTGCATAGCCTGGAAGCTGAGCCACTAGGCTTGCCAACAAGTCCTCATCGCTAACCTCCTGTACTGCTATCACATCAGGAAGTGTAGCTTGGAATACTTGAAGGGCATTGGCGGCTTGAAGCGTGACATCATTTGGACCAAAGTTATTGATCGTAGCTCCGAAGAACTCCATGTTCCAGGTCATCACATCCAAGGTCTCTCCGGTTGGAATATCAGAACCTGCCGCTTCGTATGGAGTAGTTCCTGGAAGATCTTCAATGAATCTTGGGAAAAGCTGCAAAGTGCCACGGAAACTTCCCAAAACACCCGTAATGGTCTGAGCATCCGATGGAATTACTCTTCCGACCAGACTGCTGACTTGTCCGTCGATTCTCAAGTCCAATGTCCCTGTGCCATCAGTGATTACATAGTTGCTTTCTGGGAACAGAAGTCCTTTCGGAATTGCAAAGGCCGCTGCAGGAATCTGGATGAATTGTCCTTCGAGACTAGAATTGATTTCGGAAATAGAAACTACTCTAGGCGTGATTGGATTGCCGGAGCTGATCAGTTCGATTTCAGTTACATTGCCCAACTGGATTTGCTGGTTAAATGCCCCTACGCTAGCTAAAATCTCAAGTTCATCTCCAATCTGATATAGTCCGGCACCATGAATTTGAGCGTCGAAAACAGGAACTCCTCCAGTTTCGTCTTGAATGAATGCAGGTCCGCCAAATTGTTCAGACGCTGTAAGGATACCCCTTACAAGAACTTCGGTACCTTGGGCCTTCTGTCGGGCTTCTGCGATAGAAATCAGAACTGGTTCTGGATCCACAATTACGCCCCCAAAGCTTTGTCCGGTATTGATTTGGTTGTAGGTACTGGAAATAATCTCTGACCAGGTAAAATCGGCATAGCTGGTTCCTGTACCCTGAAGCTGCAAAGAAGTGCCTACTGGAGTACCCGAGCCTTGAGTCGCTCCTACATCCTCGCTGCTCAATCCATCCGCAGGACCTCCCACGGCAACAAAGCTTCCTTCATAACTTAAGAATTGGATGACATTTCCGTCAGAATCTACTAAGGCAAATCCATCAGGCGAACCGTTTTGAAGTCCGGAAATAAAGAAAAACAAGGTTCCAAATCCATTGTCCTGATTGGGCAAAATCCCTGAAAGTGCGATCGTGCCGTAAGATGCACCACCGTTTCCATTGTATAGTTCAATACTATATCCCGCAAGGTCAAGACCGGCGGTTCCGGCTACCTCAATTCCTTCATTGACATCAGCACCGGCATTGTCATAATGGAATTCATTTACAAAAAGAACGGGCTCAGAAAGGAAAACCTGTCCGGTATTGAAGGCTCCAAAAGTGTTGTCAGCAGCTTCTTGCCAGGAAAAATCGGAATACACTTTGCCATTTCCACTCAGCTGAAGCGAAAAACCAACCGGAGTAGTTCCCGGTTCCTCAACTCCAATATCAGTGCTAATCAAGCCATCAGCAGGTCCTCCTACAGCAGTAAAAGTGCCTTCGTAGCTTAGAAACTGGACAACAGTTCCATTATCTACCAGGGCAATACCGTCAGGAGCTCCGTTTTGAAGACCATTGGATGGATAATTTAAAGTCACCACACCGAAGCCATTTCCCAAATCGGGAATAGTACCGGACAAGTTATCAGTATCGTACAGGGTACCATTTGACCCATTGTACAGGACAATAGACCAACCTGTCAAATCCGTTCCCGCTGGCCCAGCGATTTCTATCGCTTCACCGACGTCTGTGCTGGCATTATCATAGTGGATTTCATTGATAAATACTTCTTGGGACCAGCCTGAAATAGGAATGAAACCGAGAAGAATCAAAAAGAGAGAGTAGAAGTTTTTTCCCATAAAATTTATTTTAAGTCTTGGGGGCAAATTGCAACAGATCTAATTGATATGAAAGGTTACTGGGTTACCGTTAGGTTAAAAATTAAACATAAATAGCCCCAATGCCGACTACTCCGAATTCTTTTTACCTTAATTGGCTGGATCTTTTTTCCTAGGTAAAGTACACCTTCAGGAAAATTGAAGTAGGCAAAATCAGGCTATCTTAGTCTCCTTAGGCTTTTTTTGGCAGTAAAGCGGATGTGATTGAGTTTTAAATCAGACCGATTTACATGTATTTGGGAATTGCTGGAATAGTGACCAACCCATAGGGTACATTCAAAAACAAAATGATTTTTTTTATTTTACTAGCATGAATTAGTATGATTGTGAATGACTTGTCTTCTTCTTTTATGAAAGCTCCTCTCTATTCTCTGTTGATTTGGGTATTTGCTTTAGCGGCCTGCGGGACGTCTTCAGATGATCCCTTACCCGAACCTACTTCAGGAACTATCACTGGATCTGTATTCCTTTTTGATGAAAGTTCAACCAATCTCAATCCTTCGGGAATGAGAATCATTGTAGAGAATTTAACTCCTACCCGAAGTGCACTTACCGATAATGAAGGTAAATTTTCTATTGTTGATGTTCCATTTGGCACCTACACCCTGACTTTTGAAAAAGAGGGTTATGGCACATTTAAGAAAACAGAAGTCAAACATGAATCTCCATTGACTCCGATCACCGATATTCCTTCTCTTGGTCAATTATCCACTACTTCTGTAACAGAAATAACCGCCCAAGTCTCGGGAACTGCCATCGAGACCTTTGTAACTACCTCACCGGTAGCCAATAATTCCAATCGTAGGTATATCCGGTATTTTTTCAGTGATAGTCCGGATGTTTCATTTACCAATTACAAGGGGTTTTCTCTGGTTTATGTGGTCCAGGATACTCCCTATTACAGGGTTTTTACTCCGGTAGAGCTCAATCAAATCGGAATAGCACCTACCGGGACGATTTACATTCGGGCTTATGGAGATTCATTTCTTAGCAACACCTATGTGGATCCTCAAACTCAGAAAACCATCTTTCCAAACATCAATCCCAACAGTACAGGAGTAGCTTCGGTCACTTTTTGAGAAAGAACTGGGCTCTTTTCACTTGCTTTTCTATCAAGTAGGAATGGGCTTTAGGACTTTTTCTTTTTTTTGGAAGGATTGAGTAAATTCCATTCCTTCTTCAATTCTTATTTCTTCCCATCTTTTTCACCATGAGCCACTTTATTTACACTTTTAGAAAAATACTCCCCGGTTTTGTATTCCCATTATTGCTGGCAAGTTGTGTCAGTCTCAAAGGAGTCCGTGAATTTGCAGGGACTGCAACGGCCAATGTGGCTCACTACAATGAATTAGGCTATTCCTTTCTGGATCATTGTGAAGACCGATGCAGGGATGAAGCCATTCGGACCTTGGACATCCAATTGGAATTGTCCTGTTCCTGTGATTTGTATTCAAAAGCTGACAGTGTCACAGGTATCTTTTATACCACCATTTATGACTATCTGAAGGGTTTGGGTGAACTGGCCGGAAAGGACTTAACATCCTATCAAACAGACCGGGTATTTGAGGCTCTTTCTGCCGAGCAATATGGACCGGTGAGTATCAATGAATCCGAAGCAGGGGCCTATGCAGCTCTTTCAAATCTTCTTTCTGATGTTGCTTTGACAGGATTTAGAAAAAAGAAAATCGCCCAGTATCTGGAGGAGGCCGATGCTCCTCTGCAGACTTTGCTTGGGAAGTTTCAAATGCTGATTTCAAAGGATCTAAAAGGAGAATTGCGTTTTAAAAAAGCCCGTTTGTACAGCCAATATAAGGACATGATGATGGGGAGGACTTTGGATTCTGATTTTGAAAATCAGAGTGCGGTCCGAACCTATTACCTCAGCCTGAAGGAGATTGAGAAAAAGGAAAAACTCTTGGATGTCTATGCGAGAAGTCTCAATGAAATAGCAAAAGGTCATCAAAAGCTTTATGATGAAAGGAATCAGCTCTCCCTCAAAGAATTGACACAGAGTCTGTTGGGCTATTCGGAAGAAATCCAGAAATTATACCAGGAGTTTAATCAACTAAACCGCTGAAACCATGGCAAAACTCACTCCCGAACAAGTTCGGACGCTTTCGGACCAATTTTATTTTTTAGGAATGGCCATTGGAGAGTATCGTTACACCCATTGGGATGATCTCAGCTTGGAGGAAAACAAAGAACTCAGTGATTCTCAATATGCCATTCTTAAATCCGGCGAAGATATGTTGGCCTTTGCTGCCCAGTTAGTCATGGATGAGGCTCAAACCTCCATTCAGCAAATCCAGGGTCTGACCAAGGAAATTCAGGATACGATCAAGGATTTGAAAAATATCCAGAAAGCAATGGATGTGGCAGCAGGAATTCTGGTTTTGGGAGCTGCCATTTTGGAAAAAAATCCCGAAAAAATAGGCAGCAATCTCCGAGGACTTCTGGAATTGTGGAAGTCCGATTAAATGTTTGGGACAATTTCCGTCTAAACTTCTCTCCAAAGCTGATATTTTCAAACAAGGAACAACCTAGGCCTTCTTTTTTCAGTAGGTTAGGCTATGATTACAAAAAGCCAGCTTCCTTTTTTTCTTTTACTTCTAGCCATTCTATTTTCTTTTGGCCCCAAAAAACCCGCTTTCTCCCAAACGAGAACCACATCAGTTACGGTGTTCAAAGTCTCTGACGGGGATACCTTTTGGGTTAGATATCCTTCTGGAAAGGAGGAGAAAATACGATTGATCGGTATCAATGCCCCCGAATCCAGGAAAACAGGCAACAGAGAAGCTCAATATTTTGGTAAAGAAGCCAGTGAATATGCCAAGCGGCTTTTGCTCAATAAACAGGTGACGCTGGAGTTTGATGTCCAGAAAACAGACCGATACAAACGGACCCTTGCCTATGCCTATCTTTCCTCAGGCACCATGGTCAATGCTCTGCTCGTCAAAGAAGGCTATGCACAAGTGGCCACTTACCCGCCCAATGTGAAGTATCAGGGGCTATTTCAAAAATTGGAAAAAGAAGCCAGAGCTGCCAAAAAAGGCCTTTGGAGATAAATTTTGGGTAAAAAGGCAAAATCCTTGGCATCGAGACTTCAGCCAGCCTTTGAGGTTTGTGGAGCGATTGAAAACAAATTTCCCCGAAAACTCCTTTTCCAATTATGGGCATCATCACTTGGTTTGGGATTATTTGGATTCAGCTAAATTTCACTTTGATGGAGAAATCTTTGGTTTTTGATTTTGGAGAGGGCAAGGATTTTGGACGTTGGACCATTATCAATGATGGGGTAATGGGAGGGCTTTCTGAATCCCAAGCCCGACTCACTGCAGATGCAGTAGTCTATTCCGGATCGGTTTCTTTGAAGAATAACGGAGGTTTTGTCTCTCTTCGAAGCGCTTTGGGAGTCTATGATCTTTCCGAATTTAGCTTTTTCGAAATCCGATTTAAGTCTGACACCGATCGGAAGTTTGAACTCTTGATTGAGAAAGAGACGCCTTTTTACCTTCCCAAATTCAGAAAGAAGTTTGGGGGTAAAAGTGAAGAATGGCAAACTTTGAAAATACCCTTAAAAGAATTGGAAATCAGCCGAATGGGCAATACGATAGCGGAAGGCGTCAGACCTGATGAATTGAAAGGGATTCAGCGGATCGGCTTCATTTTGGCCGATAAGCAGGAGGGAAGCTTTGTACTTCAGATCGACTACTTGAAGTTTTACTAAGCTCGTGTCTTTGATCTAGACCTTTTTCAACTTTTCAGGTGTCAACTGTGTATTTTACTTTCCTGTTTTCATCAAAAGTGGCTCGCAGGCACTGTCTTCTCCCGCCTTGGGGATTAAAGGATACATGAACCCATTGATCAAATTCCTGAATGAGCTGATCATAAGGCAGATCGGAATTTTTTATCCGCTGATACAGCTGTTCGATGCTCAGATGTCCGGTTTCGATGTCTGCAGCCTGTCCTGTGAGATGCTGACTGGTTCGAGAGCCGCCCACTGCCGCATTGACTCGGGGACTGCGATAGCCGGAATTGACAAATACAGCCCGGCCCAATCGATCCCTAAGCGGTTGAAGCACATGCTCACAAAGGAGCCGGAGATTGTCGATGATGATGGGGTCAGGGGAAAATTGCTCGTCATAACCCAAGCGTGTGGCGGTCTGAGATCGGAGCAATTCTCGAAGCGGAAAGTTTTTGGTGAGTTGCATATGATTCGAAGTAAAAATTGAAAAAAAAGAACAGGATACGCTGAAAGCTAATTACTTATACAAGTTAGAAAAAAGAGCATTTTCTTGTTCAGCCTACAAATTTATATTTTTCGCCCCCTTGATTTTTTAAACCTACTCATTCAAAATCAGTAGCGGATAATGAGTCATGGCAGCCATTTCGTGGGTGAAATGCCGCTGAAAAAGCCCTCCCGTATCCTTGGAAATCATAACAATTAAGCCCGTATCTTCATTTTTTTCCAGATAAAACTGAATCCCGTGCAGGATATTATTGCTGAAAACCGTGGCCTTCTCAGTATCTGCCACCTCTCCAAAAGCAGAAATCAAACTCTTTCTTAGGAGACGCTTTTCATAGTCCAGAGTAGTGTTTTTTGGCCGGACATTCAGAATTCTGAGTTTGGGTTCGTTCATCAGTTTCAGGAATTCTTCAAAGAAATTCATTCCGGACTCATCTTTGATTTCTTCCAAATCACTGGCTAAAACCACCCTGTTTTTGCCTTTTTTCACAAAATCCGAAAACCGGGCCACTCCCGGAATGACCAACACAGGGGTTTTTATTTCAGAAATAACCCGAACCGTATTACTGCCAATCAGGATTCTTTTCAATCCGCTTGCCCCTTTGGTACCCATTACAAGGAGATGATTCATCGGATTGAGCGTTCTGTTTTTAATGGCATGGACCAAATCCATATCGGTTAATTCCCAATCGCAGGCCAATTCCGAACCAAAGGTCAGGGTGAGTTTTTCCTTCAGGTCCTTTATTTTTTTCTCTTCTTCCGATCTGGATTCAGACTCGGATAGGCAATGAATGATGGAAAGCGGGACAGATTTTCGCTTGCCTATTTCTGCAGCAAACCAAAGTGCATTTTCTGCTTCCTGAGAGAAATCCACAGGCACGATTATTTTTTCAAGCATAGTAGTGGGTGGGTTTATTGATCAGATAAGTTAAATTTTTCCAATGGTAAAGAGTATAAAATGCCTGAGTTTTCTGTTTCTTTTTACCTTCAAAAATCCTCCATTCCATTCTTCCAATCCTTACTTTTATCAAATGAAATCTTTTCAGCTTATCGCCATTTGTGGATTGCTATTCGGGTTTTCCTGCCAAAACCCGGAGAAAACCAACTGGAAACCCGAGTCTATTCCTTTTCCCGGAGACCTTCCTGCCTCTCTGCCCGTCCTGTCTGCATCTGAGGATCAGCTTCTACTGTCCTTTGTTTCTTCAGTCAATGACTCCACTTCAGCACTTTTCTACTCCCGGTGGGAAAATGAAAGCTGGTCTGAACCTGAAATGATCACCCAAGGGCAGGATTGGTTTGTGAACTGGGCGGACTTTCCGGCACTCGTTGAAAACAAGGGAAATTACCTGGCTCATGTTCTGAAAAAGTCTTCCCCGGCCACTTTCTCCTACGACATACAGCTTCAGGCCTTTTCCACGGCAGATGGCAAGTGGACCAACCAACTACCGCTTCATCAGGACAGCACACTTACAGAGCATGGTTTTGTTACTTCCATTGCCTATTCCGACAGCAGCTATCTGGTCACATGGCTGGATGGGAGAAATACTTCCGGAGGGCATGATCATTCCAATCATGAAGCCTCAGGTGCGATGACGATTCGGGCGGCAGAGGTGAATCTGCAAGGAAAGGTCCTTTGGGACGAACTCCTAGACGCCCGCACCTGCGATTGTTGTCAAACTACGGCTGCCATGACCGCTGAGGGGCCGATTATTCTTTATCGAAATCGCTCAGACCGGGAAATCCGGGATATTGCCATCACCCGATTGGTTAAAGGAAAATGGACCGAACCCCAAATCATTTACCCTGACGGTTGGGAGATTACTGGCTGCCCGGTCAATGGTCCCAAAGTAGCAGCTATCAACCAAACGGTCCTTGCCGCTTGGTTTACCGATGTCAATCAGGAATCTGCCGTCAAAGTCGCATTCTCCGAAACTAGCGGAGCGGATTTTTTTCCTCCTCAGGTAATCAGCATCCGGGATGCCTTGGGTAGGGTAGATGTGGCCTTGCTCAACGAGCAGGAAGGATTGGTTTCCTGGATGGAAATGGCCGGAGATTCCACTTTTTTGATGGTGCAAAAGATCAATCGGGCCGGAGACACATTTCCAAAGCAAAAAGTAGCCTCCATGGATCCCGGTAGACGGAGTGGTTTTCCTCAAATGGAAATTTATGGAAATCAGGTCTTCTTTGCCTGGACCATTACCGGAGATCAGCCTACCATTGGGATTTCAGCAGTACCTATTGATAATTTTTAATCTGAACCCAAGTTAAATCCAATCCCATGTCACGAAAGTCACTCGCTAAGCAACTTGCTCTTCCCTTGACCAAAAGGTTAAAGTTGGATAGTCTTCCGGCTTGGGTACACGGCATTGGCTTGGGTGGGACGGGAATCGTACTATTGATAGCTGTAGCTATTTTTTGGTGGGGAAAGGACGTTCCTGTCTGGACCGATTGGAAACCTGCAGCGGAATTTCTTGATCCCGAATACGGGGAGCGAATCTATTCAGACAGTGTTTTCCGGACCCGGATGAATACGTGGTCAAATATCGTTTATATCCTTTTTGGCTTTTATGCTTTGGCCTTGGGGATTTATGATTGGAAAAGGAAATGGCCACTCCGAAGGGGCTATCTGACTTTTGCCCCTGTGCAGACTTTACTATTCGGGTTGACCGGGATTTATTTGGGATTGGGAAGTGGATTTTTCCATGCCTCCCTGACGCATTACGGGCAGCAGTGTGACGTCGGTGCCATGTATGCTACTCTGATTGCTTTGGTTTCCTTTGCCTTTGGGAGTTGGCTTCCCAAAATGCGAATTCCAAAAACCAATCAGATACTGTCCACTTGGCCGCTTTTGTCCTTGGGGATCATTTTGGGCTCGGTTTATTTTACCTATTACAAATGGGAGTATTCCTTCACTGAAATCTCAGGCTACCTGAGTGGGATCTTATTTCTTTTTGCCGGAGTGAGTGCCATTACCCCGGGAAAGCACCTCCAATTTCGCTGGTTTTTGGGAGGGGTAGTCGCCCTAGTTTTGGGTTCCCGGATACGGGATTTGGATATTGCGGACCAGTTTACCGGTCCGGATTCCATTTTTCAGGGACATGCGATATGGCATGTGCTCACCTGCGTGATGTACGTCTGTCTCTTTTTCTATTTCCGGTCGGAGGAAAGGGAAAAGCGCTGAGAGCTACAGGAGGTTTTTCTATGGAAACTAGATTGGATAGATATGCGCTATTCTGGCAGTTGACTAATCATTGGCCGGAAGACCGAAGTCCGAAGACGGAAGATGCCCAAAAATTTTACCATTAATCGGCTTTTTGACCTTTAGGATAAGCTATTGGCAAATTTCCGTATATCCATGTTGCATTATCTGAAAAATCATTTTTATCCCTTTGACTAAAGAAAATAAGGGTATTAATACTATGAAAAGTACTGTGTTCCGATTGCTATCGGACTGTTGACTCAAGCCGGTTGAGCCTTATCCTCTTCAATTCAAAATCATTCTTAAATCAGAGTCAGATTTTCGGATGATCGGATCACTTCAGCCTGTTCTTGACCACTTTTCCGTCTTTCATAATGACCAGAAATTTTTCCTCTGGTTGGGCTAGGAGGGAAAGATCCTCCAAGGGATTCCCGTCAACCAAAATCAAATCTGCCAAAGCCCCGGTTTTGACCACGCCCAATTCCCCCCGATACGGACTTCTATTCCCGGAAAGGGCCAAAAGTTGGGCATTGTCGTGGGTAATCATTTTCAGGATTTCTGCAGGAGAAAACCACTCCTGAAGCTTTAGAATGTAGGCATTCTGCTCTCGATTGAGCTCAGGTTCGAAGAGGAAATCCGTTCCCCAAGCCAATTTCACTCCCAATTCCTTGGCCTTAGCCCAGACTTTTTTCTGTCCTTCCAGGACGGGCTTTCTTTTCTCTCTCCGGGCAGGGTCCATATTGGGACTGTCTTCCATCAGGTTTTGAAGACTCAGCCAAATGCCCTTTTCAGCCATCAATTGCAGGGTTTCCTCAGATACCATCTGCCCATGTTCCACGCATCTCACCCCGGCCTGAATGGCTTTTTGCACCGCTCGGTCGGTATAGGCATGGACCGTGACATAGGTACCCCAATCTTCCGCAGCTTCGACCGCAGCCTGCATTTCCTCCAAGGTGTACTGAGTCACGTCTATCGGGTCATAAGCTGAAGAAGTACCTCCTCCGGCCATCAGCTTGATCTGACTGGCTCCAAAACGGAGGTTTTCCCTCACTGCGGTAAGCACTTCCGGCTTTCCGTCGGCTATGAAAGTCGCTCCAAAAAGTTCTGCCCGAGAAGGAGTGCCAAAAAACTTCCTCGATCGCTCATCAGGAGTGCGAAAGTCCCCGTGTCCGGCTGTCTGACTGATTATTGCTCCGGAGGGCCATACTCTGGGTCCTAAAATTTTGCCCTGATCTATCGCATTTTTCAATGGGAAAATCGGGCCTCCCACATCTCTGACGCTGGTAAAGCCCCTCATCAGCATTTCCTCGGCCCCTTTTCCGGCTTTGTTCATTATTCCCTCCTGATTCAAGCCGGGAGAAAGCATCTCTACCATACTCAGAGACCCAAAAACCAAATGCAAATGCACATCGATCAATCCCGGAATCAAGGTTTTTCCTTTACCATCGATTTTTGTTGGGGCAGTTTTCATTTCCTGTGTCCATTCTCTGCTGACCTGCAGGATGGTATTGTTTTCGATCAGTACATTTTGGGCGGGAGAAAGTGTACCCGTGCTGCCATCAAAGACCCGAACTCCCTGAAATACGGTCCGGGCGGGTTCCTGTGACCAGGCAGGAAAACAAAAAGACCAAAGAATTGCGCAAAGATAGGCGACGGTGATTTTTCGGGAACTGGAAATTTTGGGCTTCATAAGCAAAAGAGGGGGACACTTAATAGTTGGAAAAAACGAACGATTGGATTTAAAAGGCCTTAGCAAAGTTGCAATTAGTTTAAAAATAACTGAAAGCAAGGCCACTTGTTACCTTTTTCCTGATTTTTTCGGTTTTGGGAGTAAAACAGAGGAATTCTCCCATTTAGCTAAAAGTCAAACTCTCTTTTGGACTTTTGGCCTATCTTCGATTTCTGTAAAATCAAATCTCCAGACCAGATTTTCTGCTTATGCAACTAGAATCCCGGCTAAAAACCTTTTCCCAACTGACCAACGAAGAGCTCTATGAACTCCTCCAACTCCGAAGTGAGGTATTTGTGGTGGAGCAAAACTGTGTCTTTTTGGATATGGACAATAAGGATCAAAAGTGCCATCATCTTAGCCTGTATCATGGAGAAGATTTGGTCGCCTATTGCCGGATTGTGCCTGCGGGTGTTTCTTATGCTGAGGTGGCTATTGGACGGGTGGTCTCTGCACCTGCCTATCGGGGTAAGGGTTTGGGAAGAAAAGTAATGGAAGAAGCCATTGCCGCTTGCGAATCTCTGTATGGACCCGTTCCTGTCCGCTTGGGAGCGCAGACTTACGCCTTGGAATTTTATGCTTCATTGGGCTTTGTAGCCGAGGGAGAAACCTACGACGAAGACGGGATTGAGCATATCGAGATGGTGAGAAAAGCCTGAGGAAGAATTATGGCCTATTCAGCTTTTGGTTTTGCTTTTTACTCCAAAAAAACACCGGTAAGCCCAGCACTATTCCTCCCAGACCCCAGAGAATGGCTTCCCAGCCTGAACCCACAAACAACCAAACGCTAAATCCTAATCCCAGCAAAGAAAGAAGGATGGTCTTGATGTTCCAGACAAAACCAAATCGCCCCCGATAACAGAAATACCCAAAGGAAAGAGCGGCCGAAAGGTAAAAAAACAAGGAGGTCACCGTGGTCAGTCGGATCATAAAGGAATACAGATTGCCAAAGCTCTCACTGAAGTTGAAAACCAGCACCACAGTCACCAAAAGACTGGAGAAAATCAATCCGTTTCCGGGGATTCCAAATCGGTTTTTCTTTGCTAGGGTCTTGGGCAAAAGTCCGTCTTTGGCCATCGCGTAAGAAATTTGACCCTGAATCAAAATCCAGGCATTCAGAGCCCCAAAAGTGGAAATACAGGCTCCCACAGCAATGATATAACTGGAATTTTTCCCAAAGATCAAAACTCCTGCATCACTCAACGGAGCCAGACTGCTTGCCAATTCGGCGGGGGATAGCACTCCAAAAAGTGAAACCGTACTGAAAAGGTACAGCAAAACCACCAAAGTCACTCCAATCAAGGTTCCTTTTGGGATCGTAAGCTTTGGGTTTTTGATGTTTTCTGCAGGAATTGTCGCGGCCTCGATCCCCATAAAGGCAAAAAAGCAAAGCACAGAGGCGGTGGTAATGGCCTGAAAATCTGATTCACCGGAAAGATTCAAAGGCTGAAAGTGGGTGCTGTCAAAGAAAAAGAATCCCCCAATAGCCACAATCAGCAAAGGAAGAATCTTCAGGGCAGTGGTAAGCACCTGAAGATTGCCCGAAGAGCGGATCGAATAGAAATTTAAGGCGGTCAAACTCCAGATCGCTCCCAAGGCGGTCATCCCAAAGGCAAAAAGGGAGGTTTCCAAAAAAGGGAATAGTACACTCAGATAGCCGGTAAAGGCCAGGGCAATGGCGGCATTGGTGCTGCAGTTGGAAAGCCAATAACCCCAAGCGACCAAGAAAGCGGGCAAATCCCCAAAGGCAGTTTTGGTGTAGGCATAAGATCCGCCGCTTTCAGGAATGGCCTTGCTCAGCTTGCCCAGAATGATGGCCAAAGTATAAGCCCCGGCTGCGGCCAAAATCCATCCCAAAAGGCTGATTGCTCCCAATTGGCCCAGGACAGCGGGCAAGGAAAAAATCCCGGAACCGATCATTCCTCCTGCCACCAGGGAAATTACAGTGATCAGCCCAAGTTGCCTTGTCGAGGAATTTTTCAAATGAAAGATAGGATTGGTGGGTTTTCCTTAATTTGTGGATGCAGTAAGATAAAGAAATATGTCCAAAGCCTTCCACATCCATCCCGATATTACCCAAGCCGAAACGCTCCCTTCTTCCTTTTATCGTTCCCAATCGGTCTTTGATGAATTGATCGAGAAAGTCTTTGCCAAATCCTGGCAGTTTATCGGGGATAAAAGCCAAGTGGAAATTCCCGGTCAGGTGAAGCCGGTCACTTTTTTGGAGTTTGGATTGGAGGAACCCATGCTACTGACAAACGATCAGGGGACCCTTCACTGCTTGTCCAATGTCTGTACCCACAGGGGCAATATCCTCTGCCATGACCCTTGCAAAACCAAGCAAATCATCTGTGGCTACCATGCACGGAGATTCAATCTGCAGGGGGAATTCCAGTTTATGCCGGAGTTTAAGGAAGCGAAGGATTTTCCGAGAAAAGAGGATCACTTGACCCAGTTTCCCTTGAAAAATCTGGGTCCTTGGTTATTTACGGCTTTGGGTGAGGACGCTTTTGATTTTGAACCGGTTTTGGAGGCCATGAACCGAAAGATCGGTTTTCTCCCTTTGGAGGAATTTAAAGAGGACAAAAGCCGAAACAAGGATTATCTGGTCAATGCCCATTGGGTTTTGTACTGCGACAATTATCTGGAGGGATTTCATATCCCTTTTGTGCACGAGGGATTGAATGCTGTCTTGGATTATCGGAAGTACGAGACGATTCTTTATCCGCATTGCAATCTGCAGGTCGGGCATTCTTCCGGTGGGGAGCATGTCTTTGATTTGCCAAAGGAGCACGAGGATTACGGGCAGCAGATTTCTGCCTACTATTTTTGGATCTTCCCCAATATGATGTTCAACTTTTATCCCTGGGGCTGCTCGATCAATGTGGTCAAGCCCATTTCCCTGAATCGAACCAAAGTCAGTTTCATCAGCTATGTCTACGACGAATCCAAACTGGATACGGGTGCAGGAGCGGCTTTGGACAAGGTAGAGCGGGAGGATGAATTTGTGGTGGAAGGGGTATTCAAAGGGATGGCCTCACGGGCCTACCAGACCGGACGGTTTTCTCCCAAAATGGAGAAAGGAGTGCATCATTTTCAGGGATTGCTGGCGGAGTTTCTGGGGAAGTAAAATCTTGTTTTTTTACCACGAAGGGGGGGAACCGCAAAGTTCACGTAGGATTAAATGAGTTCAAGAAGGAGATAACCACGAAGAACACCAAGGACACAAAGAATTCAAGAAGGTTTTTAGCCTAAGTTGAAATGAATGGTGAATAGGGTTTTCAAGAATCCCTAAATCTCAAATTCTCAATAAAAGCTACCAACTGAGCGGAATTCTTCAAGCCCAGTTTATGAATGAGATTTCTCCGATGGGTATTGACTGTGAGTTCGCTGAGGAAAAGCTGTTCGGCAATCTCTGCTGAAGTATATCCTTGGGTGATCAGGTTGGCAATCTGCTTTTCCCTTTTACTCAGAATATTCATTTGGGATGGAGCTTCTGGGGCTTTTGGAGCGAGGGGACTCATTTCGGGAAAGGTAGGAATGTCCTGGATGGCATTGTTGATGGCATCCAAAAGTGCCTTCTTACTGATGGATTTTGGCAAATACCCAATAGCCCCTTCCTGTCTGCATTTTTCCATGACTTCGGGATTGTTTTCCATAGTGAGTAAAATGATCCCACAGCCCGGGCATATTTTTTTAAGTTCGCGGATTGATCCAATTCCATTGGAATCCGGTAAAAAATAGTCGAGTAAAATCAGATCAGGCTGAATTTTTTTTACCCATTCCAAACCTTCCTTTAGCGTCTCAGCATGTACTAATTCCTGAATAAAGGACTCGTTTCCAATCAAAGAATAGACCCCTTGGGCAAATAGCAAGTGGTCATCAATATGTACCAGTTTGATTTCAGAGAAGTTAAGCATGTAGGGGTATGGTAATCGTAATGGTAGTACCGGCAGAACTGGATTCCAAGTCCAGGTTTCCTTTAAGGTAAGCTACTCGTTCCTGGATATTCTTTAAGCCGATTCCTGTCTTCGGAAGTTCAGGATCTATTCCTTTTCCATTGTCTTCCGCAATCAACTCTATTTTCCCGTCAATTTCTGAAATACTCAGCAAGGCTTCCGTAGCCTGGGCATGTTTGACGATATTTTGCAGGAGTTCATTGGAAATGCGGTACAGGATCACCTGAAGTGTCTGGGGAAGCTCTGAATCGATTTTGAAAAAGAAATGGAAATCCAAAGGGTATTTCTGCCGAAGGAGATTGATCTGAAGGCTGAGCACATTTTCCAGCCCGTTTTCCTCCAAATGATGCGGAGTGAGGTTGTGGCTTAGTGATCGGGCTTCCTGTATGCTTTGCTCGATCATTTGCCTGAGTTCCGTCAAAGATTGCTCTTGATTGTCTGCCTGAATCGTTTCAGTCTTGAGATACAGACTGGCCAGCATGCCTCCAATGCTGTCGTGCAGGTCTCTTCCGAGTCGCTTTCGCTCTTCCTCTTGAACCTGGATCAATTGATCGGCCACCTGCTTTTCTTTTTCCAGAATTTCGAATGCCAGTTTTTCTTTTTCCTTTTTGAATAGAGATGCCTTCCGGGCAAAAGCTGCCGTAATCATTCCTGTCTCACCCATCAGGCCAAAGGCGCTGCCATAATCCACCAAATAGGAGGGAAGACCCATGGGAAGGATTTTCTGATTCAGCTGAAGGATAATTCCAAAGAGTGCCAAAAAGGCCACTCCCAGCAGGTAGTATCCGGCCAGAGGCACTTTTGCTCTCCATTGCTGATAGGAATACACCAAAACCAGCAGGCTGGAAAGCAGGGAAACCACCAGCGTGAATTGCAGGAGCTGGACTTTTCCTTCCGTATTGCTCATGATCTCAGAGGTAGCAAAAATGGAATAGATCAGGGCTACTTGGACGATGATTACAGCCCAGATGACTCTGGAGGTCATTTTTCCGGTTATGTGGGGAGGGAAAAATCGAATGACCAAAAGCAGAATCAAGATATTGGTGGTCAGATTGAAGAAAGGGCGGGCTTTCCCCACCCATACGACCTGCTCCGGCCAGATATACTGAAAGGTAAGTCCCCAATGGGTGGCCAGCCAAAGTGAAATGGAAAGCACATAAGCCGCATAAATTGCCCCGCTTGAGGATTTGAGCTCGGCTGCAAAGAAGAGTGCAAAAACCAATACAAGACACATCCAACCCAAAATCCAACCCATGACTAGTGTGTCTTTTGCTTTTTTCTCCTGAAACTCCCCAAAATCATAAATCTTGGGTTCGATATGGAAGGTTTCTCCCACCTTGTCCATCCAGATCAAATATTCCTGCTCGCTATTGGGAGGAAGGGTAAGCGGAATCACCAAGTCCCGATCCAAAAATGGCCTTTGCTCAAAGGAAAAAAAATCACCCAACTCCATAGAGGGACGGGAAGATCGGTTTTCGAAAACCTGAATCCGATTGATATGAGGATTGCTTGGGACAAAGTAAAGCTGTCTTTCCTGATCCGTAGGGTTGCTGAGGTTCAATCCAATCCACCAAGGGGTGCGGGTAATTCCCGGATTAAACAAAGTCTGACTTTTAGGCAGCGTATCAAAGCTTTCCCAGGCTAGGGTAGACTCATATCCTGCGTCAGGAAAGACGCCAAACCGAACTTCATTGCCTTTTTCTGCACAAGCCCCCAGGAAAAGAAAAAACAGAGCAAAGCCCCAATAGACAATGCGCTTAAACAGAACTTTTACCGGAAAATTAATCCAAGAGTAATCAGTGATGATCAAGAAATACAGGTGAAGGGGTGAATGGAAAAGCAAGATAAACATTGACCGGTATTTAAAACAAGGCCCTTGAAAAATACCAATTTCTAGGTATTGTGGATGGAGACAAACTCCTCGAATATTGAGGCTGAGATCCTTGAGAAAAAATTAACCCAGATAAAACTTAATACACCCCAGCCTATGAATTTGCAGTCTATTTTCCCCAGTAGGACTATCCGGCTGAATAAAGTACTGTTTCCAAGCCTTTTCTTTTTTCTCAGTTTATTTTTCCTCCCCAGCTGTGAACTCTTTGAAACAGAAGTAGAGGATTACCTCCTGCAGTTTAATTCCGCAGACGGATCCATTGACCAGCTGATTGCCAATGGGCAGTTGCTTATTGATGGGGTGGAGACGGGGCTATCCACTTCCAATATCCAAGAGCTATCGGTTTCGAATGAATTTATTTCTCTAAAATTCACTCTAGGCAATGATACCTTCTACTTCAGAGCGCCAAACAACGGACGATCAGGACTGGATTTGGTGGACAACTATTTGGATGAGGCTACGACTTTTCTGAGCAATGTATTCACTCCGATCAGCGGAATCGGGGGAGTTTCAAGATTTACCATCGAGGCAAAGGATACCTACGAAGGTTCGGGGGATTTAAGCCTGGTGGTTGTGGGAGACTTTCAATCCAGTGAAGGGGGAGCTTCCAAGCAGATTGTTTTTGATTTCGATATCGACTTTGATACAAGTCGCACTGGAGGATTACTGGGCTCCGGAGGAGGTTCTGGGGGTGGAACTGACTCTGGAGGCTCAGGCTCCGGTTCAGGTTCCTGTATTAACGAAATCAAAGCCCCCACTTTGGTGAGCTACTGGGGAGATCAAATCAGGCCAGTTTCCCAAGTGACTGGTACAGGCAAAAAGGTAGCCGGGAATACCATATTTTCAGATTACAAATCTTCTGACGTGGGATTAGTGATCGACGGAACATCCGGAGATACCCGGTATGTAATTCAAATCCTCCTAACCCCGGGTAATCTGGTGGCAAATAAGAGGCTGGATTTCATCAATGCAGGTGCAGGGGCTGGCTTAACCAATGCGGGAGCAGTAGGCAGGCTCATTGCGCTAAAAGGGTCGATCAATGACGACTGGAGAACCAACCGGGATTTTGGAAAAAATAAGGATACCGGGAATTTATTTATCGAATCTGTCAGCCCTCAGATTCGCGGCACTTATGAGTTTGAAGCCTACGGGGATGGCTATGACAATAAAACAAACAAGCAGCTGGCAAAGGTCAGTGGAAGCTTCTGTATAGATCCCTAATTCAGTCTATTTTTTAACTCTCATGGGTCTGCGGAAACGCAGGCCATTTTTTTTTGCCACCAAGTTCTCAAAGGATTAAATGAGGTCTCAAAAGAGATAACCACGAAGAACACCAAGGACACAAGGAATTTAAGGATGTCCTAAAGAAGGATACAAAATTGATTTTTTCGTGACCTACTCCCCCCTCAATGGGGGGTAGGGGGGTTACTTCAAAAAATACATATCCCAGATTCCCCTGTTTTTGATTTCGATGCTGCCCCGGTATTCGCAGTCAAACTCGTCTTTAATGATCTCATAGGTCTTGCCTGAGATATTGATTTTTCCCTCTTGGGAGTTGCTTTCCATTCTCGAGGCGATATTCACCGTATCACCCCAGATGTCGTACTGCCACTTTTTAACCCCTACAATCCCGGCTACAATCGGCCCGGTGTGAATTCCTATCCGCATTTCAAAGGGGACGATTCCCTCCGGTTTGGGCTTTTTGGTAAACTCCATCATCTCCTGTGCGGCTTGGACCACATCGAAGGCATTTCTTTGGTTTTCCGTAGGAAGTCCGCCCGCACACATGTAGGAATCCCCGATGGTTTTGATCTTTTCCAGTCCGTATTTGTCTGTGATTCGATCAAATTCCTTGAAGTAATAGTCAATGCTCTCTACCAGTTTCTCGGGAGAGATTTCTTCAGCCATGGTAGAAAAACTCTTGAAATCCGTAAAGAGCACCGTCACGGAATTGAAGCGGTGGGCCTTTACTTTTCCGTGGATTTTCAGCTCATCGGCGATCTCCTCCGGAAGGATATTGAGCAGAAGTTGGTCGGAACGGTTTTTCTCCTCTTCGATAATCTTCTTGGTCTCCTTTTCAAACTTAAATCGTCTAAAGGTGCCAATCGCCAACAGGCCAACCAAAATAAACATGACCAAAACCCCATAAAGGAGCAAGGTCTGACGCTTGGCCCTCAGGGTGGCAATAGTCGCTGCGCTTTCCAGGAGATCCACTTCGGCCTGCTTTTGGGATACTTCATAGTCGGTCCGCAGATTGGCCATTTCCTGTACGGCCTGAATATTATTGACACTGTCCCGGTATTGAATGTGCTTTTTGTAATACTCCAGCGCTTTGGTGGAATTATTCAGCGCCTCATAGATATTGGAAAGCAAAAGGTTGGCCTCGCTGATCTGGTCTTTCAGGCCGTATTTTCCTGCCAGATCCAGACTTCGTTGGGCATAGGTCAAGGCAGAAATGCGATCTCCTTTCTCCAGATAGATATTGGACATGTAGTTCAGATAGACGGAGATGGGGTAGTATTCCTCGTACTTTTCAAGAATGGCCACGGCCTCATTGATGCGCCTTTCGGAAGTGAGTTTGTCCCCGTACTCTGCCAAAATCATCCCGAGGTTGCCGAGGCAATAGGCCTGGCCCAGTTCAAAATCTATTTTTTGAAAGATCAGTTGGGCCCGCTCCACAAAGAGGAGAGCGGAGTCCAGCTTTCCCAGTTTCAAATACTCATCCCCCGCATTGAAGATAGCCGAACCCAGGGAGGTGGAATCACTTTCCTGCTCGAGGACTTCAATGCTTTTCCGATAATAGATGGCGGCATTTTGACTGTTTTTGCTGGCAGAATAGGTGTCTGCGATCGTCACATAGGACCTGCCCTGAGCCTTCATGGAGCCTGACTTTTGGGCATATTTCAGGGATTCAAAAAAGTACTCCAAGGCCTTGGAAAGGTCTCCCTTGTATTTGTAGGAGTAGCCGATCATGCTATAGGCGCTGGAAAGATGGTTGTCCAGAGAATCCCGCTGTGCCTTTTCCAGATAGATCTTTCCGTATTTCAGCAAGCTGTCCGGGTTAGCCTCATAGACCATAAAGCTGGCCAAGTGATCCAGATTTTTTTCACCGCTGGCGTAGTACAATTCCTTGATGCTGTCTGCCTTGGAACGAATCTGACTGGATTCATCCATAGCCTGAGCAAGAGCCAGATTGCAAATCGAAAAGTACAGGAAAAAGAAAACCAGATTTTTCAAGTTCTATGCGAGCTAGTAAGGAAGAATGTAAGACCCAAAATTTTGTCAGGGTAGCCTATTGGATAAGCTACCCTGCAAAATAGACTGAAAATTTGATCTTTTGTTCCCATACTTCAATGAGCGGTAGACATTTTTCCGGACTCAACTGAAATCGAATCAGGAGCTGCTTACCTCTGGGACATTCCCCGGTGAGATGTCCTTTTTGGACCAAAATCAAGGTCTGCCGATGATCCTTACCTGGATTGGGCAAGACCAAAAGAACCGCTATGCCCTCGAGATGATTCTGATCTTGGGATCCAGTTCGAAGGTGCGAGTCTCTCCGGTGGCCTTGGAACGAATGGTAAACCGGATGGTGTATTTGATCGTGCCTTCCTTTGCGTTATTCTCAATTTTTGCTTTGGCTTTTTTGCCGCCACCTTGGATGGGGTTTTTAGAAAAGGCCTTTACCTCTCCTGTCCAGGGGAAGTCTATGAATTTGACCTGATAATTGGCGGAATTGGGGCCGGATTCAAAAATTTCCCAGTTGACAAATTTGGAAGGGTAGGCTTTTGACTCAAAGTCAGAGGCTCTTCCATTGCCGCTTTTGCCATTGTTATCATCAGAAAGCTGAGAGTTTTCCTCTACACTTCCCCCGTTAAAAATGGCTTCGGCGTTGATGGTAAAATTGATGGTGATATCCTTTGCGCCTTGGCTAAACGCTTGGGATGATCCAAATAACAAGAGGGCGAGTAGGGTGAGTAAAAAGCTGTTCCTGTTCATAATTGAAGATTTTTTTTGTAAGAATATAGAAAAATATACGTTTAACCCATTCTTTTAATTAAATATCTTTTGTGCATTGTATTAAATAGGGTAATTACTTTTCAGGTGGCCGGGAATCAAGGACGAAGGAGATCGTAAGGGGAGTTTTTTGGGATACTGGTAGATTTTATGAGGTGATTAAAAATTCAATAAAAGACCAATTCCTAGCACAAATCTTCGACTAGTCCTAAAATCTACACTAAATTAAATAAGAGAGGAGATTCTCAATAGGAGTTGGATGTTTAGATGATTAGTTCTAAGTTTAACCTTTCCGAAAACTACTTTTCCAAAAACCGTAAACCTGAACAGTTTGCCAAACTATACTCCTTGAAGATGATTCAAAACACATTCAATTTGAGAGAATATAAAGTGCCTAGAATTATCAGGAATCCTGAAATTTAAGTTTCCCGCCAAATGATTGACAAAAAAATCACTTCACTTATTGGTAAAGCCATCAGGGAAGGGAAATTCTTAAACATAACCTACAAAAATAAGAAAGGGGAGATTACACCTTTTTGGATATGCATTCTCGACATCAGCGCCAAAGATGAACTGTGGGTTAACATGTTTAATGTCACCAAAGAACCCCCAATTTTTAATGCCAAAATCTCCATCTCAGCTATTCAGACTGCCGAAATTCTTAAGTTTTCTCATTTTGAATCTTCAGAGAAACTGATCAAAAAGCTGGATGAGGATGAAAGTTTGCAGGTGTATGAATTTGACCGGTATGATAATAACCTATTGAATTACTACCTGGAATGCTACAAAGCCAATAAAGATCCCTTCTTGCACAAATCCCATTTAATTCAAGGAGTGGATTTGACGGAATTGGCGAAGGAAAACCCCTATTCCTTGAATGACGCGCAACTGAAACAGATCATAAAAGAGATCTATCATAACGATTATCGCAAGTATTATGAATATGAGCTCGCGATCAGTGAATTTTCAATTGATTTACCCTCCAAAGGAAAATTTGTAATTGCTTACAGAAAGCTCACGCTTGATCCTGTAAACAAAAAGTTACATGTGGGTACCAAAACACTTTTCAATTCGAATTTCTATATAAAAGATGTAAAGCACTCCCTGTCTTATTACACCGATTTGAGTCCTACAGATTTTGAAGCAGTTTACACCAAGGATCAGTCAGAAGCCATAGAATTGTTGAGGGGTAATTTCAAAACCGGGGAAATGATCAATACCTTGCCGGAACTTGTTGTCCTAGGATATGCACAGATAGATATAGCCGGGATTTATGACCACATCCATGAAGAATATAAAAAGGATGGCTTAGAAGTTCCGCTAAGGGCCTTTTTTCAAAAATTATCACTGCTGGATCGAAAAGACCGGAAGGAGCCGCACATCGTACTATTTGATCGGAATATAAATATTGATCAGATCCAAACCATCTATAATGCGCTGAAATTTCCAGTCACCTATGTGCAGGGACCTCCTGGCACGGGGAAAACCCAAACCATATTAAATATCATCGTGAATTGCCTCACGAATGACAAAACACTGTTGATTTCGTCCAACAACAATGTGCCTATAGACGGGATAAAAGACAAGTTGTATCTAGGCAAATACCTGAATAAGGAAATCATGCTTCCTGTCCTTCGGCTTGGAAATAACGAGCGAGTAGCACAGGCTATCGAAGTAATAAAGGAATGGTACCACTTTGAAACCAAGGATGTCCCAAAAGAAAAACTGCTTTATAATCTCAAAGAAAAGTCCAAGGAAAAAAACCGGAAATTGCTTGAGAAAATCAAAAATCATGAGACTAGAATTGAACAATCTCAAAACCTGGAGTTCGTAAATAGTCTGCTGTCAAAAGCTGGGAATTATTTACTGGAAAAAGAAAAACTGGCCATTGAAGAGAAACTGAGTCAGATTCCGGATACCAATATTGATGAGCTTGACAGTTTATATGAAGTCATTAAAGACAATCACCAGCTGCTGCAGTTTTTCTACTATGAATCCTTAAGGTATGTAAAACGACTCAAAACCAAGGATTATGCTGACCTGATTGAAATACTTGCCATTGAGGAATCCGATATACAAGTTAAAGAATTCAATAAATGGCTCGCGATCGATGAGAACTTGGAAAAGCTGACCAAAGTATTTCCAATTATCCTGACTACCAACATTTCGAGCCGCAAGCTAGGACGGAAATTTAAGTTTGATTTACTGGTAATAGATGAAGCGGGTCAATGCGATATTGCCACAAGCTTGATTCCTATTTCCAAATGCAAAAGCATGGTCCTTATTGGCGACACCAATCAACTAAAGCCAATCGTCGTTTTCGAAGAGAGTACAGGTCATCAGCTGATGCGGACTTTTGGTATAGACAAGACCTATGATTACCACAACAATTCTGTCCTGTCACTTTATAAGAGGATTGATAATATTTCAAGGGATATTTTGCTGAGCTATCATTACCGCTGTGGAGAAAAGATCATCAACTATTCCAACATGCGTTTTTATGAAAACAAGCTGAACCTGTCGAAGATCAAAACGAAAGGCGAGTTGAAGCTGATTGATGTGAATAATGTAAATCAACAGAGTAGAAATGCCTCCATAGATGAAGCAGCGGAGATCATAAAATACATTGCGGAAAATCAATTAACCGATGTATTCATCATTACTCCCTTCCGTAATCAAGAAACCGTGTTGAATCAATTTCTGGGAAGGGCTAAAGCCAATAAGGAGATAGACGAATCGGTAAGCTGTGGTACGATTCACAAAATTCAGGGGCAGGAGAACAAGACCATCATGATATCTACCTCCTTATCAAGAAATACATCCCCAAAAACCTACGACTGGATCAAAAACAACAGCCAATTGATCAATGTCGGAGTCACAAGGGCCCAAGAGAACCTGATTGTGGTGGCCGATAAAAATGCAATTGATATCCTGTCAAGAAAAGATGATGACCTCTATGCCTTGGTAGATTATGTGCAAAAAAACGGCACCACACAGATCCCACAAAGCACGGCAAACCGATTTACCATTGGGTTTTCGAATGACTCAAAATTTGAGAACGAATTTTACAAAACAATGAGCCACTATTGCTCCGTTCAGGGTAGCCGATTTGAACGGAATGTAAAAGTCTTGGATGTCTTGCCCGAAGAAATCGATAATCATGCCGTCAATAAGAAGGAGTTCGATGGGGTGATTTACCAGGGCCGGGTACCAAAGGTCGTCTTTGAAATCAACGGTGCAGAACACTACAAAAACAGTAAGCGGATTGAATCAGATAAAGTAAAAATGGAGCTGCTCCGATCTAAAGGAATCAACCTAATTACCATTCCTAATCCCTACGTCAAGCATTACGAATTCATCCGGGAATTGATGAATAAGATCAAAGGAGATGCATATCAAATTGCCTTATTTGAATAACTGCATGGTTTTTTCTAACCAACCTATTTGAAACCCAAATTTTACATACGGCCCAAAGTTGCAGTTCCCCAATTCTGTGAGGAAAATGGATTTTACACGACCGAAAGTCGATCTTATAATATGTCCCAAATCCGATCGATAGAGGAGTGAATTAAATCCAAAAACATCTTGAAACTAATTCTATTGAAAAATTTTTCAAGTTTAGTTTGAAATATAAAACTAACTGATTACCTTTTGTTTACAGTATTTTTTTACTGTTTAATATTTGTTTCACTAAAAAATTTTTAAACCATGGAAAACAAAGTTTCCATTGAGATCTCTCCGGCAGATCTCAAGGCTGTCAAAGACGCCATTGCTGTGTTGCAGACCGTACTCGGTCCAATCCTCATCGCTCTCTCGCCGGAGGAGCGCAAAAAGCGAAATAAGATGGGGGAGGCCTCCAAGCCTTTTGTCGAAAAGGTCTTGGAGTATGCGAAATCCAATCCTGAATTTCTTCCTGCCTTTGCCAAGGTGGTAGAAATGGATAAGGATTGGAAGGCACATGTAGATTTGGGGCCTGTATTCAATGCCTTGAATCAACTCACCAGCAATCTCAATGATACCTTGCTGGAAGTGGGTTCGGACTTGATGAAGCCCAGCAATGCCTACTACAAATCTGTACAGATGGGAGTGAAAATGGACGTTCCCAATGCTAAGCCCATTTATGAGGATTTAAGAGTAAGGTATGAGCAAAAGCCCAAAAAGAAGGAAAATGGGGCTTAGAATCAGAAAAGAGTAAAAGTTGCTTAAAACTCCCGACTGCCGGAATGCCAATTCCGGCAGTATTTTTTTGACCTTCTCCAATCCCAGTTCCCAGTATGGAAATACCGATTCCGAACCCAGATATTCCTATTTCTAATCTGGATAAACAGGAAAAAAGTCTGGAAATTCCACTCCAGAACCTCAATAAACAGGTAAAATATCTCGAAATACCGATTCAAGGCCTCGATAAACAGGTAAAAAGAAAGGAAATACCGGTTGGGAATCTCGATAAACCAATTCAATCACTGGAAATACCGGTTCGGAATCGCTCGATTAAGGAAAAAAGAAAGGAAACAAATAAGAATTATAAAATATCTTTGATAAACCCTTTCTTCCCTTTGAAGGAACAGATTTGGAAAGTTTTATTTTTATACTCAAAAAGGCCCTTATCGAATGTGCAATACTTGCATAAATTCGAATCAAGGGATTTTCTTTCTAATATTCTTTTTAAACCATCTCGCAATAGTGGTCTATTAGGATCGTCATCCACTCCTAGATAAGGATAAATGCTTGTAAATACCTTTTCTCCTTTGAAGAAAATATATTCCTCGGTACTATAATGCCCATAGAATTTTTCATTCCAAAATTCACCATTTGCTATTTCCTTTAAAATGGGATGCTGATTATACTTTGATGTCTTAAACCATTCAAAAAAATTAATTTTCTTTGGACAAATCCAAAGTTTATTATTAGTAATTTGAATAGAGTTTACTTTACCTTCTTTTAGAGCCTGGAGTTTATTCTGTTTTTCTTTTTCATTCAATTCTTTACGCCTTTTTTCTTTTTCCTTATAAATTCTATCTTGTTTCGGGTTTGATATCCAATAAACTTTATCAGATTTTGAAAGAAAAAGATTTTCCAATTCTTTAGGATCCAATTCCATTCCTTTAATGTTAATCTCAATACAAGCAACCTGGCTTTGAATTATTTTTTCTTTTTTCTCAACATCGATATAATGAGAAAATGCAAATTCAATAAATATTTTTGTTCCGTTAACTATTCCAATAAGGTCAGGAACAAAATAAAAGTTTTCAAGGTTTATTCTCTTCTCAATTTGGCAATCTTCAAATTTTATGATATTAAATGATTTCTCTAGTGAGAATTTATTGCTTTGATCATAATCAAAATGATAATCAGGTAATTGCATTTCTTTTAGCTTTGAGAAAACTTCTTTAGCTAACATATGTAAAGCAGATTCATAGGCTCCAACACATTCTACTCCTGACTCATGTCTAAAATGTGCTGAATTTTTATAAGCTTTTGATTCGATATTTGATACTGCAATTAATCTTTCTCCACAATTAGGACAGAAACAATTACATTTTATTCCGTTTTCCACCTCAGAAATGTCAAACAATTTCCCATTTCTTAGGCCAAGAGTCAAAAGTGCTTGCATAACCTTTATTTAAAGAAATCTGATAAACTACTTGTAAAGGGAAATGCTGACGCATTTCCTTTTTTATAATTTGGAAGACCTTTAAAGTCCCAGATTTTGCCAATAAATTCTTTTTCATTGACAGCCTCAAGTTCAATTACTAGATAAAATTCATGGCTTGGATTCGGATATTTGAGATTCTCCAAATCACTCTTTGAATATACTCTTGGTCCTTTACTTACAATTTTCCAGAGTTTGGATGAATCTTTGTCTCCTCCTGTATGGAGTAATAAATATTTGGCGCTGACAGTCTTAAAATCTAAGGCAAGAGATCCATTTCCTGTTCCAGTCCTAAAATTGTATTTTCTCTCTTTTTCAATCCATGCCAAATGCTCCGCTGATTTATAATAACCAACCAAAACATATGTCTGATCAGGTATCAATGTTCTGTTTTCTCCATAAGGCTCTGGAAGGAATTCGTTAACCCGATCTTCTTCCCTAGGTTCATCTCTGTGAACTTCATAGGATTTTAGTGCAATTTTCTCTCTTTGGGAAGCCCTGTTGATAAAATGGTCGATAACTTTTTTAATGAAACCTTGAAGTTCTTTAGTGCCATCATCAAGTTTAGATGGACGTACTGGGAAGGCTCCTAATCCTGGAATAATTTCCCGGAATCCCTTTCTTTCAGTTGAAGAAATAACCCCAGGATATAATACATATGCACCGCCTGATCTTCTTATTGCATCTTTGTAAGCATGCATTTTTAAAAGGTCAGCATTTTTATATATGCCTTTTCTGTTTTCTGTTTTTTCTTCACTTAACCCATCTTCATTTTCCTTGATCTGAAGGATATTTTCCACCTTATACTTTGCATCAAAGTGAATGTGAACAATTAACTCTTCTTTCTCTGCCTGTTCTTCTTTTATTCCATATGGCCAAACAGATAAAGTATAATCTGGCCTTAAAGTGGTTGTCCAGCTACCCGAATCAGGATAATCTCGATTTCCTGTGAATGACCTATTATAATTGAACCGAACATGGAATTGTCTTTTTCCAGAGTTGAAAATGCCTTTCAAAGCCGTAAACTTTCCCTGTTTCAGATTGATATTGAGCCCTTCATCTGTTTGTGTAATTAACTTCTCCAATTCTTTAGGCTCGATCTGAAAAAGATTTTGGAGTATTTCCAACAGCTTAAAAAAGAGCCAATATTCGTAGAGTGTGGCAATGTCCTTTTTGCCTCCTTCATACACATCCTCACCGCCTTTCCAGATTAGCTTGGCAGCCAAGTCAAACATCAGCCAAACCCGCAAAACCTCTCTGTAGCCTTCTTTTCTCTGTAGGACAGGGCTATTTAATTTCAATAGGTGGGGAGGGGAGATTTCACTGAAAATTGTATGATGAAGATGATTTTCCAGTTCACTTACCAATCGTTCTGATTCTTTGGCCAATTGGCTTTGGCCATTCAGCTTTTTGGCTTTAGCATTGATCTCCACACAGAATTTCAAAAATGTCTCTAGAGCATATTTTATAAATCGGTTTTCAGGGGTGTCCAGTGAATCCACTTTTCTGGTGGACAAGATTTTTGCAGGAACAGAATCCAACCCATAGCCAACCAATGGGTGAGAGGAGGGGATTTTTACCCTGTTTTTTCCTCTGATAAGTTCTGTGATTGAGCTTTTCGAAAATCGGCGGGTATTTCTGACGTCCTTCAATTCAGTCTCTTCTTCCCATTTGGTATTGGGAAAAGAGACAATCCGATGAATGGCTTCATTGAATTCCGAAGTGCCTATGATGGACTTTAAAAATATGAACCTTTGGTACAGAACTTCTTCCGAAATATCATTGTCAAAATCAGGCTCAAAGTTTTGATAGACTGGAGAATTGATCTGAAGCAGAAGATCAGTGCATTTTTCAGTAATGAATTCCAGCATGTCCCGGTAATCATCCCTATAACCTGTTTTCCTGGATCTAACCTCCAAAGGGATTCTTTTAACCGGATTTTCAACCCCTTTTTTTAGAAGATTCAGGTACAGCGTCCCGACATAAATATTTGGAGCCAAGATTCCAGAATAGGGCCGCTTCTGAGATGGCTGAACGATATTATCTTTATCTGCTTTAAGAAAGAAATCAGGGTTGCTTAAATCAAACTCATAAAAACAACCTTCTACCAGCTGATACCTGGCTTCATTGTTTTCTTCGCTTGTCTGTACCTCGTCAAAAAGTAACTCTTCCTTATTTTTATTTAGGATTTCTAAAACCAACCCTTTTTCAACATCGGATAGGTCAATCGATATGGTGGAAATAGCCGGCATAAATTAAGCTTCGGCAAAACTTGCAAATCCGTTTTCGATGGCTGCTTTCCTCATACGTGCAAGCTTTTCAAAAGAAATGGGGTATTTGATTTTTTCAATATCAACTTCGAACACCTTGCTTTCAATCGAACCTCCCTCTTTTTCAGGTTGAATTGTTTCTTTCAAGCATAAATTGGCTAGGGTAGTCAATACCGGAACCAATTTTCTTCTAGATCCATGGAGCTTGGGCAACAATTTTTGAACAATGGCAATATCCAATTTGGCATCTACCTCCAGACTTGGGTCAATCTTTTTGAGGCGATCGATCAGTTTGAGGATTTCTGTTGCTGATCGGTAGCCAAATTCCGCTCCTGCTTTCTTCAGTTCTACAAAGAATTTGCCTAACTCCACTTTGACACTATCCATTCCCTCTGATGGAACTGATTTATCCAAAGCCATCTCCAAAAAGCTTTTGGCCATATTGGAGCCTTTGGATTCCAGATATTCCATGTTGATTTCACCAACTTTCTCCAAAAAGTCGGTCATTTCATCAGATGTAATTCGGAATTCTATGGTGTTCGCCCGGTCTAACACTTTGGGGCTAAACATGTGGGTAGTCTCATCGATATTGACAGTGCCGATGATAAAGAGATTTTTAGGAATCCTGATTTTGGGAGGTACTCCGCTGATAACTTCAGTTCCGCTGTGCAGGAAAATTTCTTCTCCAGATTCCATGGCACTTAGGAAGTCGGCAAAATACCGCTCCACATGACTCAAGTTCATCTCATCCAAAATCAAAAAGAAGGGGAGGTCTGGATCTTCATTTGCTGCAATCAAAAGTTCCAAAGCCCCGTTTTCCGGTTTGATGTATTCATCAGAATTCAAGGCGTTGGGATAACCAAATAGCGGTTCCCGATTGGTCCAGTCTGCGCCTACTGGAATGATCCTAAACTGATTTGAATCTTCAGAAATCCACTTTACAAAAGACTGGGCAAGTTTGGTTTTTCCAGAACCTGAGAGACCTGTTAGAATTAAAAAAGGTTTTGTTTGAAGAGACCCTAAAAGTCTTATTATCAATAAATGACTAAAATATAGATTTGCACTTTCAATTGAAGAAATAAAATAGTTGGGATTAAACTCTGTTTTTGGTGCTTCATAATGATCTGAATTGTTTTCTTCCATATTACCAAAAAATTGATCTATGTAATCATTTCCAAAGGGCTTTCCATAAATCTGTCTTAGAAATTTTCCGCCCTCTTTGCTAAACTCATATAAATATCCCTGGTTAATTGATCCATTGGAGCTAAAAGGCTTATTTTTCACATTTGACAAACACCTATTTAAATGGGTGATGTTCTTAGTTAAGAGACTACTCTTTATCCCAGGATTTAACATCACCAAATCTATATCTACCCTAAACCCATTAGGGCCCCAAGGAGATTGCATATCCCTGTTTACCGCTTTATAGCCATCATTTTTAGCAATTGATACACCTCTAAGTTCTCCCTCTGAATAGTTAAAGATTATATCTCCTTTCTTTACTTTGAAAACATTTTCCCAATAAAATCTTCCTTTATTGTCTTTCCCTTTCTCAGGTGCCCACAAAAATTTCATTCCTCTATCCTGCCTGAAAGTCGCTCCCTGAGTAACAAACCAAACTTTTGGATCAATATTTTCGCTTGATAAATCAACCATTTGTTTTTTAAGTTATTTAAAAGTGATAAGAATTAAATCTTTGTAGATCTTAATTAATTATATGATTATCAAAATGATTTTATACTTTTTGAAACACCTTGAACTAGGTATAAAATTTCTATAACTGATTTCTTTAATCAAGCCAACTCCCTTAAATCCACCGGCACTACCCGGCTGACTCCCGCTTCGATCATCGTAATGCCATAGATAATATCCGTGCTGGCCATGGTGCGCTTGTTGTGCGTCACGATAATAAACTGACTCTCGGAGCTGAACTTCTGGATGATCTGATTGAACTTGTCGATGTTCGCATCGTCCAGCGGGGCGTCCACCTCGTCGAAGATACAGAAGGGGGCCGGCTTCAGCAGGTAGATGGAAAAGAGTAGGGAAGTGGCCGTCAGGGTCTTTTCCCCCCCGCTTAGCTGATTGATGGTGAGCGGACGCTTGCCCTTGGGCTTGGCCATAATCTCGATGGGAGACTCCAGGGGATTGTCCGGGTCCACGAGGGTCAGGTCGCAGTCATCCTGCTCGGTAAAGAGGGAACGGAAGACCTTCACGAAGTTTTCCTTGATCTGTGCGAAGGCGGTGAGGAAGGTTTCCTTTGCCACCTGATCGATCTCGGAGATCGTGCTGAGCAAGCCTTCCTTGGCCTGAATCAGGTCATCCTTCTGCGTCGTGATAAAGTCGTATCGGACCTTGATCTCGTCGTAGGCCTCCATGGCCATGGGGTTGATCGGGCCGATTTTTTCCAGTCTTTCCTTCTGCTTGCGCACCAGGTCCCGGAGTTCCTCCTCGGCAAAGTCCTCGAATTCCGGGTCTATGGCTGGGTTTTCCTCCATCAGGGTATCCAGATCCAGATCAAACTCCACGCTGAGTCTTTCCTTCATCCCGCTCATCTTGAGCTTGATTTCGTTGATTGCGTTTTGGAGTTCCTGAAGCAGGGTGTCGAAGCCTTCCTTGGCCTTTTGCAGGCTGCGGATGCGGGTATCTGTCTCGTCGATCAGACCCCGGGCACCGTAGTAGTCCTTTTCGGCCTCGTTGACTCCGAGTTCTATGCCTTCTTTTTCGGAATAGAGCTCGATGAGTTCGTCGTCCTTGATTTCGTTGTTTTCAAGCAGGGTTTTGATCTCGGCATCCAGCTGGGCGAGTTCGGCTTGGGACTTTTCGATCCGCTCTTTGGAGCTTTCGAAGGCATTCTGCTTAAACTCAATCTCCTGCTCCAGGCTATTCACCCGGTTGACCTGCTGGATATAGGTGATGTTTTCCTGATTGAAGGACTGGGACTTTTCGGCCAGTCGCTTGTTTTCGGCTTCCACCTCCTCAGTCAGCACGCTCACCTGCTCCGCCAGTCCGTCAAACTGCTCCTTTTCCTCAGCCAGTTGGGGCAGGATATGCGAAAGGCTGTCTTCCAGGTTGGCGATGCGCTCGAGGATATCCTCCCGCTTGTGCACATTGGAGCTGAGGAGCTCGGCCAGCTGTTCCTTTTTGGTACGGATGGAGACGTAGGCTGAATTGAGCTCATTGATGCGGGCCTGACTTTCTTCCAGAGTCTTTTTGAAAGAAACCTCCTTGAGCTTGAGCAGGTCGCTGAGCTTTTGGTCCAGATTGGCCCGGGTGGCAGAGACCTTTTTGCCCAGGTCCTTGATTTCCTTGTCCAGCTTTTCCAGGTTTTTGGCCCGGCCTATTCTTTTTCCTTCGAAAAGACCGACCGAACCCCCGGAAAGGGAGAATTTACGCTTGGTGTATTTGCCCGATTCGGAGAGGAAAATGCAATCCGGATCGGCAGGGAAGTCCTTGTAATCCCCCTGCACGAGGTAGACATTGTCCAGAATAAAGCTCATCAGGCGGCTATACTTCACATCAAATTCGATGATCTCTGTGGCCGGGATGGCATTGGAGAAGAGCTTGCTTTGGCTGGACTTGAAGCGCTCGAAGTGCTCCAAAACAAAGAAATTGGCCTTTCCTCTCGCCGCATCGCTGAGCAACTGAATCGCCGCAATGGCCTGAGCCTCGGTGTCCACCACGTAGTAGTTCATGTAGGACTCGAGGTAGTTTTCTATGGTCACCCGGTACTTTTCGTCCGTGGTAAGCAGGTCGGAGAGGAGGGGAATGTCCTTGCCCCAGGTGGAGTTTTTCTTCAAAAACTTGATCGCTTCGGGGAAGCCTTCCAGATTTTCGACCAGGGATTTGGTCAGGTTGTATTCGTTGGTCTTGGAGTCCAGCTTGCGGGAGGTCGTGGTCAGTTCCTCCCGGATCAGTTCGATGACCCGGTTGGTCTCCTCGATCTTTTGATCCTGGTCCTCCTGCTTGGATTTGAGTGCGCTGAACTCGCTTTGGGCTTGGTCCAGCTCTTCCTTCAGGCCCACCAGTTTATCTTCAAATTCGGCCAGATTCGCTTCCTGAGAACTGTCGTCCGAAGAAGTCCGCTCTAGTTCCTGCTTGAGGGTACTGAGCTGAATCTGCTTGATTTCTACTTCTTTTCCGAGTTGGTAAACCCGTTCTTTGAGGCTTTCATATCGCTGAGCCACCTCTTTTTGGGAAGCTTGCTTGTCGGAGGTGATGACCTTTTGGGCATCGTATTCCTCCCGAAGCTGGGAGACGACCACCTCTTTTTCATTGAGGAGCTTTTCGGCGGCTTCTTTTTCCTGCATCAGGGAGCGGATGGAGAAACCGGCCCGGTCGTTGGACTTGCGGTCGGCATCGATCTGCTCCCGCAAAGTCTGGGAGCGGTCTTCCAAAAAGCGGAGGCGCTCGTTTTTGATTTTTTTCTCCGACTCAAAAGCCCGGATCTTGTTTACGTGCTCGTTGAGTGCTTTTTGACGGGAGGAAAGCAGCTTTTCCTTGTGAATCAGATCGGCTTTGAGCTGGGAAAGTTGGGCTTCCTGATCCGCAATCTGGGTTTGCACCTGAAGCTTGCGGTCTGATTCGCTTTGGATTTTGGCATTGGCCTCGAGGAGACTTTGGGTCTGCTTCTCGATGGACTTTTTGGCCAGGTTGATGCTGGCCTTGCGGTAATCCTCCTTGATTTCGAAGTATTTGGAAGCCTGTTTGGCCTGCTTTTCCAGAGATTTGAGGTTTTTGTCAATCTCAAAAAGCAAATCTTCCACCCGTGCCAGGTCCCCATCGGTATCTTCGAGCTTGCGGAGGGTTTCCTTTTTTCGGGTTTTAAACTTATGGATTCCCGCGGCCTCTTCGAAAAGCTCGCGGCGGGAGTTATTCTTGTCATTGAGCAGCTCATCGATCATTTTCAGCTCGATGATGGCGTAGGAGTTGGAGTTGATCCCCGTGTCCATGAATAGGTTGGTGATGTCCTTCAGGCGGCAGGTGACTCCATTGATTTGGTATTCGCTTTCCCCTGTGCGGTAGTAGCGGCGGGTGATGGTGACGTGAGTGTATTCGGTGGGGAGGAGGTTTTTGGTGTTTTCAAAAGTCAGGGAAACCTCCGCCATATTGGTAGGTTTGCGGTTTTTGGTGCCGTTGAAGATGACGTTTTCCATCTTGTCCGAGCGGAGCATGCGGGATTTTTGCTCCCCCAAAACCCATCGGATGGCATCGACGACATTGGACTTGCCACAGCCATTGGGGCCCACCACGCCGGTGATTCCCTTGTCGAAGTGGATGACCATTTTGTCCCCAAAACTCTTAAAGCCTTTGATTTCCAGTTTACTAAGCAGCATCGAAAAATCTCCTTACGAATAAGCTTTCAAAATAGGGCGAAAGGATGGATTTGGCAATAATTTATTGAGATAGACTGCGTGAAATATACCTCCCTGCGGTCGGTGAGATAGGCTACGCGAGATATACTTCGTGAAATACACTTCGCTGCGCTACGTGAGATAGGGGTTGGGATTAGGAGTAAGGTTTGGAGTCCCAAAAAGTGTCGTAAATCGTACCTCGTAAATCGTAAATATTGAAATATGCTTCGCGAGATACACTTCGTGAAATACACCTCCCTGCGGTCGGTGAGATAGGGGTTGAGTACTATTTGGAGGATTGAGGTACAATTCAAGGTCGTAAATCGTAATTCGTAAATCGTAAATAGTTTCCTATTTATTTCGCGACCGAAGGGAGCGTATTTCCAAGGTATTTCCATTGTATTTCTCCTTTCCTTTATTTTCAATTCATTTTTCTCCTAACTTAAAGCCATGGATTTTGGACAAGTCATCTACATCATAGCGGTAATCGGTTATTTTATCTATCAGGCTACCAGAAAAAAGAAGGGGCAGGATCCTGTGGATTCCGGTGATAATCAGCCGGAAAGTCCTCAGAAGGGAGTGACTTTTGAAGATCTGCTCCGCGAAATCCGGGAGGCCCAAAATCCACAGCCCAAGCCTCAAGCACCTCCTAGACCTCAGCCACAGGCTGCTCAGGCGGAAGTTATGACTCGAAATGAGCCGACCAAACCTGCCTTTTTTCCTGAAAGAAAATCCTACAAACCGGAATACGTCGAAGAAGTGGACGATGAGGCGAGATATTACGAGGGGGCATTTAGGAGCAAATCTCAGGCAGCACAAGGCAAGGCTGCACCAAAGGTGATTTCTATTGAGGAAATGGCAAGGGATATTCGGCTAAAAGCCCAAAATCAGAAAAAGGTAAATCCCTATGCTGAAAAGCTAAAGAATCCACAAAGTGTCCGGGATGCGATAATTCTGAGTGAAATTCTCAACCGAAAGCATTTTTAGGCTTTTTTTTCCAAACAATTCGATCTGGTTTCTATTGTTATTTCGTACATCACGAAGCAACAAAATCATTATCCCATGAAACCAGAATTAGCACCACAAGTAGCTGGAAGTCTGACCGATTCCCGTAGAAAATTTCTTGAAAAGGCAGGGCTGAGTATGACTCTTTCCCTGTTTGGGATGTCCTTTTTCACATCCTGTTCTTCCACAGAAGATGCTGACCCTACCACCCCGCCTGTGGGGGGAGGCAGTGGCAATGGCATTTCTGTGTCCGGCAATACCATCACTATCGATCTCAACGTGCAGCAGGGCTTGCAGACAGCCGGTAACTGGCTTTTGATCACCAATACCCGAACACTTGTAGCCAATGTCAACGGGTCATTTGTCGCATTGACCTCAGTTTGTACCCATTCGGGCTGTTTTGATAGCTGGACCTTTGGTAACAACCGCTTCACCTGCCGTTGTCACGGATCTGTTTTTGATCCTTCAGGACAAGTCTTGCAGGGACCTGCCAATGCCCCGTTGCAGCAGTTTACCACCAATGTGTCAGGCACCAATCTGATTATCACAAGATGAGGCGCCTGGTTCTGCTTGTTTTTCTTTTCACTCCTCTTTTCGGTTTTGCACAAGAATATCTCACCAAAACAGGCTCGGTGGTATTTCTCAGCAAAGCACCTCTGAATGAGTTTGAAGGCAAGTCAAAAGCACTAAATGGTTTGATCGACCTGGAAAAAAATCTGCTGGATTTCTACATCGATCTGAATACCCTGGATACGGGAATAGGCCTCCGGGATAAGCATATGCGTGAAAACTATCTGGAAACAGATAAATATCCCTTTGCGGAGTTTACCGGCAAAATGGAGCCCATTCCAGCTTTGGAAACTGGTAAGAGCTACCCGGTCAAAGCCAAGGGGAAATTCAAAATTCATGGGGTAGAGCGGGAAATCACCGTGCAAGGTACCCTGACCCAGAAAAACGATAAGAGTTTGGATCTCCAATCTGAGTTTGTGATCCTGCTGGACGATTACAAGATCGAAATACCCAAGTTGGTCTTCTACGAACTGGCTTCCGAGCAGAAAATCACGATCAACGCTACTTTAAGTCCCAAAAAATGAGAAAGATATCTTTATTCCTTGCCTTCCTAATTGGGTTGGCTCTACCTGCCTTTTCCCAACTGGAAAGACAGCTTGCCAATGAAAATCAGCCTGTGGATTTGATTTTTCATGCTCCAAGACATATCAACCTACTGACGGTGGAGCCTTTGGAGAAAAAGTCCATGCACTTTGCGATCATGCATACTTTCGGGACTTTGGATGGGGGAGTGGAAAATCTCTTTGGTCTGGACAATGGAGCGAATATTCAGTTCAGCTTTGAGTTTGGATTGAGTGATAAACTCTCCTTGGGCGTATCCCGGGCAAGTCGGGACAAAGTGTATCAGGTGTTTGGACGCTACCATCTTTTCGAGCAAACCCAAAACGGAAAGATGCCTTTCTCCTTGAGTTTGGCAGGAGGTGCAGGCGTGATTACCAATTCCTACACCTTTCTTCCCGAGCCTGAGCAGCCTGCTTTTGGAGACCGGATGAATTACTTTGGGCAGGTGATGTTGGCGAGGAAGTTTTCCGGGAAAATCAGCTTCCAGTTGACGCCAATGTTTGCCTACTTCACGAATCCCCTTTCTATCTATCAGATCGAAGGCGATCAAAATTTCTACTTGGCTTTAGGTATGAGTGGCAAGTGGAAAGTGACGGAGAGATCCTCGCTCACCCTTCAATACATTCCCAATCTGAATTCGGATTTGCGAAGCAATTTTGGAATTGGTTGGGATGTGGAAGCCGGAGGGCACGTGTTCCAGATGTACTTTGTGACTTCCGAAGCCTTGACTGAACCCTATCTTTTGGCTGGAGGAAATGGAGTACCCGGAGAGGAGTTTAGACTGGGATTCAATGTCAATCGGATCTTTGCTTTGGGGCAAATGAAAAGAAGGTAATCACTCGGAGGATTGGGTAAAAGTCCGAATCCAAACCTTGTTTTCCTTCGCTTCTTTTTCGAGTGAATAATGTTGCTTCAGCCAAGCCTCTAACCCATCGACTTCCTCCTGTTCCTGAGGATAAGCATGCAGGTAATATTCGTAGATCAAAACCCGGATTTCTTTCGGATGGATGCCTTTCAGAGAATCCAGTTTTTCCAAGGGGAAGAGCTGGATTTTTGCTTTTTCATCCTCGGGAAAAAGAACTTCCTCGCTGAATTTCACGAAATCATTGACTATAATAATCGATTGATTTTCAGTGGAATTTAATTCTTTGGATAAAGTTTCAATGAAATCAGTATAGGCTTTGATTTTTTCTTGATAAAAAATAGAAGCCAAGGCAGGGACAATCAGAATAAGGAAAAGAAAAGCAGTTTGAAACTTGGAATTTTTAATCCAGAAAATCCCGAGAAAACTTGCCTGAAAGACGACCATTTTAAAGTCTTTTTGAACTAGGCTGATGCCTACTCCCAAGGCAATCAGGGCAATTAAAAGCTGTTTTACCTTTGGGTTTTCCTCCCAAATTCCCCAACCCAAAGGAATCAAAAAGGCCAGAATCGGAACCAGAATGATCAGATGCCGTGGATTGAGATAGATGGGGTTGTAAATCTCCAAGGTGGATGACATAAACCAAAAGCCCAGAATCAGGCAGAAGGCAGTCAGGGCAAACTCGATACCGGGGCTATGCTTTGTTTTCCATGTTTTCCAGACTCCCGGAAGGGCCAGGACGATCCAAAGCCAATAAGAACGCTCCACCCAGGTGAGGATGGGCAGGTAGCTCAGTCTTCGGAACATGGCCCAAGGTCCTTTGTCCGCATAGGTGAATTCAGAGATGTAGTGCCCTGCGTTGATCGAGCTAACCCGGAAAAAGGGATCGCCGAATTTGATCCAGAAGTAGGACAGATAGGCTGCGCCAAATAGCAAGCCCCAACCCAATATCCCGAAGTAAAAGGGCGTATTGGAGTTTTGATTTTTCCTGTCCCAGATAAAAAGCAGGATAGGCAGAGGGGCCAAAAAGACAATGGTTTCTTTGGTGATAAATCCAAGAAACAAGCCCAAAATCACTCCAAGAGAGGCTAGAAAAGGGTTTTCCTTGCGGAAGTAGGCAGAAAAGGGAACCAGAACAGTCCAGAAAACCAACAGAGAATCAGGATAAACCTTGGTCAAAAAGTGGAGAAAGTAAACTTGAGTACTTGCCCAAAGAGCCAGAACCCAGGGGTTGCTGCCCATGGGAAGGATTTTAATCAAAAGGTATAGACTCCCCACATAGCTGAGTAGCGAAATCAGGGATATCTTATGCGGATCAAACCCCAAGATAAATCCTATAAATCCAGAGGGCACATAGGCTCCCCAACGACTGGAGAAATGGTAGGCATTTACCTCCATGGTGCCTTCCCAGAAGCTTTTTCCTGCAAGCAAGTAATACACATCGTCGGAAAAAGTAATCCCATCGAATCCAAGCAACCAATACAAAAACAGAAATATCGTCCCAGAAAGAAATGCTGCACGCTTGGGTTGATTCTGAACAAATCGGGTCATGAGGTAAATATAGGAGGGAATGTGTGAAAATTTATTGATCAGGAATTACAAATGGGATAAGATGGAATTGAAGGTTGATTTTAAGGGATAAAGGGTTGGAGTTCAAGACAGGGCGACTCCCCCTTGAAAAGGGGGCTGGGGGGATTGAAATAAGGTGACTTGTCCTGAATTGAGTTTACACAAAGTAAACTACTATGAAACGACAAAAAGAACAAAAAACAAGAGGAATAGGATCTCTGAGTTGGGCTGAACGGGAAGAAATGATCAAAGAGTATCTTTCGGGGAATTACTCAAAAGTTGAGATTTGGAAGAAATATACCGGTCA
>NZ_BTPE01000008.1:0-209313 GCF_036245645.1 Algoriphagus taiwanensis | reverse complement strand
CTGACCGGTATATTTCTTCCAAATCTCAACTTTTGAGTAATTCCCCGAAAGATACTCTTTGATCATTTCTTCCCGTTCAGCCCAACTCAGAGATCCTATTCCTCTTGTTTTTTGTTCTTTTTGTCGTTTCATAGTAGTTTACTTTGTGTAAACTCAATTCAGGACAAGTCAGGGAGAATAAGGGGGAATTGGGTTCTGAGTTCCCAGAGTTAAGAATTTTGAATGAGTAATCAGGAATAAAGTCTAAGCTTGAACGCTGTGCGTTCTACGTTTTGAGTTCAACGTTGAACACTGAACCTTGAACGATGAACGTTTAAGCAACATCAGCAAACGTGCGCTCCATCTTTCTAAAGTACATCATCCCAAAGATGAAAACCACCACCGCTACGATGCTTCCCGGCCAGATCCATTCCCAGGGCATGGGTCTATCCAAAAAGGCGGCACGGAAGCCTTCTATCACTCCGACCATGGGATTGAGGATATAGAATTTTTGGTATTCGGCAGGGACAGCTGATGTGCTATACACCACCGGAGCAGCATAGAGCAGAAGCTGAACAAGGAAAGTCAGGGCATGCTTTACATCCCGATACTTTACTGCCAATGCGGATAGAAACATCCCTATCCCCAGGCTGCACATCAAGAGCTGCAGGATCAAAAGCGGGGTAAATAATACTCCCCAACCGGGAACCTGCCTGAAGTAGATCAGCATAATCACCACCACCACAAAGGCGATGGTAAAGTCTAGCATCTTGGACAGGATGGCCGAGAGGGGCAGCACCATGCGCGGGAAGTAGACCTTGGTGATCATATTCGCATTCTGAATCAGGGAATTGGCCGATTCAGTCAGCGTGCCCGAGAAGTAGTTCCAAGGCCAAAGGGCCAAGTAGGAAAAGAGAATATAAGGCATCCCATCCGAATCTACCTTGGCTAAGCCTCCAAAAACCAAAGTAAAGACTAGGGTAGTGAAAAGAGGCTGAATAATCGCCCAAGACACCCCGAGAATGGACTGGGCATAGCGGGCCTTGATGCCGCGAAGCGTCAGGAAATACAGGAGGTCCTTGTAGCGCCAAAGCTCCTTGAAGTCCACCATCTTCCATCCGGAGGAGGGTTCGATTACTTTGTAGTGGGACGAGGGATTGATCTGGAGTTAATTTAAGGTTTTAAGTTTTAGGTTTTGGGTTCTACGTTTTGGGTTTCCGTTCAGGCAAACGATGAACTTAAAATTTTGAACACAAAAGACACTAGCATTGGTTTTAACGTCGATTCTTCCAGTGTGCCAGGAAGTAAGTGCTTTGGCTTATTGGTTATGTCTTTTAGGAACTTGATACCTGATACTAGATACTTGATACTAGATACTTTATCCTTGCCTTCTGCTTCTTCCTGTTTTTCTTCCCGGTAGGCAAAAAGGACTCCGGGACGGAAAAAGGGCTTTTGGATTCGGGTATCGGGGTGGAAAAGAATTACTCTATTTTGGAAGGCAGTCCGAAACCCACGGGATTGAAACCATCCCTGAAATTCCTCTGCATCCTTGTTTTGGTGGTAGGTACAAATGGCTACTTTGGCTTTCTTCAGCTTGGGAAGTAAGGGGTCAAGCATTTGGAGTACCTCCCGTTCAGCCCCATCCACATCGATTTTGAAAAGGACAGATTGGCTCTCCAGTTGGGGCATTTGGGAGAGATTGGCCTCATTTTTCCCAAAACCTACCCTTTGATGGGAAAGCACTACTTTTTCTTTCCAGGGCTGAAAGGTTTTCTGCAGGGGAGTTTTCCACTTGGGATCGGTCTCGTAGAGGAAGGCCTTTTTGACCTGATCGATATGTTCGAGGGTGAAATTGGCATCCCCACAGCCGATGTCCAGCAGGATATCGTCGGACTTAATGGAATAGACCGCATTCGCATAGGAATGGGGAGATTCCGGGTCCTGTTCCATCAGTAGGCTATTGGCATAAGACTTGGCCTTTTCCTCCGGCATGGAGTTGGGAAGAAAGAGCCTTTTTCCCCGGTAGGAGAAAAATGGATATCCCTCTTCGTAGTCCAGCAGGATTTGCTTGGGATCGTATCGGAACTGAAAGGAATAAGGAAAGATAGACAGTCCATGCTTTGCGATGAATTCGCCTTCCTCCCGGTATTTCCTCCCCTCCTCCGATGAGGTATAATTCAGTATTTTCTTAAGTAGCTTTTGACGGAATCTCTTTTGCCTCTGCACATATAGCCAAAGCCTTAGGGAATGAAGCATACTTGGATAGGAATTGGTTTGCCTCCTGTGGGGATTTGAGAGAGGAAGGAAGCGGGAAATTGAGGCGTTAAGGGTTAGTAGTCAAGAGTTAAATTGAGAATTGGCTGAAGCACTTAACATTATAAACTTAAACGCTTTCGAAAGCTTCGCCCTTTCACTCCCATTTTGGAGTTAGATTTTTTAGAGATTGCTTTCCGCCACAGCGGACAAGCTGCTCGCAATGACGGCTGTACGCTCGCAATGACGACCGAGTAATAAAATTACTCAGTGACTTGGGAATTGCAAATGTTTTTTTCGGAAGAAACGCCCGGGAAGGGTATTTACTTTCACTTAAAAAATTATTGCCTGACGGAAATCAAACCAATCAGGCCAAGCGGGAACATCAGGGGCAGGAATATCAGCCCATCCCATTCGTGGATTGATCTCTTATTGGCGGGATTTAGTACCTTTTTTTAAATTCAGGAATAATCGGGAAATCGCTCCAAGAGGGCCTCCCAGATGGTTTTATCTGCATTTTCTTTTTTCAAAAGATCCCCAAAAGCATAATCCAGCCTGATATCGTCGAAGGGCACAAGTCCTGAACCATCATAGTGGGTGAGTTCACCGAAGTAGACCTTTTCTCCCAAGGCATACAGATCCACTCGTAGGTCCCGAAACGAGGCTGAGAGTTGCTCGGCAATGGAAATCATTCGGGGCAAGGCGGGGATTTCATCCAGATGGGGGATTTCTTTATATCTCAGCATGTATCCTCCTTTGATGATGCGAAGGTCTCTATCGGTAAAGAGTCTTTTTTGATCTCCCAGTCTATCTTTCACAAACAGGATCATTTTGACTTTGCCATGGATGCAATAGAATTTATAATCCAAGGGAATCTGCCCCTTTTCATCCCGAAGTACTTTTTCGCAGATGAGTTTTCGTGGAATATTGCGGTAGGCCCATTCATGGTAATGCTGCCCGTAACTATTGGCAAGCCATAGATTGGCTTGTTTGATCACTTCTTTTCGGTCCATTCCGGGAGTCACGAGCAAATTTCCCCCTGAGGAATGGTTGGCTTTCAGAAAAAACTCGGAAGGGATGGAATCAAAATCGATTTTTCGGGCATCATCGGTGATTTGATACACCGGAATAAGAATTTCTTCTCCCTCTTTTTCTCCGAGAATTTCCTTGACATACGCTCTGGCCAAAACCTTATCACTGGTTTGGGTGAGTACAGGATTCCGATCATGGACTTTCTTGAATTGAATCCATTGATTGATCGTTTGGGGATTTTCAAGATTGAGTGGATATTTCTGATGAGCCAGAAAAAATCGATGGAGTTCGGGATATCCTTTCCGCTTCTGATTCCATTCATGCCAGGCATCCAAACCAAGCAAAAGATTTTTCTTAAGGAAATGACTGGGGATATGATTAAGGATAAAAGGCCTAATAGCAAACATAGGATGGTTGGGTTGAGCAAACTCGTTTAAAAATGGATCGGGAAAATAAAGAGGCCTGGGAAGAGGGGAAGCTTTCTTCTTTTGGATATTCAGAATAATTGGGGGGATGCAGGGATATTCCGGGTTTTGGTGCTTTGTATCTCTTCCCTGCACTCAGAGAGGTTTTTATGGATGTTTTCTTTTTTCCAAAGCAAGCCCAAAGCCAAGTCGATTTCGTAGGAATCGAGCTTTTCAATCCCTGCACCGGTGTAATGGGTAATTTCTCCGAAAAACACCTTGTCCTCCACGGAATAAAGATCAATCCGGGCATAGGTAAATGGCTTGGCCAGCTTTTCAGCGATGGTGAGCATTTTCGGAAAAGCAGGATATTGGGGTACCTGATCCATCATGTCCATATTGGTTTGCACACCGGGGATGGGATTAAGAAACTGATCGGAAAAAATCCGGCAAGGAGTTTCAAAACGGTCCTTATAAAAAAGAACCATTTTGACTTTTCCGTGGAAGCAGTACAACTTGATATCCATGGGGATTTTCCCCTGCCTATCCCGGATGACCTTTTCACAGATAATCCGACGGGGAATATCCCTATAAGCCCAGGAATGATATTCCTGACCATAACTGACACTAAGCCATTCTTGCGCAAGTTTGTAGACCTGCTGTCGGTCATCACCCGGCTGCACCAGAAGATTCATGCCCGAACCATGGTTGGCTTTCATAAAAAACTCTTCTTTCCAGATCGAATCCGGAAAATCCCTTCCTGTCCTGCTGATATGGAAGGCAGGAATGAGGATTTCCTCAGCCTGCTGATGACCGAGTACTTGTCGGACGTAATCCCTGACCTTTACTTTGTCCGAAGTGAGCACCAAGAGAGGATTCCTGTCAAAAACCATTTTGTGGACAATGTGCTCATTGTTGGTTTCCGGGTACCATAGCTTGAGTGGGTATTGGTTGTAGCGCTGAAAATAGCGGTGCAAGACTGGAAATCCCTGCACTTTTTCTTTGTAGTGATAGGCTAGGTCTTTGATTTTTCCCAAGTTTCCAGTGAATCTCATTTTTGGAGATAGTGATGTTTTGGTGACAGTACGGGTAATTTATTGCAGGGAAATAGTCGAGGCCCCTATTTGCTTCTGATTGATTATCAGAAGTCAAAAATAAATGTTTTGACTATCTGCTTTCTTATGAGTCACCAAGTTTTTCCAAGTTCACTTTGGCTTGGTTCGACTGGCTCAGCAACCGCCGTTAGGTGAATAGTTGGGTAGAAAAGTAAGAGCCTTGCCTTTTTGGTACAGGTAGCTGGACTGAGAATTGGGAAAATTTTGGCCGTCAATTATTTTCTGGAATCATCTCTACCGATTGAGGTTGGATTACTTCCTGAATTAGGCGTTTGGTAAACCAAATCGCTGGACCGACCATTTGATGAACAAGACTAAATCTCAGGTATCTCAGCAGAAAATATTGTCGCGTTTTGGAAGGGGCCAAGGCTATCAAAGGGTTGGAGGCCGCATCGAGTGCGGTTTGAATGGCTTTGATTTCAGCTTTCACATGTTTTTTGGTGTCGGCCATTCTTGCAGTGATAGAATTGTTATTGATGAAGTACACAAAGCCCTTTTTCTTCACCACTCCCCATATTGGGAACCTTAAAATCACCCGAAAAAACAATTCCCATTCCTGATGCTTTTTCAGTTCGGGATGGAAAAGTCCGACTTCTTCAAAAACGAACCTTCTAAAAAGAGGGCCACCTGGAAGAAAGAGAATTCTGAATCTCAGGTAATCCGAAATCACATCATCAGATTCTATATTTTGCCTGAAGGATTTGGTCCCTATGAAGTCATCTGCAAATTTGATTTCAGCCTTGGAGGCTACAAAAGGGAACTCGGGATTTTGGTCCAAAACCTTCGCTTTGTCCAAAAGAAAATTTGGCAGCATCAAATCATCGCTGTCAAACCATTGAATATATTCCCCTTTTGCTTTCGAAAAAGCAAAGTTTCTACAGGTATTCCCCCCTTTGGGTAAGCTATCCGGTCTTTTGAAAAGTCTGAATCTAGAGTCGGATTTAACAAATTTCTGGAGCAATTCCCAAGAACCATCCGTACTATGGTCATCAACTATGATGCATTCCCAATTCGTATAAGTCTGATTGACAATACTTTGGAATGTATCCTCTATATATTCAACCTTATTATAATTAGGGATAAGAATAGAAATCAATTTTTGATTCATTGCGAAAATACTTACCTGATTTTTCCCTTTTGAAAATTTTTTAATTCACGAAAGTTCAAGGTACTTAAGCCAATCTATTTCACCAAATAATATTTTGACATCGGGTTTAATGTTTTATCAAAAAGCCAAAAAACCTCGATATAGCAGAGAATAATTTACATAAGTGATTCTCGCCAAATCATGGTTTGAAATAGATATGGGTAGAATTGAAGTAGGGATCGTAGATTGTCACTCCGGAAAACCTCTTCTTTTTCCAACCGGAAAGAAAGGTCTGAATGGTGTCTTGGTAAGTCTCTCGATCTGCATTGTCAAATATCAGCATCCCTCCTCTTTTTAGTTTGGAGATGCTGTTTTTAAGGCATTGAGGTCTGACTCTACCGTCAATAATCAACAAATCGAAGGATTCTTCCGGAAGATGGTCTGCTGCATGTGCGTAGTCTTCAAAGTCCAAACCTTCCGAAAAAAGCCCATGGACACTCTTATACTCTTCTTTACCTTCTTTTTTCACAGGCGGCACAAGCACATGGGTGATTTTAGAGTAAGTTTCGAGTTGCTTGTGAATTAGATGATACCACTTTTCGTCGTGCTCTATACTGTAAATAGAGGCAACCTTATCTGCCAGATAGAGTGTGCTTCCCCCGGAACCAAACTCAAGCACGTGCATTTGAGGCTTAATGTATTTTTGGAGCTCCAAAAAAGCCCGGTGAACGATCCATGGCTTGGAGGCAAGAAAAGGGGGAATCAAACGCCTGTTGTAAGAAAAATAAGCAGGAAAATCCTGAATTGGCATTCCTATACCTTTACCGGACTTGAGGTAAGCCATGCACTCTGATACAAAGCGACCAAAAATTTTATAGGCGGGTTTGATGTATTGACCTGATTTACTTTCCATAGACTAATATGCCCGAGATGGTTTCCGGGTCTTTTTCCAAGATTTCTACTTCTACTTTTCTGTTTACTTTTTCGTAAGTCTTATCGCGGATAAAGTCAAGATAGTCTTTATCCAGATTTTTTCCTACCAGGACCATCTGCACGGTACCGGAGTCAATACCTTGGGCATAATCTCCCACGATATAGGCCTTTTCCACCTCCCCCATTCGCTTGACGATCCGCTCCATCAGGTCATCCAAACCAAGAAATTTGGAAACCATGTTTTTGATTTCGGTGAAAAAAGGATGGTTTTGATTGGCTTTATAGACTTTGGTTTTCCCCTCTTCCTCAGTGACCAATAGTCCTGCCTCCGTGAGTCGGTTGAGTTCTACGCGCACGGAATTGGTGGATTCATCAAAATCCTTGGCCAAAGAACGCAGGTATCCTGAATTGGAATGGGAAAAGAACTTCAGGAGAAGTTTGATTCGGGTTTTGGATGTGACTAGGGAGTCGAGCAAGGAGAGGGAGGTTGGGGGTTATATGTAAATGGTAAGTGGTAAGTGGTTAGAGGTAAATAGTTAACGGGGAAAAGTTAATCGTTCTATGTTTTGAGTTCGATGTTCTAGGTTCGATTTGTTGCACGTTAAACGTTGAACCCTGAACGTAGAACGTTTTGTGTTTTGGGTTCATGCTTCGACACTTCGGCACTTCGACTCCGCTCAGTGCAGGCATGCTCGGCAATCGAAGCTGAACTTTGACTATTTTCCAAAGCTTCGCCCTTTCACTCCCAGAGAGAGCTTACCGGCTTGAGTAAAATTTTTACTCGGTCAAAGTAAGGGGTTTTGGGGTTTTGTTCAAATGTTTTTGAGTCGCGGAATTGAAAAATTTGAAGATACTCGGATGTCCGATGACCGAAGTCGGATGTGGGATGTCCGATGTCGGATGACCGATGAATCGTAAATCGTACTTCGTACTTCGTAAATAAAAAGTGGGTCTTTTGACTTACAACGTATTGATTTTAAGGGAAAAAGGTATTATTTGAGCAGGGGGCAGCCACAATTGCGGCAGGTATCCTCGGAAATTTCATGCATAAAGCTGCAGGCATTACAAAAAATGATTTCGTCTTTGGATTTATCCCATTTTTCGAAGGTTTTGAGTTTTCCGTGATAGCGTACTTTTTCTCCCAAGTGATAATACTCGTAGAGGGTGGCGTCATTTTCTGCCCGCAGTTCGTGTCTTTTGCCCCGGCTGTCCTCGATGTACACAACAAAAATGGATTTCCCCTCTTTATCGAGGATTTCCTTCTCGGCTACTTCCCCATCCCAATCCGGCATCACCCGGTTGGAAAAAGCAGCATATAGCCCGATCAAAAAAAACATTCCTCCGATCACCAAACCGATATAAAGAGCCTCGGGATTGTCCATTTCGTCGCTGAATTCTCCATAGAGGAAAAAACCAATCACGGCAATCACTGACAAACCAAACCCAAACTGGTAACGGTAGTTCCGGGTATTTTTGAGGTATCGGTCAAAGGCAGGGTCCTTGATTTTTGAAGAATAGGGCATGGCTTGAGGGGCTTATTTTTTAAGTTTTTTGACCAAGAAACTCAGGTCCATATTCTCTGGGGCCGGAATTTGAAGCTCTTCGGTATTGGTCAGGGTTCGGTCGGTGTAGTAGTACTGAATGTACAGCCCATTGTAGGGCTCGGTGATGATTTTGGATTTCTTGATTCCAGAAAGAGGAAAATCCCAATTGTGAAAGAAGCCGTTGATGTAGGCAAACTTTTCCCCAATCATCACTAATCCATCCCCTTGCTGATTTTTGGAGCGGTAAAAGCTGGGCATCAGGAAGGCAAAAAAGGCAATCAATCCGATCAGACCCAATCCCACCATCACCATAAACCCTCCCCCTTCATCCATGAAAAGGGCAAAAAGTCCGAAGATGACCAAAATCAAAACAGCCGTAATGATGAAGGTGATTTTGTTTTTGGCTTTTTCATGACTGAAAAGCTGATTGACGTAGGCTTCTTTGAGCTTAGCATCCAGCTTCCATGAGGCTATCACTTTTTCACCGGAAATCAGGCTTTGCATTTTCCCTGCACGGCTTCGGAAAATAAAGAATACAATAAGGGCTGTCATCGCCCCCAAGGCACCGACGAGGGTCAAAGCCCATAAGCCAGAACTTGGCATATCCTCCAGAAAAGGCAGATAAGCCAAAACTGCAAAGCCAAAGAAGAAGAATAAAGCCCGCTTGGAAATGGTTTTCTCCTTGTTTTTGACAGGAAAAGGAAAGCTCAGCTCTACGGGAGAACTTTGGATTGCAGGGGGAAGCGGAGTTTCCTTGAAGAATAACTCCACTTCGGGAATGGGTTTTCCACAGCCTGGACAAAACTTGGCCTCAGGAAGAAGTGCAAAACCGCAGTTTGGACAGAACTTAGCCATATCAGTGTGTTTGGTTTCCTTTGAAAATCAAGCGTAAATCCACCGCTAGGAGGATAATCATCAATATTGAGATTGGTCCCGGATACTCCAGAGTATCCACTACCAAGGCAAGAAGGCCTATTACCTGAAGAATCAAAATGACTTTGATCACCCAATTGACAGGTTTGGGTTTATTTCTCCTCAGGAAAAGAAAAAGACCGGCAATCAAGCTGAAAAACAAGATTCCCAAGACGGAGTCACTAGAGTACCCGAGAATCAGCAAGAGCAAGTTCACCAAAAGAAATCCCCAAGAGCCGGCTTTATCGAGGCTTGATTGGACCTGATTTACTACTTCAGCAGCTGTAGGGGAAAAGCTCTTGGGTGCTGCTTTTTCCATAACTGGGAGCACTTCTTTGACTTTTTGGAGAATTTGGGCTTTGGCCGGAGTGGGCATTGTGCCAGAATAGGACTTGCTTTGTCCTTTGGTTAGGTTGGGCTTCATTGCTTGGGATAAGGAAGCAAGAGCTCCTCCACAGGAAGGACAAAATCGGGCTCCAGACTTGAGAGGACTACCACATTGAGGACAAAAGGCTGGGCTCATGACTTATGGGATTTTAAATTTTTTCACCGCAATTCATACAGAATTTGGCATTAGGAACCAGTTTGGCGCCACAATGCTGACAAAACTGGGGAGCTGCACCCCTCCTGCTTTCTGTGGCCGGAGATGGTTTTTCGGTTTCCCCCTCAAGGGCTAGCTCAAGGTATTTCCGCATCCATTCAGGAAGTTTCTTTCCGGATACATTGGCGATTCCAAAATTGAGGCCTTTATCTATTGTGATGACAAATAAGCCTGTGGCCTGGAGGAAAATAAATCGGGTATCCGATCCGGTGTCCACCAACTCAAACCCTCTATCCCACCAAGCAAGGGATCGAACAAACCAAGTCAACTCCTTTCCCAGGAAGAAGCGATCCTCTTGTTCTTCATCTGTGCCGATCAGATTCTTAATGCTCAGCATCGCAATTCCGGATTCAATGGCTTGAAGGCTTATCGGCTCGATTTTTTGTATGTGCTGAAAATGCGCCCACCAAGTGCCATCAGGTGTTTGGTCTGAGGCGGTTTGAGCTAATACCAGAAGCTCTTTGGGAGAAAAGGTCAAAATCCGGTCAGGCTCCCAAGTCGGCTCCGGTTCTGGATAGGTGCGGATAAAGAGTTCTGTGAGCAGTCCCAAGACCAAAAACTCGGAGGAGTTCATTTGGGTCAGCCCCGGCGTGTCCAAGGAAAGCGCAGGAAAATCCAAAAAGGACCCTGCGGCAAAGCTTACAAAAGCATCCCAATCCGGGAAAGCCTCAAAACGCAGGGTGTGATTGGAAGTAGATCCCAATAAAGAAACGGGGTGAAGCTGGGCTTGGGAGAAAAAGAGATAGGATTGGTAGATTTCTCGTCGGGCGATCTTGTGGAATTGAAGGGTAGTGGGGCCTGATTTCAGAAGCTCGAGATTTTCCTTCACATCATGAAAGTCAGGCAAGTCTCGCCACGACAAATCCTCCCCTGCGGCCGCTTGGGATGAAGCCAAATCTTTCCCCACCCAAGTCCGAATCTCCTCCGGGGTGATTCCCGCCTTTCCGGCGTAGCTTGCAAATTCAAAAGGCAATAGTTCCATAGTCAGCTGTTAATTCCAAAAGGATGAAAAGAATCCTTTTGCTTTGGGAAGTGTATTCAAATCCTTGAATTCATTGGTGATATCCTTGACTGCGTCCTCAAATCCATTGGGAAATCCCAAGTCTTTGAGTTCCTGATTGACCCGGGCCATCCGCTCGGGTGTCATATCCAAATCGGTAGGTTGCCTGGCGATGATTTGTTTGGCTTTCTCAACTTTCAGATTGACCTCTTTCATTTGATACCCTTGCTGCTGATAGCCTGTTTTCACCTCGTCGAGGGTTTTGATGGCTTTCTGAGCTTGGGCAAATTTTTCGGGTCTATTTCCGGCATTCCGAACTTTGTTTTGATACATTTTGGCAATGGAATCCGGGTTTCTCAGTACGCTTTCCCCTCTTTTCACCTTATTGATATTGGATTCGACGACGATTCGCTCTTTGGTGTTAGGGTCAATAGCTTGATCCGAGTAGTCAATGCAAGCCTCCTCGGCGGTAAAATCCGTGACCATTTGCTGTTTTCGTGCGGCCCATTCACTATCGGATATGTGCGGAGGCTTGTCTGTGAGCTCTCCGAAAATCCGCTCGGATTTGGCTTTGTAGATTTTGTGAGAGACTTCCACCCAAGCTTCCTGACCATTTTCCAGACGGACTCTTCGGAGCACTCGATAATCCCGGTCTGTATTGAGATCATTCCCTTTGCTTCCGGGAGTGCGAAAATCATCCACTTTCAGATCATTGGGGTCCATTCGGAGCTCGCGGGCTAGATCATTTTTGAGTTCCCGATCGTGGCGCTCGTATATTTCTTGTCTGGGACGGTCAAATGCATCTTTTAGCTCCTTACTGCCATGCTTTTTGATCGTCCGCACCATAGCCGGGTCTTCCATGATTTCCAATACCCTCCTTCTATCTATCCTCTTATTGCCATTTGCATCAGTTTGAATTTCGCTTTCCAATTTGTCCAAAGCCTCCTGAACCCGCTTGGATTTGGGAGGGAGTTTTTTTACCGGAGCATCTGCATCTTCTGCTCCCTCTTCTTTCTCTCCTTTCTTTTTCTTAGAATCATCATCATCCGGGGCATCTTCGGAATCGGTTCGGGGCTGTCTTCTTCTAAGTTCTTTGCTGAGAAACTGCACGATGAGCTCGTCCCGGATCTCACGACCTGTATTTTTTGCCGCTTCGATCATGGATTTGGTCTGATAGAGTTGGACCAAAAACTGACAAGTGATGTAGACAGTCCAGCATATAGCCTGATTTTTTCCAACTACCTTTTCGATATTTTCGACACTCAACAGTCTTCCTTTCAGCGTAGAAGTAAAGAGTGGGAGTATCTTGTCAAATTGCCGGTCGATATAAACTTGGGCACCCTTTTCCCGCTCGTAGATAAAGAAATTGATAGCATCGATCATCTCCGGCTTGAGCATACCTGCAGCTACTGCAGCTGGACCTTTCAGGTAATAGCTGACTAATACCGTATAGCAGATATCCCCTGCCCATTGGGCCCATTCCAGTGTCTTTTCGATCCGGGTGGCCCACTTATCCACGTCTTTGTAGCCCTCTGCTCCGTCTGCCAAGATGAGTTGGGCTCCGATGGCTCCGACTTGATTCCGGAATTCGACCAAGCCTTCGGTATCCAAAAACTCTTTCCTGGCCTCCAAAAGCATGGTGAGCTTTTCCTGAGCATTGCTATGGGGAACGTAGTTTTTGATCATGTACTGACACTCCGCGTAGGCTTCTTCCCAAGTTTTGAGTTTACGGCCCACGTTGTTGGTCTTGACTTTCAGCGTGATTTCTTGGGTGAACAATTCCGGGTCATCTTGGTCCTCGGCCGGCACAGAAAAGCGATAGGGAATTTCGTAAGTCTCCCCATAGCCGGGAATTTCCTCTTGGGTAGTCAGGAAATAGCAAGAATAGGGACTGACATGAATATCCGGATCTCGGTTGAACTCAGGTTGGAGAACTGAAATCAGGTTTTTGGTGGCCTTTTCCTCGCTCAGCATCTCGATTTGCAATTGGGAAAGGCCCTTTTCATCCGCTGCAATTTGCTTGGTTTGAGGATTGTATCGGAAAAGGCCGATTTCCATCCTTTCTTTGCGGGGTTTGTCCGCTGTAAGAAGGATCTCATTTTGGGAATTGACTCCTTTGTGAATATACAGTCCTACCTGAGAAGCTGTAACAGTGATATGACTCTCGATCGGCTTTTCTTCTCCTTGGGCAGCACTGATTACCAAAGTTTTGGAGAGTTGGCGCTGTCCTTCAGCAAGGGGAATTATGGGTCCGCGAAGCGTCACCAAAACCTGGGTTTCGGTTTGCTGCTCAATCGTTACTTCGGAAAGTGGCTCGTCTTCTATATCCACCCCAATACGGTACAACCAATCAAACTTCCACTCCTTTTCCTCTCCCGCATTTTTTATCCATACTTTAAACTGTACCTCCACCGGGTCATTTCTGACAGGGAGCGACACGTGGTACGTTTCCGACTCCAAATAGCAATCCAAAAGTTGGAGTACAAAGCTGTCCTCCATCCGCTCGTTGACATTTTCCTCCTCCTCTACCAGCATCTGTACCTGAACTTGTGCAGGAGGATGGGAGGAAATGGAAACTGAATTGGGATTGGAAGCCCCAATATTGATCCCCAACCAAGCCTCATCGGCCCAAACTGTATCGGAAATATCCAGCCAATCGCTATTGGGGGTGAAAATGATCTTTTTGGTCAGTTCATCTACCGGCTTGTCATATTCATCTACGACTTGTGCATAGAGGGCAATCAGACGATCAATATCCGGCCTCAAGCTTTTGGAATCGGGTGGAACTGTGCGGTAAATGATCCGCATCTGTCCCCCTGCTTTGATTTGTACGTCTTCCTGATAGGCTTTGCCATCTGCATTGGCATACACCGTAATGGAAAAATTGCTTTTGCTTGGCTTATCCTGAAGGAGCAGTTGACACTTTAGAGGGCTTGTTCCTGAAACAGGACTGATTTTTAAAGCCTTTTCCCGGTTTTGGATTTTAATCTCGGCAGGGTATTTCTTCTGGCTTTTAGGGGTAATTTTGTAGACGTTGATTTCGAGAAATTGAGGTTCATCAGGCTTGAGATCAAATCTTGCGGCAGAAAGCTGCAGGATGTACTGGGCCTCCTCTTCCTCCTCCTCCTCTTCTTTTTTCTTCTCTTTTTTGGAGGATTTGGAAGACTCTGCGGCTTTTGCTTTCCTTTTGAGGGCTTTTCTGAGAGCTAAAGCCACTGCGGCTGCCGTCACTACACCGATAATGGTGGTCCAAGGGAGGTCCTCGTCTGATTCCGTAGTTTTAGGGGTTGACGAGGTGCTTGCCTCACTTTCAGTTCCTACTCGAACAGCTTCAACATCGGAAATGGTCAATTCTGTTACCAATAGGTTTGGGTTGCCACCGGCTCTTTTTAAATAATTGTTGTATACAGCTGAATCAACAAGATCCAAAAACCTATTGGAGAGAACATATTTTTTAAAGGAGTATAACTTGCCAAAAAAAGAATTATCATCGATTTTCTTGACAATGATGAAAAAACCATCTGTTTCGGAAGATTCTTCAGGTACATTTAAAATAAATGAATTGTTAATTTCTTTTATTGTGAAGTCACTACCGATTTCTCCAACTTCCATTTCAAATAATTGATTCTGAAAATTTGGTCTTTTCGGATTTTTCTGAAATTCCTTCATGTCCTCATCAATAATCTTTCTCACTAACGACAATTCGTCTTGAGGCCATTCCTGAACATTTGGTTGAGAATATTTTATATTCCATCGACCATAAAGAAATTCTCCGGATGATTGGGCAATTGCAAAATTTTGATTAAAACTAAAAATTAAAATAAAAACTAACCGAAAATCGAGAACTAAATCAATTTTTTTAAATATAGGACACTGAACCATTTTGAGTGAAATATTCATTTTTGCTATACTAAATTTTTTGTCTTAACTCTACGCTGTAACGTTATGTACAAGATACCCCTCCAACAAAATATAAAACCTGTCAAAAATCATGGATTACCCTGCTTTTTGTTGGGTATCTTCACTTAATGAAAATACCTTGGGGCAAAGTACTATTGGTTGCAATTGGTGGACTGTTCACCCTATACTCCGCTTTGATTTTTGCCTTGAATGTGGCGGGAATCTCCACCGAGGCGCGGCTGACCTCTTATCGGCAGGAATATGGAGAGCGGGATGAAACCATCCGTAATCAATACACCTATCTTTTCAGCTATGAATTTGAGGTAGAGGGCAAAACCTATTTTGGAAATGGACAGCGAGTAGCCGGACCTGGGCATTTGAAGCTATCCGGCGATGAAAAAATCCGAATCCGCTACTTGCCTATTTGGCCCTACCTGAATCAGGCTGAGGACAAAGGATTTGATTGGGTAGCGGTTCTGTACCTGGCAATAGGCTTGGGCTTGTCGACTTTGGGTTTCCGCAAGGAAAAAAGCGGGAATGACTAAAAGTACTGGCCTGTCTCGCTCATTCGAATCAAATAAGGCAAGCCTGAAAAAACATGCAGGAAAAAGAGCGCAAGCCAAAGGCCGATTTTCAGGAAACCATTTGAGTCGGGCTGGTGCTTTGGAAAAAAGCCGGGAAGGAGAATCCTGAACTTTGTCAAGTAAAGAATAAATAGCGAAATAGGTACTTGCCAGTAAAAATTCCCATCCAAGTATCCAGGGCCGCTTTCAGCAAGCAGAAAGAAGACCATAAGGCTAAAGCAGAAAGTCAAAAAAGCCAGACGAAAGTCCGGATTTGCCCAAAGTGTCTTTCCGAAGAAAATCAGGGAAGCAATCAAAAATGGGAAACTGCCAAATAGGCCCCAAAGGGGGGATTCGGAGAGATTTAGCAATTTTGGGAAGCTTGAAAAAGTGATTGGAGTATAAAAACTAGCGGGTTTGACTTAATTTGTTACCAAATCCCTCATAAAATCAACTTGGTCAAAACAAAAACCATCCCTTTTTTTAATATACTAATTTTCCTTGCGCTAATAGGCGTAGGTTTGATTTACCTATATTTTTATAGTCTGAATAATGGGTTTAGGCCTTACTATGGGGACGAATACTTTTATCTAAAAAACTCGGAAAGCTTGGCAGAAACCGGAGATTTCAGAGCCAGTTTTTCCTATTCGGGTCAGGGTTCAAAAGTAGGTGGTTTTGATCCCCATGGCCCTGCATATCCTATTCTTTACAGTATTCCTTCGCTTTTTGGCATTTCCGAAACCTTAAAAATTCCACTTACCAACTGGATTTTGTTTCTGTTTTCTGTTTTGGTTTTGATCTGGAAGTCAGATTTGAGAATAGCCAAATGGGCTCAGGTTCTATTGATGCTTGGAAGCCCATTTACCCTATTTTACGGAATGAATTTAATGCCGGAGCTACTCCATCTGGCCATTGCTATTGGAATCTACCTTGGAATAAGGGCCTTTATTAACCAAGACGGTTTCAGGAATCTCATTTGGGTTTTGGTTTGTATAGGTCTTGGAGGATTTTTTCGGGACACATGGTTTTTTGCCTACCTGATCTTGGGCCTATTTTTATTTGAAAGGAATCCCAAATTATCTGTCTTATTGATGGTATTGGGACTGGTCCTACCCTACCTTTCCCAAACTCTTTTCCATGAATCTGTTCCCAATGTCTTCTCAGACTGCATAAATCATCTAAAGGCCGGAAATTGGACTGAGGCATTGGGTGAATTAGCCTATAATGCGAAAAGAAACATCTACTTTATTTTCACCTATTCCGAAGGACTTTATTATTGGGTTTGGAAAATCTGGATCCTCATCACTATGGTATTAGGAGTGATTTTTTTCAAAAAAAGTGAGGCCATACAACTAGGTTTTGGATTTCTAGTTCTCCAAGTTATATTTTCGATAGTCCTTTATAAAACCTACCAATGGACAGAATGGAGAATGCTCAGCCCAATTGCCCTTCTGGTCAATCTCCAACTGATGGAAAAATCCAACCGATCCTTTCTTCCTGCATTAGGTCTGGTTTTCAGTCTGGCAAGCTTTATTGGAATTCTACCCTTCCAGAAAAAATTGGTCAGTCTAAGAGAAAACCAGGATCTTCAATCCCTATCTACAGAGCTAATATCTGAAATCAGCAGATTAGAAAATGCTCTGATCCGCATTGATCCTATGCTTCTGGAACAATATGATTGGGCTGCTCTTCCTATCAGAAATGAATCCGGGCAGCTAATTCGGTATCTCCTTCCTTATTATTCCCAAAAGGAAGCGTATTCCACCCACTCCCTGACCGAAGCAAACGGTCAACTGATGATCCGATCTGTAAAAATCCTCAACCAATAGGCTATCCCGCAGATCAAATTCAAGGAAAAGAGCAGAAAAAACAAACGTGTTTTCCAGCTTGCTTGTCTTTGATTGGATTCTTTTTGTTCAATGACAAAAGAAAGCATCAAGGCCTGATGAATCAGCAGAGTTATAGGAATTTGCCAAAAGAAATTGGCATGCCACTGCCTAAATCCAGTTTCTGCAAATAAAAAATAGATCAGGAGTGCCAGCAAAAGCAGGAAAAATGAAAAGGTGAATTTTTTGTTTTGAAAAGCCTTTTTTCCCCAAAGCAAAAGGAATAAAATGCTTAGCGAAAAGCTGGAGAAAAAATCCCAGAAAGGCTCGAAGGCATAGTGAAGCCAAACTTTAAAAGGCTGAATTGCAATTTTTGGTAGTTCCTCTTCCGAGTAATCTTCCAAAATAATTGGGTCCCAATTGTAAACAAGGATTTTTTCAAAGCCAATTCCTGCCAAAAGGAAGAATGAAACCAAGCATGAATAAGCGAATGGCTTTCCTTTGGGTGAAAAATAAAGTGCTGAAAAGAGTGGAAAAAGGGGAACAAAACAAAAAAGAAAACTGGGTTTGATTGCCAGAATCAACAAACCTAAACCCAAAATGGCCCATGGAAATCGCTGGGCTCGATTTTCCCACCAGAGGATTGTCTTGCTGAATAAAATCAAAGAAAAAGGCAAAACAGCTATCAGGGTAGAATTATGCCAGACCGTAGGACTAAACTTTCCAAAGTACCAAAACTCCCTATCCACAGCGGGTAAAACAATGGGGCCAATAAATACTAAAGCCAAAGCCAATAAATGATTCGAATTGATTTTCTGCTTCTGGCCGTCTGAAAGCCAGGCTAGCATTATTCGGTACTTCCACCAAATAAAAAAAGTGAGTACCAAAAGAGAGCTCAGGACGAAAGGATATTTGATTCGAAAAAGAAGATCAAGAAGATAAATCAGAAAGTAGTATCCGGGTGGAATCGGAAAAAAACCTCTATCAAGATATTCCTCCAAGTATAAATTATGGAGTTTGATATCAACGCCATATTGGCCGTAACGGATCAAAAAATAAATGGTAAACCCAAATAGTCCTAAAAGGAATAGATTCCAAAAGATGGAAGAATATTTCGAAAGATTAATTTCCATTTGTCTTTACCAAAACAAACTCCTCAAATTCATAAAATGAATGCCCCTTATTCTCAAAATAAGTGCGATTACTCCGAAAGGTATTTTCATGAACCAAATATGCCACCTTCTCGGATTCACTCTTTTCATGATAGGATAAAAGAAGAGATGACCAACCCATTATTCTAAAGGGAAGTGGTTTTTCGAACACAAAATCCCGATAGAACTTATTTTCGGAAATAAAGAAAATCTCTTCTACCCCTTCCTCCTTTAGAAGACTCAGTTGTTTCTGAAGCTGGGAACTATCGGGAATATTCCCTTTTGCCTTGAAAAAAGAAAACCAATGAAACAAGAGACCGAAAATCAATAAAACACCAAGACCAAAATGAAATCGGCTTGAATGGGGAGGGTTTTCTTTTTGAAACAATAAAACAATTCCTATCAAAAGCAGAAATCCCAGGGAATGGATCTGGACTTTCAATAAAAAGAACGGAGCCAGAATAATCATACCTCCTATCACGACCACAAAAAGAGAAGCCAAACGCCAACTTCTTAAGGAAAGTAAGTACAGAAATAATCCTACCCATAAAAGAATAAAAAAGTGTTCCTTCTCTATGTAAGTCAAAAGGGCCTTTCGAAAAAAAGATGGAGAGATCAACTGGGGACGGGATGAATCAAGCTTTACTTTCCAAGCCTCAAGTCTTTCAGGATCAAGATTATCCCTCTGAAAATCCTGGAGTCCATTGCCAAAGTGAAAAAGGCTTGGGTCCTTTTCTTTCCAAACTTCTTTTTCCAGCTGAAGCATGGGATGATCAAAGACTTCCGATCGTAACTTATTGTGCCTTTTAAATTCCTGAAAATCGCCAAAATCAATCCAGATATTGGTAAGAGAAGAGCCTGCTAAGAAAAGTAGTAAAGGAAGTAAACATGCTTTAAAAACTATTTTCCTGTTCCCAAAGAGAAAGCCAAAGCCAAAAAAACCAGCAAGCAATAAATAGGCGACCTCCTCCCGGATCAAAAATCCAAAAAAAAGCAGAATATCTTCCTTTTTTAAATCACCGAATGAGCGATAACCCTTGAAAAACTTCCATATCCTTGAGGATAAACCTGCTGTGACAGCTAACGCTGAAACCACAGAAAACTGAAGGAAAAATGCCGAATGAACTACAAAAGAAAAGAGGATAAGAATCCAAATTAGCTGATGTTGGGCTGAAGCAGCTTTGGAAATTGCAATCCTATTTAAGGTATCAAATGAAAAAAAAAGAATACTAAACCACGCCAGAGGATACCAGGTCATATTTGGCCATAATTTATACAGCCCAGAAAAAAGTCTGCTCAGCAAAGGATTGAGAAAAACAGAATAGGATTCCTGATTTCCAGTATAAGCTCCCGAAACCAACCACATCATCATTTCATCGTCGTTAACCTGAAATCTCCAAGGCAAAAACCAGATGAGGACAAGGGAAAAAAACATGATCACACTCCAGAAAACTGAGGAGGACAATATCGGAAGGCCTAACTTCATTCCCACGAATTTATGATTATATGATCATTAGAGAAATGATCCGGCAAGTCCTGAATAGGATGATAGAGAATAACTTTTCCATCATCTCCTTTAGGAAAAAAATAGGATAATTGCTCCTGATCCCAAAAACCCGGGCTTTTGGGTAGGGTCTTTCCGAGGAGAAAAGGAATACCGGAAATGCGATAGGCAGCAAGAACCTCCTCCTCCTCTCCTACTTCAGTTTGGAGCTTTTCCAAGGAAAATAGCTGATCGGGAGTCAGAAGGATGGTTTTTCCGGGCATATATTCCCATGATTCCGTATTCTTCCAAAGCTCCTTTTGCTCAAAGGGATGCCACCAAAGTCCATTGAACACCCAAACTAAGCTTGCCCCAGCTAATCCATAGTTTACCCATTTTCCCACTTGCAATCCTTGATTTTTCTCCCAAATCAACCAGGCCAATATCCAAAACACAAGGTAATGAATCCCTATTCTCAGCCAGTACACGTTGCTGCCCAAGTGCAAGACAAAAGGGAAGACCAAGAGAAGTAAAGTCCAGACTTGTGCCTGAGAAGCAAGTTGGGAGAATCTTGATTGGGCAAAAAGCAAAGCCCATACGACTGCTGCACTCAGCAAAAAAAAGTGATTCCATTCTTCGGTAACCCTAGTCAGGAAGAAAACAAGCAGAAAGGAAGGAAGAACAAGTAAAGCCTGAAAAATTGGCTTTTTGATCATTCGAAAAACCAGAAATGCGTTCCCAAAAACCAACAGACACCAAAAGCCTCCCACAGCAGTATGCTTGATCAGAGTCCACCAATGATAATCGGCACGGGCTGTTTGTACCGCAAGCCCTTCTTGTAGCCGAAAGATGGCGCTTTGGCCCAAGGTCGAGAAAAACAAGACCTCCAAGGCAAAAAAAGGAATAATCAGGCTAAGCAAAGCTTTTCCATTCAGCCTTTTCTCAAAAACCCAAATGCCCAAGGTGAGGACGCCTATCAGCAGGGCTGTTGTCACTTTCACATAGACCAACAAAGCAATCAGGAGACCTATACACAGGCATTTTTTCCAAACGAAACCCTGAGATGAAATCAGTGCCAGCCAGAAGGCAGCTAAAACCACAGAAAGATGATTGTAGGACAAGCTTGCGGGAAGAAATCCATACCCGGCAAAGAGTCCCAAAAGGGAAAGGAGGAAGATTTTTGGGGAAAGCTGATTTTCTGACCCTACATTTCTGTAGAATACTGCCAAAGCAAAAGCTCCCAGTCCATAGCTCAATAGCCGGAGAATCCGCAAACCGACAATTCCAAAGTGAATCCCTGTGAATTGGTAAAAAAGCTTGAAAAAGAGGTCGTAATTGAAGATTCCGCTTTGATTTTCCTGAAAGGGATGAGCCAATAAGACATAAAAACCCTCGTCTGAAACATCAAAACCCCGATTGATCCCAACTAGAATTAAAGCCAGACAGATCAGGGTTGAGACGGGAAGGAGTTTGGGCATTATTCGGATTGGAAAATTGAAATAGTAGAAGATTGGAAAATTAGGGAGTTTAAAGATTAAAGTGAAGCATTGACAGGTGGGAAGGTTGAAGAGTTCAGGGTTCGTGACTGAACCCTGAACTCTGAACAATGAACATTGAACCTAAGTAAAGAATTGAAATCATAGGTCAATTTTTCAAATTCGATAGAATCTATTTCGTTAGATCCGGTAGTTCGTAGAACAAAGGGAGTCGAAGAAGGCAATCGGTGAAGCGATCCGAATTGGGAAGATCTCGGAAGTATTCCTCGGGCTGATGTTTTTGAATATACTCGCTCTTGTGCAGGCTTTGGTAATGAAATACAGCCAAAATCCCCTTTTCCTTTAATCTTCGGATACATTCCTGACGGTATTCAAGGGTTTCAAACAAGAGGTAGAATACATGATGATTTCCGGGTTGAGTCTGAGTCTCCACTTTTCCAAGGTCCTTTATTGAATCCTCCAAGCTTTTCAAATAAGGTATAGGGAGAACTTGAATTTGATCTTGCCTGCCCGAAAACCAAGCTGCATAATCTTCCCAAATCATTTTCCTTCGAAACTGGATGATTTTCAAGTTTTCAAGCTGCGCAAATAGGTAAGCAGCCTGAAGCTCTGAAAGCAAAAAACTACTACCGAGGTCTTTCCACCCGTATTTGTCAATTTCCCCCCGAAATAAAGCAGCCCGGTCTGTACCCTTTTCCCAAATCACCTCAGCACGCTTTACCAGATTGGGATTATTGACCACGAGCATTCCCCCTTCACCGCAGTGAATATTTTTAGTCTCATGAAAACTAAAGGCTGCAAGATCTCCAAAGCTACCCAAGGCCTTCCCCTCAAAAAAAGAATCAATAGCCTGGGCTGCGTCCTCGATCAAAGGAATCCCATGCTTTTTGGAGAGATTTTGCAGGATATCCATAGCGCAAGGCACTCCTCCGTAGTGAACGGCCACTATCGCCTTGGTCCTTTCATTGATCAGCGCTTCCACTTTGGACTCGTCCATACCGGGAAAATCTGATTTGCTGTCGACAAATCGGATCTTGGCTCCTCTGAGTGCGAAAGAGTTGGCAGAAGAAACAAAAGTATAGGAAGGAATGATGACTTCATCGCCCGGCTGAATATCCAATAACAAGGCTGCCATTTCTAAGGCATCCGTACAGGAAGTGCTAAGGAAACACTTTCCAAAACCGTATTTTTCTTCAAAAAACTGCTGACAAAGCCGGGTAAAATGACCGTTGCCCGATAGCTTTTTTTCCTTCCTGATGGCCGATTCCATATACTCAAATTCCTTACCGGCAAGAAAGGGCTGATTGAAGGGAATGGGATGCGGGTTAGTTATCATAATTCTTAGCTTGGTCCATCAGGAGGTAATGAATTGGCTTCCTCTCCAATAATGGTAAACAAAGGTTTTCTCCGTGATTTGATAGCCCAGATTTTTGTAGAGATGCATGGCGGGCAGGTTGGACTCCTGAGTTGAAATTTGGAGAGTTTTTACCCCCCTTTCAAAAAGCAGGTGTTCGGCTGCCTGAACCAGTTTCTTCCCCCACCCCATCTGTTGATTCTCCGGATTTACGGCTATCAATTCAATTTTGCCTTTTTCCTTTTTCTGAGAAAAAGAAACCATGCCTTTATTCTTTTCTGCCTGAAGGAGATTTCCTGAGATCATGGCCTGATCAATCCAAAAACGGTAAAGGCGTTCAAATTCGTCATGAGTAAGTCTGGGATCTAGCCTAAATCGGGAGAATTTTCCGCTTTCCAAGGCCAAAAACCTTAGCATTTCTCTTTCTTCCGATGTAATGGTCAAAAGGTGCTCCTTTTCAAAGGGCAAAATTCCCTTTACCGGATTACCAGGGAGCAGCTGCTTCTCGAAGGTAATTTTGATATCCACCTGTAAGATGTGCGGATGAGTGAAAAAAAGTGCTTGGTCTGAAAAAATATAGACCAGCTTAAAATCCTTGGCTTCCTCCAGCAAAAGGCTTTCCTTGCTTGTCTCTTCCCAAAGCAAAGAACCCACGGAATATCCAAAAAGATTACTGTCAAAAGGAAGAAGCTGAATCATTTCCGATATATCAGGAGTGGGTCTTTTTGTCGATGATATAAATTGGCCGATTTTTGACCCCTTCGAATGTTTTGCCAAGATATAGTCCTACTACTCCGAGAGTAATAAGAAGGATACCTGACAATACCCAAATGGAGATAATCAAACTGGCATAGCCTGCCACGATGATTTCTCCCTGCCAATAACGGAGAAGGGTGAACAATGCAAATCCAAATCCTGTGAGAGCCAGTATCACTCCAAGTTTCACGGTCAATCGAATAGGCTTATCACTGTAAGCGAGCATGATATCCAATGCCAGATTAAAAAGTTTTTTGGAATTGTAAGATGTTTTCCGTTCGGAATCAGGCTCTTGGTGAGCTACCGCAAGGGTGGATTGCCTGAAACCTACCCATTTTACCATTGTGGGAAAATATCGGATAGACTCCCGCATACCTATCACCTCCTGAATTACTCGATGGTGATAAATTCCAAAGTTGCCGATGCTTTCATCCTGCTCTGAACCCGTGAGATAGGAAAGGGATCGATAAAACAGTTTTGAGGACAATTTTCTAAAAAAACTGTCTTTTCTCTCGACCCTTCTAGCCAAGACCACATCGAATCCTTTTTTGGCCTCTTGATAAAGCCTTGGGATTTCTTCGGGCTGATCCTGGAGGTCGCAATCCATCACGACTACCCACTCGCCTTGAGAATGGTCCAGGCCTGCGGTAATGGCATAATGCTGCCCGAAATTTCTGGAAAGTTTGATGCCTCTGAGTTCAGGCATGGTTTCGGAGCATTCCAAAATTTTGGACCAGGAATCCTCAGGGCATCCATCATCCACCAATATCAATTCAAAGGTGATTCCGAGCGTACGAAGCACTTCTCCCAGCCGATGAATCAAGTCAGGCAGAGTAGTTCGCCCTCTGTAAACGGGGATAACGACCGATATTTCAACCGAAGGGTTTATGGCTTGTTTTTGGGGGCAATATATTCAAAAAGTACAGAATGGACCGAGCCAAGGACTTGGGGAAAACTACCCGAGAAAGATTCCCTACAGAAAAAAAGATTATTTAAAAGATTATCAAAAGGAATAAGACAATTCAGTATTGGTATAATTACAAAATGTGGATAAATATCCGTCTGAAAACAAAAAAATACCCACTAGTGGGTATTTTTTATTCTTGTGCCTTGGGTAATTTTGATCAGGGTGATTAAGCAACTTTTCTCATTCTTTTTTCTAAAAAATCATTAAGGGATTTTTCTATAATTTTTTACCCCTTTTTCCTTTCCTCCATTAGATACCTCTCCGTCTCTCAGAAAATCTTGCCCTTATACAGGGCAATCCATTGATTTTCAACAATTAAAGCAATTCCTCAAGGAAAGCAAGAAAGATAAAAAATGGGGAGCCGCCCTAAAACCTTCCTTAGTAAAACCTGACTTCGCAGCCCGGATTTGCTTCTTTAAAGTTGTCCACAGCCCTGGATGTTAGCCTGGTGTTGAAGCAGGAAAGCTTTTTCAGCATCAATCCTTCTACCGGCTTTAAAGAGCGCAGATTTGTACTGGCAACATCCAACTCTTCGAGTTCAAATAACCCTTCCAACCCCTTCAAGGCCTTCAGGTTGGTTCCAGAGAGATTGAGTTTTTTCAGATTTTTCAGATTGGAAATAGCTGTCAGTTCTTCAATTCCGGTATTGGAAATATCCAGTACCTCGAGATTGACCAAATTGGAAAGGGGCAAGAAATCGGTTACAGGCATTTGGGACAAGGTCAGCTTCGTCAGCAAAACCATCCCACTTATTGGAGCTATACTGCTTAACGGGGCGTCAAAAAGACTGAAAGACCTTAGATTCACAAAAGCCGAAAGGGGAATAAGATTATCCACTGAAGACCGCTGAAAGGATAATTCGGACTTGGCAGTAAGGGAATGCAGCTGCTCGGCTGTCGGTTCAGCTGGGAGTGAAAATTCCTTCCTGAATAATTCTTTCCAATTTGAATCCAAGTCTTCCCACCACTTACTCAATTCTTCAGATCTGTAGATCACATTTACTTCAGACCTTTGAATAAGAAATCCGGGGATTTCTTCCTGATCGAGCTCACTTTGATCGACATTCAGGTAGTTGAGCTGGGGCAAGTTTATGACAGAGACGATACTCTTTACCTGACTCCCCTGTAAGTCAATCGATTCCAGCAACTCATTGGTTTGGAGAACAGACAGGTCGCTTACTTTGGTATTTTTCCCCACAATCTTTTTCAAAGTCTTCACTTCTGAAAGGGGAAGGAGATCTTCGATAGGGTTGTCTGAAATATTGATCTCTGTGAGATTAATGAACCGAATGACCGGTTTGAGTGTGGAGATTTCCAATGCACTGATATCCAGACTCTGTACAGTGACTGTCTGAGTCAATATTTCTATTCCAGGATTTTCTCCCTGAATGGCAGGATTAGCCCGTTTGAGTCCCTCTTTCCAGCCTGGAGTCAGCGTAGCCCACCAAGATTCCAAATCCTTGACATGATGAATAAGCAGAACCTCAGGGTTTTTTCTCACAAAATTATCTGCCGCTAGCGTACTCAGTTGGGTTTCATCTGCCAATACTTTTTTCAAGGCAGGAAGATCATTCAAGGGCGTGATATCGGCTACCGGTGTTTTGGTGATATCCAAAGTCTCCAAATTAGAGAAATTCACGAGTGGATTGAGATCCTGAATATTGGTTTGGGATAGGTTCAGGCTCTGTATGGAAGTCAAAGCAGCCAAAGAAGAAAAATTGACCATGTAATTTTGGCTCAAGTCCAGATTTTTCAAAGCCTTCAGCTCCTTGATATTCTCAGGATTGTTAAACCCACTGTTACTTAAATAAAGGTTCTCTAGGTTTTTAAACTCGTTGAGAACTGCGAAGCTGCTGATCGGCGCTCCTTCAGCTTTTAGCGTTTTTAGGTTCTTTAGATTTAAAAGTTCTCCTATACTATCCACTTCGGTATGGGAGATATCCAAAGCATTCAGTCTATCAGAGTATTTAATAAACTGGATGTCTCTTGTAGGGGTGTCGGAAATATCCAGATTTTCCAAAAAGGTCACATTGGAAATCGGGCTGAGATCCTGAATTTGGGTTTGGCTGATATTGACTACTTTCAGATCCCTTAGCTCAGAAAGAGGCTTGAGGTGCTGAATATCCATTCTCCCTGAAATATCGAGAGAATCTATCCCTACAAAGCGGTAGAGCAAATCCAATCCAATGGAATCTTCGAGTGAAACTTCAAACCGCTTGGCGAAATAGTCCATCCAAGCTGAATCCAGTGAACTCCACCAAGCCGTCAACTCTTCGTCTCTGCTGACCTTGGTCGTATATATGCTGACAATTTTCAGCTCTTGGGATTTATCGTTCAGGTTGACTTCAACAAATCTCGGCTTGGTGTTGGTGATTTTTTCACCGGCTTTTCCAGTGGCAGTGATGGTTCTGTCCATGGAGGCCAGAAAGAACACTTCCCCGTTATCTTTTTGGGCAGGTTTGATCTCCCGGATTTTGAATTTGAACTCTACATTGTTGAAGAAGAACTCAATGTCTTTGAGGTAGGCGGTGACGTCTTTATTGGTCACTACTTTTCTATCGGCAAGAAGGTCGTCTTCTACCTGTACTTTTTCATCCCGAAATATTTTCAGATAGCTTTCGCGGATGATTACATCTTTGTCTCTGGCGCTGGTTTCTGACTTGCCTAGTGTATTGAGCAAAAATTCAAGAAAACGAACCTGATCTTCTACTTTGGAAGTCAATTCTTTCTCCTGCTCTTTGGAATAGCCCTTTAGGGTCTGCGCCTGAGTTGCCACGGAACAAGCAAGTAGTGAAAATAGAATCAGGAAAACTCTAATCCTGGTCATAGATGTATTTGAGAATGGTTTCTTTATCTCCGGGTCCCAACTGGACCAAGTTGGAAATGAGCCAGCCGGTGTTAAATCCCGGTCTGTTAAACTGATTTACTTCAAAATACCAGCCATTTACCTGAAAGAAATGAAATTTCACTCCGGTCACGGTATCGAAACGGAGGTTATTTTGCTTCATTTCGTAGAGGAATACAGAAAGGTAATCCGGTTTGTAGGAGTTGGGGGTGAAGGATTCAGGAAGTTTTGAATCCTGAAAAGCCCTTCGAAGGTTCATGAATCCCAATTCATGACTGAGAGGGTGAAGAAAGTCTTTGGCCTCTCCTACAGGCTTATTGAATAGATTTTTGAAAGGCTCAAAGATAACCTGATCGATTACCCACTCAAAGCCCAGCCTCTCGGCCTGAATTTTCATGATAAGGGTAACTTTTTCTCTTTTTCCTTTGAAAAAAAACTCCGTATCCACTTCTGCATACCATCCCTCCCTGTGGAAATTCAGGTAATGCGGATATACATCGGATAGGACAAACTGGGTGAATTTCTGTTTGGCATCCGGGGAAATACTTGAAGTCTGATTATCAAAGAGGATATTGAGAAATCCTTTCCTAAGGGCAGGATTTTGATAGAGGGAATCACCTGGATAAAATCGGGTATTGCCATCAACCGACTCTTCTCCATTGAATCTTCTGAAAAATTGATTGAGCTGTTTGGTGGAGGCTGCAAATCTGCCATCATCCTTGATTGTCCCGGGACCGCCGAGGCCCTGTCCCGGGACAGAAGAGATGATTGCGATAAAAAACGCAAAAATCAGAAAGGTTTTTCTCATGCTGAGGTCTCGGTCACTCGAACATCACCGAGCATTACATCCCAAAATTCGATCGTTCGACCGGCAATTTGGGTTTGCTTTTTCTCTACGTAGATGGTGATGTCTTTTTTGGTGGTATCTCTATAGTTCATTCCTGTCTCTATAGAGGTACCTTCAAATCGCTGATAGATGGTGATCACGCCTACATAACGTCCGTCGGGCTGTCTTTCCAGATCGGAGATGTATTGGATATCGTACCAAGTGATATTGACCCGGTCGTAGTTCAAAGCCATCAATCGCTCGAAGTAGTTTCTTACTTTGTAGTAAGCGATTTCGTTGGTATTGATAGAGGAAACGCCCATTTCAGCACCTGGAGCGAAGAGTTCTTCTGCACGGTCCATTACGCGGTTGGCCTCAGAAAACTGAGTTTCTTTGCTTCCGATGATGGCGATGTACTTGGAGAGGTCCTTTACTTTTTCCAAAGCCAAGGAGTCGATAGCCTGCTTACGTGCTGGGCTGATATTATCCTGGGCCAAAGCTGCTAAAGAAACAGACAGGAACAAGCCTAGGAAAAGGATGAATTTATTTTTCATTTGGATAGAGTTCTAGGAGTGATTATTTTCTTCTCAGTTCAAGTTCGGAGACCTTACCGTTTGCATCCAGACGGATGTCGGAAATGTAGTTGAGGTTTTTCTTGGTATCCTTCAGGTACTCCAGATACTTTTTGATAGTGGTAGGCTCATCGTAGTCTTTGATGCCGTTTTCCTCATGGATTACGATCAAAACGGGAGTTTCCTGATTGGAAAACATGGCGAGGGTCTGTTGGATAGACTGGTCGGCGGCATTGAGACTTCCCGCAGCGGCCACTGCATTGAAGCTGTTTTCTAGCTTCTCGGCGGCGATCTCTTCAGCAGATCTGGCAGGAGGAGGCGGAGGTGCTTGCTCTACCACTTGTTCGACAGGAGCAGGAGCGGGTTCAGGCTGTACAGCCTTCTTTTTACTCTTGCAAGATCCCATAGCCAAGGTGATCACAAGGCCCATAAAAAGGACTCTTTTCACGGACAGGGTGGGTACGGATTGTTTCATTTGGATAAATTGGATTATTTGGAGATTGGAAATTTAGCTTAGAATTAGGTGCATCAAACAGGGAACAAAGTAAATAAATTCGTAGGATTTAATACAAAGGTCGGGCCTAATCCTCTTGTTGAAATTGAGGAACGGCAAAAGATCCTTGTGGATTTGTTAAAAATCATAAAAATCCAGCCCTCAGCCTCTTAGAACGAAATTATTCAACACACTAATGTCATAAAACGGGCAAAAAATACCCTATATAGGGTATTTCCAAGGCCAAAAATTTATGTGAATTTTGAATGTGTTAAGTTTTAATTCAGGCAATAGCCTCTGCGAAAAGCCCTTCGGTGTTCCGAAGGGTTTTTTTTGAGGTTGGGGAGTTGGGGAGTTGGGAGTATGGGAGTTGAGGAGTTGTTGAGGTTGTTTAATTAAGTGTGGATGCGAAATTGACTACCATCCATGAAGAGGTATTTTTGGTCAAGGTAGGATTTAAAAATTTGAAATACAGTCGCTTTTCCAACAGGAAACCATTTTCCTGATGTCCAGCTCAGATATGCTCGGTCACCATACCAACCCACGCTCGGTGACCATTGGATGCTTTTATCTAGAGGTATTCTTTCCAAAATTCACCTTCAATTGGGAGCTTTTTCCACAATTTTTCACATTTTGCCCCCCAATAAGCAAGAAAAAATCTGATTGAGTAACGGACTCTTCCGCAGAAGTTAAAAAATGAAGAAATCCCTTTACTAACCAATATTTATTCTTTACCAGATGCTGTTCAATTCCATAGAGTTTTTTCTTTTCCTGATCCCTGTTTTTTTTCTGTATTGGGTCGTCTTGAAAAATAATCTAAAAGGGCAAAATTGGGTATTATTGGTTGGAAGCTATTTTTTTTATGGATGGTGGGACTGGAGGTTTCTATTCTTGATCCTGTTTAGCTCCCTATTGGATTTTTTTATAGGATTAAAACTCAGGTCAGAAGAGAGGCAAGGAAGGAGAAAGCTGCTAGTTTGGCTTAGCCTTGCGGTAAATCTTGGCTTTCTGGGCTTTTTTAAATACTTCAACTTTTTCATTGAAAGCTTTACTGAAGCCTTTACATTTTTTGGTCTGTCGATTGAAGCCAGCAGATTGAATATCATCTTGCCTGTTGGAATCAGTTTTTACACTTTTCAAACCCTTAGCTATACGCTGGATGTGTATCGTAAAAAAATGGATGCCTCCAAAGACCTGATCAGTTTTCTGACCTTCGTAAGTTTTTTTCCTCAATTAGTAGCGGGCCCTATTGAGAGAGCTACTCATCTTCTGCCTCAATTCTATCGAATCCGAAAATTTGATTATGACTGGGCAATCTCAGGAGCTAAAATTTTCCTTTGGGGCTTTTTTAAAAAAGTGGTGATAGCCGATAATGCGGCAATTCTGGTAGAAGGCATTTTTGCAGATTATTCCAATCAATCCAGTCTTTCATTGATTTTAGGCAGCATCTTTTTTTCCTTTCAGATTTATGGGGATTTCAGCGGGTATTCGGACATGGCTGTAGGCCTGAGCCGAATTTTCGGATTTGACTTGATCTCCAATTTTAAATTCCCTTACCTGTCACGTAACATCAGTGAATTTTGGAAAAAATGGCACATCTCTCTTTCCTCTTGGTTTAGGGATTATCTGTACATACCTCTGGGAGGAAATCGAAAAGGAAAAGCCAGAGCAATTTTCAATGTATTTATGGTATTTCTTGTTTCAGGCTTTTGGCATGGGGCTAATTGGACCTTCATCCTATGGGGATTGATTCATGGAATTGTATACCTCTTTTATTTTATTAAGGATGAACAGAAGGACCGGATTGATGAAGGGTTTACTTTCACCTATTTTGTACAGGTAATCTTTACTTTCCTTATCGTATCCTTAGCTTTTGTGTTTTTTCGATCACCTAGTGTGGCAGACTCTATGGGATACCTTAATGGGATTTTGTTTTCTAACAGTTCTTCCGCTTTTTTCCTGTCTACAAGTCGGCATGCGCTTATGTCTGGAATCACTCTTCTGGGAATTTTGATCATGATGACTTATGAAATAATTGCCCAATCCAAAGGGAGACTTGAAGTAAATCTTCGCTCATTTGACCTTCTTTTTGTGGGGCTGTGCATAGTCTTTCTTGGAGCCTTCAAAAACCATCTGGACTTTGTTTATTTCCAATTTTGATCGGGTATGAAAAGATTTTTATTGAAAATTTTCAGCTATTTGATCCTTGTTTTTCTTATCGGGAATATTGGTGCATGGTCTGCATTAAAGATTTTGGGCAGGTCCTATTTTTATAAGCCCAATTTCATTGTGAATCACTTCGAAGGAAAGGGGAGGTTTGATTATGTAATTGCTGGTTCCAGCAGGGGTTTGACGACAATCAATACGGAGGAGGTAGATCGGCAAACAGGTCTAAAAGGCCTTAATATATCCATGGATGATACAGGACTACCCAGTCAGTTTTTGATGATCAAGCACTTTTTCGAATCAGGTAATCAAGCAGACAGAGTGATTTTGACCCTTGACCTTGGACACTTTGAGGAGTCAGAGCAGATGCTGAACGACAATGACTACCGATTTGTCTCTTATTCCCATCGAGACTATATCTGGGAGTATTTCTACACTTATGAGAAAGGTGTAATCCGTCCCCTTACCCTTTCCAACTATTTCCCTGTATTTGCCATTGGTTATTATAATTTAGAATTGGTTTGGCCTGCAGGCCTTAGCCTAGTCAAGCCTAAGTACACAAATAGGTTTGATTGGAATGGGAATTATTCCTACCCTAATTCCTCTCTCCAATCCAAGTCAGAAGAAATCCAATGGGAGATAATAGAAAAGCAGCCTTCCAATCCTATTCTTAAAGAAATTGAAAGTTACCTAAAGCAAAAAAACAGTCAATTAATCCTATATGTAGGACCCTATTTAGGCAAACAACTCGTCGTACCCGGTGGCAATGGATCTGACTTTCCCCTAATCAATCATTCGGCTATTTTTACAGAAGCCAAGTATTTTTTTGATGTGGACCATGTCAATGATCTCGGAAAAGCAGAAGCTACCCAAAAGTTTGTCGAAGCACTCAAACCATTCCACTAATCGGCACCAATTTCCAAAAAAAAAGCCCTCCGGAAAATCCAAAGGGCTAAGGGATTTTGTTTGTTTAATGGTTTAGTGATTCAATTCGGCAAGGATGTACTTAGCCTGACTTTCTGGAGTACAATAGGTATCAAAGAATCTTTTGCCTCCTCGTGCTATCTTCTCGTGGTATTCAGGGTGATCCAAAACTCTGTTGATTATTTCGGAATACTCGGAGGAATCCTTGATCTGATGTATTTCTTCTCCTGGGATGGGAAATCTTGGTAAATCGGTTGCAAAGGGAAAAGAAATTACGAAAGAAGAACTGTTCCAATACTCTGCCAATCTCCAGCTGACGGCACCCAAAACCGCTGGATTATTTAAGGAAAGTAAGGATTGAGCACTCAGCTCCGAGAACCTTTTCGGGGAGTATTTTTCCTTATTGAGCTCCTGATCAAATCCAAAGTTATTACCATCCGATCTGGGTATAAACCCGCCTTCAAATCTAATTCGAGGATCGGCTTTGCAAGCTCGGATAAATTCTGCGCGGATCTGATTGGCCCAAGCTTCTTTTTTCCAAGTACTCCCTGAGAAAAACACATAGTCCGAATAATGATAGTCATCACCCTTCTTAGCATAAACAGGCCTAGATCTGAGCACATAAATCTCTCTGGCCAGATCCCTCGGCTTGAGTTGTGTCAACAAGCTGACGCCGAATAATCTGAAGTATAGGGAAAGAATATTGACCGGATAATGAGGAAAGAGCGGCTTGACTTTAGGCTGGGAATATTCAGTGTGATTGAGCAGCTTATTGGTTGCGAAAAACGCATCACAAGCTTGGTAAAGCTCTTGGTCTACGCCGACTGGGTCATGATTATCAATCACCCCGATTTTCCCTTTGTATCTGAAAATCACAAATCCACGATTATTGAATTTCTGAAATTGCTTTTCGGGACGATATCTCAATTCCCCAACCTTACTCAACCCCAGAACATAGTAAGAAGAGTAAAAATTAGGAATAGCCAACAAATCGATAGATTCCTTCATTAAGGGGTATGTAGTTTTTTCCAAATGGAAGTTTTTATCAATAAATAAAGAACCACCAAAGCCAAAAGAATACCTGAGGCTTGGATAGGACTTGGGTAAGAATCCGGGATAATGAACAGTGCGAAATTGATGATAGCCTGAATGAATGCAAAGGCCATGGCTATATTGACATGGTTGACCTTGAGTTGGTTTACCATGAGCTGATAAAGATGGCGTCGATGTGGCTCACCGAGTTTTTCTCCTCTCCATTTTCTTTCAATCATCGTGGCTGCTACATCTACTCCATATACTGCCAATAGTACAATAATAGTCCAGGTATGGACCACAAGGTAAAACTGCACCAGAATGTAAATCATTAAAAACGCGAGGGAAATACTGCCAATATCTCCTGCAAACATCAAGGCCCTTTTCCGAAAATTAAAAATCATAAAAATGGAAAGAGACAGGATCACATAATAGATCAAGCTGGGATCAAAGACAGGCATATATTGATTTATAGCCAGAATAGTCCCAAAAAACACTAAGCCATACAAGCCTGTGATTCCGTTGATTCCATCCATGAAATTGATCGCATTGATGATTCCCAAACACACAAAATAGAGTGCCGGAAGGCCAATCCATTGGACCTGCTCGAAGACTCCCAAATCATAAAATGCCATGGAAAGAGCCAATATCTGAACCCCAAATCTGATTTTTCGGGAAAGGGTATAGATGTCATCCAAAAGACTGATGGCTGCAATCCACACCATTCCCAAGACCATCCAGGTATTCAAAAAATCGTTGGCCATCCACCAAAGCAAAACAGCAAACGGAAATAAAATTCCTCCTCCTCTTACGGTCACTTGGGTATGAGAGCTCCGATGATTTGGCTTGTCAACAATATTGAACTGCAAGGCCAAGCGGTAATAAACCAAGGCCAAGAGTAAAAGGATAAGAAAGACGATAAGGTGAGATAAAAACATCAGGAACCAAACTGAATTTTGTACCAAAATGAATTAAAAAATAGTGAGCGCATTAATGGATAATGGACAGAGGGTTCTTTTTTGAAATCCTCCACTGCCTTTTTCACATCAATGTATGCCATCCATCCTGTTTGAAAAAGAGGACTGTCGGCCATAGTTTCCAAGTGGTCTCTAAAGACCGGGTTTTGCAAGAAATAATCTGCCCAAGGAATAGCCAAACCTACTTTTTCATGGTTTTGAATGAAATCAGGAAGTTTTTTTCCAAGGGTATTCATAGAAAGCCATTTACCTTTTCCAGCAGTAGAAAAGTACTTGGTATCCAAGCTAAACAAGCCCGTCACCAACCTGTAATCCAGGAAGGGCTCCCTGCACTCGATGGATGCCCCCATAGTGGTACGATCATTCTTATCGTTGAGGCTACACAGATGGGTGTGCATTTCCAGATACAAGAGTTGTCTCAGTCGATCCTTTGGGAAATATACCTTGGCCTCTTCGAGGAGCTGTACCCTGTATTCAGGCAGAATATTGATAAATTCCAAATTGAGATTTTTCAAATCACTGAGATACAACTCATTCGCATTGGTCATTAGCTCAAATTCTGGATTGCCGGAACTGAGGTAGCGTTTCATTTTTTTCAACCTGCCTTGGGTCAGGTATCGATCAGGAATATAATTAAGCAAATGGAGAAAAGAATACCTCAATGTATTTCCAAACACCTTGTGCCTGACATAGCCCGCCATTAGCTCATCTGCACCTTCTCCTGTAAGAAGGACAGTTACCTTTTCTTTGGCTTTTTTGGAAAGTCCAAGAAGCACACCATCGGTGAAATGCATGAGAGGCTCATCACTGACTTGAATGATATTTTCTGTAAGATCTGCCAGCTCATCGCCTACATATTCGAATCCATTGTACTCCACGCCATACAACTCACTGAGCTGCCTGGCCAAGCCGGATTCGTCCTTTTCAAAGCCCGGAAACATAAGGTTCCAACTGCTGAGGTCCTTATAGCCAAGATGATGCTGAGCATATAGAATACTGCTGCTATCCAATCCTCCACTGAGCATGGTACCAACGGGCACATCAGAAATCATCCTCAGACGAACAGAATCCAAGAAAGTTTCTTCATACCATCCTTTTGGATCGGAAATTTTGGACTGCTTGGCTGCTTGCTCTCCCAAATGATACCAGCGTTCCTCTTTTTCGAGTTTCACCCCGTCCTTCCAGATCTGATAGTATCCCGGCAAAAATCGATTTACTCCTTTAAATAGAGTATTGGGTCCGCTGACATGGCGATAAAAAAACCACTCATCCATCCTGGATTCATCCATGGACTTTTCCAGACCAAAAGGAAAAAGAGATTTGGGTTCGGAGCCAAATGCCATACCTTGTTCGGTTTCAGTCCAAAACAGAGGTTTTACCCCATATCTATCCTTTACCAGAAGCAGTTTTCTTTCTTCTTTATCCCAGAAAGCAAAAGCAAAAAAGCCGTTGAGCCGATGAAGAACACTGAGGTCATAGCTCATAAGCAAGTACAAAAGTACCTCTGTATCCGATGTCGTTGTAAATTGGAAGCCTTTCATCTTCAATTCGGGATAAAACTCCTGATAATTGAAAATCTCACCATTGAAAACCAAGTGATATCTTCCACATGAGGAATGAAATGGCTGATTGGCTCCCTCTGAAAGATCCAAAATTGAAAGTCTACGATGACCCAAAGCCAAATCACCTTCCACAAATTCTCCACCTGCATCCGGTCCTCTATGAATCATAGAGTCCCTCATTTGCCTCAGTACTTCAGGTGAAGCTGGTTTATTGTTCTTATTCCAAAATCCGGTAATCCCGCACATTTATTGCTTTTGATTTACAAGTTTTAAATAGTGTTGATAAAACTCCTTCATGTTTTGCTTCAGGTCGCAGTTCTTTTCGATGAATTTCCTGTTTTCCAATATTCCCTCCCGGTAATTTCCCGGATTCTCAAGGAATTTTTCAACTGCCTCAGCTAGTGCCTGAACATCGCCCACTGGCACTAGAAATCCATTCTTTCCTGAGGAAATAAAGGCCCTATTGGCAGGCAAATCTGTTACGATAGGAAAACATCCGCAAGCCATAGCCTCAAATAAGGAGGCAGAAACTCCCTCTGTTTCGGGTACTGCGATATAAATCCCTGCCTCAGCCAAAAGATTTGGCAATTCCAAATTGGGGATTCTGCCTTTCCAATCTAGCTGATCTTTGATTCCCAATAGCTCTGTTTGCTTTTTCAGTCGCTCTCCTTCACTCCCCTCTCCTACCATAATGCAGTGAAGTGCTATTCCTTTGTTTTTCAAAATAGAAATAGCTTCCAAAATGACCGAATGGTGGTAGATGGGATATAGACTTCGAGTGACAATAGCCAAGTTTTTCTTTTTGGACTCAGGCATCACCCCTCTAAATCTTTCTAAAAAAAGGCCCTTGGGCTTTACTTTGATCTTTGAGGGGTTGGCCCCTGAATTGATCATGGCAAAAGTCATCACATACCCCCAAGCATGGATCAAATCTGCCTTTTTGTAAACGGCGCTTTGCAGCTTGCCCTTGTACCAGCCCGCAAACCCATTTTCAGGCCAGACATCAGAAACACCTTGTTGGGCTACCACTCTCACTTTGCTTCTGACAAGCAGGCTAAAGAATCCATAGCTTGTGGCCCTTTCGGCCAGCACCAGGTCATATTTTTGGCTTGAAAAAATCAATCCAATAACAAACCCCAGGGATTCAAAAACCCTTTTAACTCTGCTTTTATTCTGAGAAAGTTCTTTGGTTTCAAGGGTGATTCCGGAAACTTCCTGTATGCCTTTAATCCATGTCTGAGCATCTGCCCGGTAGGTTTCACCTAAAAAAAGGATTCTCATGCTATTCAAACAAATTATCTAATGTATACCGAGGGTTCCAACCCAGTTCTTTTCTGGCCTTTTGATCATCAAAAGTGAGGGTATTGGCTAGTTTGCCAAGTCTATAGCTATTCAATGGAAAAAACGGCAGGAAGTCTCCGATTTTTGCCAAATAAGACAGCGGCTTTTCAGAGATTGATCTCACTTTCTTGCCATAGTGATCAGCAATTTTTTGGTCTAATTCGGCTAAGCTTGGATGCGCTCCGTCACAAAGGTTGAATATTCCTTCGTGCCCTAAAAGAGATGGAATAAAATCTGCCACATCTTTGGCTAAAACCATTGACTTTCTAGCCTCTCCCGAACCCAACCTAAAATAGAACCCCTTCCTGACCGCATGAATCATAGCTCCCAAATTACCCGGCGGGTTTGGCCCTACTATCAGGGGAAGTCTTAGGATTACGACGGGCACACCCATCTTTTGCCCCCATCGGATGAGATATTGTTCTGCTTGAATTTTGCTTTCGGCATAGGGGCTTGTCCCATTTAAGGGAGCCTCTTCAGAGATCAGGTTTCCCTCCTCCAGTCCGTAGACAGCTACTGTACTAATAAAAACAAAGAGACGGGGCAGCTCAGTGATTGCTTCAAGCAAATGTCGAGTACCTTGTAGATTCACCTCATAAAACTCCTGCTTTTCTTGGTCTGTTTTGGGAACGATATGGGCTTTACCAGCAGCATGAACAACCATATCTAACGTGGGAAGAGAGGGCTTTTCCCTAGACAGATCTATCTGAATTAAATTAGACTCATCTCTTCCCAAAGTGATTACCTCATGCTGGGACGACCAAGATGAAAGCATGGATTTACCCAAAAAGCCACTTGCACCAGTGAGCAAAATCTTCATAGAATAGCCTCTTGGATTCCAGTCAACATTTTTTGAGCTAAATAAGGTGTCCCAAATTCTTTGGCTGCCAAAACTTTCGCTTTTTGCCCCATTTGCTTTAACTCTTCCTCCCTTTGATCCAAAGATTGAACGAACTGCACAAGAGATTCTGCAGAATTAGGATCTAAGGTAAATCCTACCTCATGCTGCGCAAGAAAGTCCTTCATCCAGCCGTTGGTAGTCTGGACAACCGGTACTCCTGCAGCCAAGGACTCGAAAAACTTATTGGGAGAAGAGGTGTCCAAAATTGGAGTACCCTTGAGAGGAACCAAGGAAACACAGGCATTTTGGATCAAACCTACAAGTTTATTTTTGGGCATCAGCCCCCAGATAATCAGGTTGTCCAAACCCAGTTTTTCAATTTCCTCCTGAATCAATTCCCTCTGTTGCCCTTCTCCAACCAAAAGAAATTTGTAAGCGGTAAATTTTTGGTTCTTCAAGATTTTGGCTGCTTCCAATATCCATAATGAATTATTTACTTGTCCAATATTACCCGTGTAGATCAAATACTTTCCCTGAGTAAGCACTCCTCTACCTTCAAAAGGCACTCTAGTCGAAAAAAGAGGAATATTGGCAGCATTAGTCACGTCAATGACCCTTGTATTTGGAAATCTCTTCTGAATATCCTGTCGCATGCCTATGGATAAAGCGACAACAAGAGACGAGGCCTTATAGCAACGGGCTTCCAAAGCATAGGCAAGTTTTTTTATCCATGCATTCCGAATCAATCCAAGTTCTATAGCCCCTTCAGGCCATAAGTCTCTTGCCTCAAACACCATTTTTTTCCCTCTAAGGTATCTGGCTACCAAGCCGGGTATTCCTACAGTAATCGGACCTGATGAAGCAATTACCACATCAGCTTTTGCAGTCAAAGCATACCAAATGGAGCAGAGAGCATAAGCTACAAAGGTGAAAATACGCTTCAAAAATGGCTGTTTATTGTCTATTCTGACATTAATTACCGTTACATCTACCCCGTCAAACTGCTGATGTTCAATAAAATGACTTGCCTTGAGATCTGATTTGGAATAAATGGACGATACTACCTGCACTTCATGCCCTTGTTTAACCCACTCCCTAGCAAACTCATGAACTCGAGTTCCCCAAGAACCTTGGGGTGTAGCATAGTATTGATAGAAATAAAGAATTTTCACTTGATCAGCTTTAAAATCCGGGATGCCAACTTTTTATTTTTCTCCAAAAATGGAAATACAGCATTGAAACCAAGGTAATGTGCCTTTCTTAGTACTTTAAAATAAGGACCTGAGCTACTGATTTGGGTTGGATAAAAACTTGATTTAAATCGGACAACCCCTTCACTACCTCCCACTGAAATATTATACCTCGAATAGTTTCTCTTTACGGCCTCAGAAATGGCAGACCACTGAAGAAGATGGCCCAGTTTCAGGTCCTTTTCAGTCCTGTCTACTCCTCCCATGATATAAGAAAGCATATTTCCACCATGGGCACACCAAATCGCCCCGACGGTCTGACCCTGAAATTGGGCAAAAAGAACAAGTGAATTTTCGTTTTTTACTCCGTCCCAAAGGGAATCGCGTATATCTTCCCAACTTCTTATAGTATAACCTTCCCGGTCTGCATTGGCTTGAAAACAGGCATAGGCTTCCTCTAACTCTTCGAATGATTGGACTTTCTTTAAAGTAACCTCCTGCTTGAGCGCCGTCTTTATGTTTCTTTTTGCATTTTCAGAAAAAGACTTCAAAAGGATTCTTTCCCAATCTTTTTCCTCAAGGGAAGGAAGGGCAATCATATTGAAGTCAGTCGGTACAAATACTTTTTTCAAAAATGTCCCTTTTTGATAACCTCCATCCTCGAGATTTTGGATGAGAATATCCGTATCCGCTCTCCAGGCGGGATTCAGCTGGGATACCATCGCCCCTATTTCTTTGGCTCGTTGGTCAAATTTTTCCAGACACTCAGGAATAAACTCAGCCCTAGGTGAAAACGGCCCCCAAGGACAAGAATAAATCGTAAAAGGACCGGCTTTGATCAGTAGGCAAGCCATACCAGCCTCAATTTGATTTTTTGAATCTACCTTGATAAGCAACTCAAAATCAAATCCATAGGCACGATAAGAACTCAACCAGGAAGAGGTCTGAGTAAACATCCCCTCTTGGTGATTTCGTTGAATAGCATCCCATTGAATCAGCCAGTTTTGATCCTTGGTATGAATCCAAGTAGCTTGATTACTCGATAATTCTTGTAATTCCATTAAAATTATTCACTACCAGATTTCCCCCTTTTTTGGAGTATTCAATTCCCTCAAATTGCCTATGAAATTCCTCCATTTCTCTCAATGTGGGATTCCAAATCTTTCCTTCTTGGATCAGCTTACCCAATCTTTCAAATCCCTCTCTTGCGGCATTCCTAATGGTCCAGCTTCGATCTTCAAAAAGCCGCCCCGGATGATTTACACCCAGATAAGCAAAGTAGGTGTGAGCTATTAAAGCCCCATTCTCTCGCAAAAGAGAATCTATAGCCTCTTCTGAAAAAGCGATATCGAAATCCCGAACTGCCAGAGTCTGAAAGGACTTGAGTTGAGTGCTTTTCTGGTTGGGAGAAAAGAAAAATAAAGGGGAAAACTGATTGACAGGGAAAATATGACTTAGTCTGAAAATAGTTTCGGAGAGGTTACTGGGCTTCACCATCTCACCGAGAAAGCGGAAGCCAGAAACACCCCCTCTTTTTAGATTTGATAAATTGGGTCTGGAACTCAGGCCAAGCAGGGCAGCACCAAAAAACTTCCCTTCTCTCAATACAGATTCTGGTACGCCATACATGAGAAAGTTGCGGAAATCGGTAAGCTTGGATCTGGCTTTACCTTTTTTTCGGGCCAACTTTGCTGACTGTTCCATTTTCTTCAGCGTAAACCCCTCTGGATTGAGCTGGTTTAGATTGAAATAATGAGCCTCTCCGGCATCCACATAGGTCCATAACCTTTGAATTCCCTTGGATTGCATGTGCTTGTACCAGCTTTCCCAATTCCCAAGTTGCTGTTGGGTATAGTTGTAAGGGTGAAACCCATGATCGATATAGGTATCTATTGGGGCTATTTCTTGGGGACACTCGAAAGATTGGAATTCCTTTTCACTAATTACTCCTCTGTAACTTTGGCTAAAGGCATGGTAAGCCAGTTCGTGTCCTTCCTCCTTCCATTGAATCAGTTCAATTCTGGACTCTTGCTCTTCAAAACTTGCATTTTCATCTTTGTGGGTATAGTCATATAAGAAAAACCCTTTGGTGACCTTGATTCCTAAGGAAGAGAAAAAATCCCGCTGAATCCTAAGATTTTGCAAGGTATCAAAGTCGGAATGATCTGTAAAGCAAATCGTTGGCATAAAACCCTCTGGAGTTCTAGCCCACTCCTCTACCGTACCTTGTGTCCCTATTAGGCCAGTTTGAATACAGGTACCCCTAGTTATTTCCTGACTTTGAAGAAAGACTCTTCTATCCAAAGAATCATAAACCAATGTCGGTGCCAAATTAGGGTGAATAAAGTACCATAAGAGGGTACCCGATTGAGGTTCATATTGCCAGCAACCAATGTTTTTCTGGGCTACTACCAGATAGCCATTATTCAATCGAAGAACTTTTGGACTATGAACAGGAGCTACCCAAGCAGATTTAGATACTTGCCGCCAGGTGTAGTCCAAATATCTCCATCCTTCAATAGGTTCTTGGAAGGCTACTTCCAATACCACTTGACTTACTTCTACCTCCTTCCTGAAGAATAAATCAAATTCAATGGAATCCTTTTCTCCAGTGCTTTTGATTTCGTAGCAATCGGATGGTAAAGGGAGACCTTGAGCCCCCAATATTTTCCAAGTGGACTTGGCTATCAATTTTTTAAGATACTTATTCGTTTTTTGATGTAAAAAAACAAGAGACGGATACCCTGAATCCTACCCATAAAAACATAGCCTGCTTTTTCAATCCCCGCTATTGAAGGTGCATTAGTTGGGTCTACCAAAATATATACTTGAAAATTCCTGCTGTATTTCTGCCCTAAAAAGCGGATAACTTGAGGATAAATGCCTTTTCCTCTAAAATCAGGGGAGGTAACACAGTCACCAATGACCACAAAAGGGTCTTTGTAGTGAAAACTTTTTAACAAATGGCTGCTTTTAAATACCCTGCTTCTATGTACTGATTTCCCGGCTTGTTCGAGGGTATATTCTCCGGACTTTTCGATCAAAGGAAGGCCATTTATCTCTGGCTTAAGCTCAAATTCCTTTTCATTTGGGTAATAATAGATCAGTCGATCTACAGGGAATGGCCATATTTTTTTTAACCAATTCATTAGGGGATATTTCTTTCGATCAACTGAAATTTTCCGGTTTTTGCTTTTGGAAGCACGTTTACTGATTCAAAAATGAATGTCATCGGCTCCTGAAAAACCTCCTCAAACATTTGTTGAATCTCCGACTCTCTCACTACAGGAGCATTTCGATCCTTTATATAAATGATCCTGATGCTATCCTCTTGATCCTGTACTACCTTAAACTGCTCCACTTCAGGAAAATGCTTCATCACCCTGACCACATTTTGAACGGTGATATATTTCCCTTTTTTAGTAAGGATAAACTCCGTCTGACGACCGATAATTTCTCCAAGCAAGGGGTAATTTAGACCACAAGAGCAGTCTTTCTCCACTGACTTCACGGCCAAATCCCCTACCTCATACCTGATTAGCGGAGTGGTGAAGTTGTCCAAACCGGTAAGAACCACCCTCCCCATTTCACCCGGTTTGACTTCGCGGTTGTGGTCATCGAGGATTTCTAGTACCACATGGGGGGAAAGGATGTGGTAGTTGCCTTTTTGGCATTGACTGGCAATAAGAAAGCCTTCAGACGCCCCATACGTGTCATAGACTTGACAAGAAAAGGCTTTTTCGATGGTTTCTCTGAAGTTGGGAAGTAATTTCTCTCCCAGAGAAATCACAGATTTAAATTTCACCCCCTCAATCCCTTTCTCTATAGCTACCTTGGCAAATAAAAAAAGGCTGGAGGCATAAGCAATAAAATGATCTCTTGGCTCTTTGACCAGCCTTTTCAGTTCTTCCTCAATCTCATTATCAGAATGACTCATTGCATTGATATAGTGAGTTTGGAGCAAAAAGTCTTTAATCTTTTTCTCTTTAGACCGGTTCATATTCACTCCAGTCTGAAGAATGGAGTTTCCAAAAGAATAACCGGCCCATTCCCACCACAGAACCTGTAATGCTCGATTGTTAGCCAGTTCCTCTTTATTAAAATAAACCTTGGAGGGGGGGCCTGAAGAACCTGAAGACATGATTGAAGTCAGATTTTGGTTTTCAGGTATGGTCAAAAACAAGGGCAGATGCTCTCTAAAGGAGGCTTTGGGTAAAACTGGAAATTCGGCTAACCAAGCGTAGGGATCCTTTTTTGGAGAAATACTGAGAAGCCTATAAAACTCTGCTTTGCTACTGGCATGCTCCAATAAAGCCTGCAATTTTTTACGCTGAAGTTCATCCAGTTCTTTTCTGGAGTAAAGAGAAATTTTTCTCCACTCTTTAAGTTTGGAAAGAAACGGGGATTTATTGACCTTATCGGTCAGGGGAAGAATAAAATTCTCTAAAAAAATTTGACTTCTAAACATGCTCTTGGGCTATTTCACCCGAACCAAGACTTTCTGTTTTGATGAGCCTTGAGGCTTTCTCTTTACTGGGTTTGTTTTTGGTAGATTTACTGCAAGTAAGCTCAACCCGATCAATGCAGGGGAAACGAAGGTTCTCATGGCAGCATGAAAGGTCGTATAAATCGCAACTGTGAAAAATGCCACCAAAATGCCTCTTACCATAGGGTTGGGGTTTTCGCGAAGAAGCTTGAAGCCTAGCCAACACAAAACCACAAAATAAATCAAACCCAACAGCCCGTGTTCTGCCAATAAACGGCTCAACTCCACGTGAGCGGCGGCTCCTTCCATGGTTTCCCGCAATGAACCTGAGGCACCTGCGCCTACTCCAAAGAAGAAATGGTCCAGCCATAAATCCACATCTCCAAGAAATATATCCAATCGACCTGTGGTTACTGTATTAAAAGATTTGATCTTGGAGCCCTGAAGGGTACCCGCGGTCTCACCAGCATACCTCAAAGAAAGCATTCCTCCTGTCAATTCATCTACAACAATGTAAGCTGAAGCTGCGAAGAAAATAGCCGGGAGCACATACTTACCTACTTTGGGAAGATTATATTTTTGACGCTCCCTATATTCCGAGGTCCTGAGATAAAACAAAATAATGAATATCCCCACTACAGCACCGAGCATCCCACCCCTAGAAAAAGTAAGCAAACCTTGAAATACAAAGCCAAATAAGAAGACCGCGTCCAGAATGAAAAATCCTGAAAACTTCCAGCGATTGATCATCAGTATGAAAAGCATCAATGCTCCCAACCCAAATAAGGTAGAAACTTGGTTTGAGCCAAAGCCTCCGGACCAATCTGAGTTGGCGCCTAAAGAAAACTCCACCTGATCAAATTCCGGAGATTTGATAAAAGTAAATGCCAATACTCCGATAATGGGATAGATCATGAGCCGGATCAAAGATGAAAAGTTTGACAGACTGATTTTCTGCTTATAGAAAACTATGACTACTAGAGCCACATTGACCGGGCCTAAAAGATTGAAAACCAAATCATCTCTTGAAACTATACCTGAAACATCAATAAACACCGCAGGTATCAAACAAATTAGCATCACCCACCCTAAATAACCGATCGTTTTGTTCATCAATATCGCCCAGACCATTCCTGCCAAAAGCAGATATTTCCCCAGCTCATAGGGAATGAAAGGAGATGTTCTTGCCATTCTTGCCAATAGCTCAAAGGAAACCAAATAGAGAATGGTAGCAATCAATAGGATTGGACTAGGAGTCTTCTTCAGGAGATAATGAAGGGATGAAAAGATCACCAGATAAAACCAAACAATCACCGGAATTGGGGACAAGGTTGAACTTACCCCCAAAATCACATGGATCAGAAGAATTAGCCAAGGCATTTTGTTCTCGAGAAGAACTTTAATCATGAGCCTTTTGAGTTTGATTTATTCCTGACAACAACTCGGAATATAGGGATATAAATTTCTTGCCGCTATAGTTAGCTGTGACCCAACCTAAGAATGATTGCCCTAATTCCCTGGCATCATTTGGAGAATCCAATAACTTTTCCATCTGGAATTTCAGCTCTTCCACATCTCCGGTTTTGAAAAGCAAGCCCCATTTCCCTTCACCCAACACTTCACTGCATTGGCCAACTCGTGAAGAAATGACAGGAAGTCCGGCTAGCCCATATTCCAAAAGAGCAACAGGCAATCCTTCCCTGTCCGAAACCACCAGTCCAGCGTCTGCTTCTGCTAACAACCGGGATACTTGGTCGGATTCGGATTCAATTGAAATCACATGGCCCAAACCTTTATCTTTTACAGCCTGTGACACCCTATTTTTCCATTGAGGATCCACGTCTTTTCCCACCATACGGACCATAAAGTCTTTTCTTTTTTTCTCTAAAAGTCCCACCGCATCGATTAAATGAAAATGTCCTTTCTCACTTCTGTAATTGGCCAGGTGAATAAATGTAAACTTCTCCTTTTTTATCCTTGGGAATTCTTCAAGGCGGGGGAAATTTGGTAGATATACTACCTTATCCCTATTCCAATAGCCCTTATCTATCCAATAGTCTTTTGTGCTTTCATTGGCAGTAATGACCCGGTCGATCCAGCGTGACAAAAACCTGATTTCCCGTCGGGGATTATTTTTCACCACGTCATCTGATATCCCCAAATGATCGTGCCAAATCAGATGGATTCGAGGCAAAAACCATTTGGCAATTACTCCCCAATACACGGACGGACCATGGGCATGCAAAATCTCTACTCTTTCAGATTTGAGCAAATCCAAAAATCTACCAAACGCTGCTCGGTCAAACGTGCTTGTTTTTTTCAATAAATGAACCTGCCCCTGATCGGTAACCTGGGCAGCAAGTCCGCCCAAGTGCCTTGATACAATCAAGAGATTGGACCAGCCCAAATGCTGAAATTCATTGGCCAAATTAACAGCCATTCTCTCTGCTCCTCCCGGATCAAGAGAGTCAATCAGTTGGGCGATTTTTGGCAACTCAGAATATTTATCCTTCAATCAGCAGGGATTTAATTTCTTCCTGAAATCTTTCCAGGGTAAATTGATTTGACCACTCCATGGCTTTTCGGCTTTTTTGGTGGTATTGCTCAGGCTGATTCAAATAGGTTTCAATTAGATCTCCTACTTGTTTGGGACTTGACTGAACCAAATCTCCTCTTTCCCCTCTTCCCAACATTTGAGGCACGCATGATACTGCAGAAGTCAAAGGAACACATCCCCAAAACATCGCCTCTGCCACTACCTTGGGCCAACCTTCACTTTCGGATATAAAAATCAAAAAATGGGCTTTTTGATAGGCTAGTTTAAGTACTTCAGCAGGTACATTCCCATGCAGAGTCACCTCTTTTGTCAGTCCATTTTGGGAAATATATTCTTCTATTCGGGAGCGTTCTGGTCCTTCTCCGTAGAAATCCAAGGATACCTTATACCCTTTTTTGATCAATTGATGAGCAGTCTCTACGGAAAGAATCGGCTGCTTGCCAGAAGATAGTGTGCCGGCAAAAATCAAATTTACAGGGAGGGAAGGCGCAATCGCCCGCAAAAAAAACGGCAGGATATCTTTATTGGAATAGGAAGCTGTAAAAAAAGGAAAAACATTCTTCGTTTCATCTTCCCACTCTCCATAGACCAAAACCTTCATGTTTTTGCTCAATACTGGATGACTGAGCAGATACTGTTGGATGCGATAAGAAAAAGGTTTATGCGCACTTCTATCCCAATTTCCGGCATATTTTGCCGTTTTGATTTTTTTTGGAAAAAATATCTGCACCATCGCTCCCAACAATCCCATATTTCCTGGACATCGAAGATGAATATGGTCTGCCTTTTTCATCTCTTTCCAGGTTGTGGACCATAAGATTGGCAATTTGAAGACTGTATTCAGGATTTGCTTTAGTCCTAAGGTATTGAAAGCAGGCACCTCGACCACATGAATGGAAGAATGCTCGTAGGCCAAATCAATGGGATCGGGCTGAAGTCCCTTATCTACAGGAACCAGCAAGGTCACACGATCAACCTGTGCAATCCACAAGTTCATCTCTCTCACGTAAGGACCATAGGCATACCATGATCCATTACGAACCTTGTGAACGACATGTCCAATAATTAAAAAATTCAAGGCTTCTGGATGAGGGTTTGGTAGAACTCCAGATTTTGGCGGGTAATGGTGTCAGGATCAAACTTCAGATGTGCCTTTTTGATGGCTGCTTCCCCGATTTTGCCGAAGGAACTTCTCTGGGAAAAAGCCTCTAGAATGGCGTTGCTGATGCTTTTGGGATCTTTCGGATCACAAAGCCACCCATTGACTCCATGGTCAATGGTTTCCGGACCCGGACCGGTTTTAGAAAAAATTACTGGTTTGCCCATTCCCATAGCTTCCGGAGCAACAAGGCCTTGGGTTTCCATATGGGAAGGAAATACACAAATCTCTGCTTCTTCGTAATATTTGGGCAAGTCCTCGTGAGATACAGGTCCGTGGAACCTTACTCTTTCCAAATCTTTTTTGGGAAAAATCTCTTTGAGGTATTGCATATAGGATTTGCCATCCGGGAATAGCCAATCCCTTCCATATACTTCCAAATGAACTTCAGGGTATGTTTTAGCAACTTCTGGCAATGCCTGAATCAGTTGACGGATTCCTTTTTTTTCACAGACAGTACCGGCAAAAACCAGGCGATATGGAATACTTTTGGAAGGGTCTGCTTTGTAAAACTTGTCAAATGAAACAGGGTAGTTTATTACCTTGACAGGCTTTCCATGAAAAGAAAGCAACTTGCCAGTATGGACTTTGACGTATTCTGACACCGCTATAAAGGCATCCGCTTTTTTGAAAGACTGTTTTTCCTGTAAAGCTTTCCAGCGGTTTAGAGGTCTATTTTCTCCTTCTGCAAAAAAATGATGCCCCCCATGAAGACGAATCACGCAGGGTACATTTTTGAGTTTACGGACAAAAGCAAAAGTCAATTCGGAACCTTCGATCAAGTCAATAGGCTGACTCCGATGGAGTACTTCCAAAAAGTCTGATATTCTGGAGAAATTCCTCCACCAACTTATCAATTTGGCCTGACTTCTTCCGAATGTCACCACCCTGACCCCATTCAAATTTTCATCGAGATCCTTGCTTCCATAAATCCCGATCACAGTTACCTTGTGTCCTCCTTTGACTAATGCTTGGCAAATGGTCAATAGAAAAGTACCTATTCCTCCATACGTAACTCCCTGTCTAGGGTATTCTTGAGATAAAAAGCAAATATGCATTAGGAAAACTGGGTTTGAGCCAGAGAAGTGATCTTACAGAAGAAAGAGGCAATTCTTTGTGAGGAAGTAGAATCGGGGCTGGGTTGAACTACCCGGTCCAACCATTGCCTTCTATCCTTAGCTATCGTGGATGGATGGTCTACTGCAGATCGGATTTGGCTTGTTATTTTTTCTTTTGAATCTATCCAGCCTACAGCATCCAGTCCCTCCATGGTTTTAAAATGCTGAAAACGATAGACATCATTTACCGTCCATGCCTGACCTGGCTGATGATCGTATCTCAGGAAAAGCCCCGGCTTGTCAAAAAATGAAAAATCCAAAGCCATAGTCGACCCGATATTTACCACGGTGGCACAATGAAAAGCCAAATTGACCAGATGAGAAACGTCTTCGGGAAAAGGAAAAAACTGCTGCCAGTTATTTCCTTTTTTCCAGAAAGGAGAAATGTGAATAATCTTAGGATAGGCTTCCATCACTTGAGCATATCTCTCAATTCCCTCTACAGGAACCTGGCGAAAAATGAGTTGCAAATCATCTTGATCTTGTAAGGACTCTGCAATATCTCTGAGGTAAAGGTGATCATTGGGAGAGGTTTTGACATCATCGCCCGAGAAAAGAATCCATTTTTTGCTAGGATCTAAACCGAAGCGAGCAGCGAATTCCTCTCTGGACTGCACTAAAGTAGCATCATGATAAAAATCAAACTGAGGAGTCCCTACCACCAGAATTCTCTCTTGTGGAATTTCCGGATAATAAAAATGCATCTCCTCCTTCATATAATCGGACCAGACCAAATAATAATCTGTCCTCATAGCTAATCTGGCTTTGGGCAGATTATCCCAAGAAAATATAGCAGTGACTGTAGGTATCCCCAACTCTCTTGCGGCAAGAATAGCAGCACTGGCCCCAGGCATTCGTTGATGGGTGCAGAATAGAACATCGGGGCGGATTTCCTGTAATTTTTTTCGACTATACTTATAATTTTGCGAGCTTTTCAATTTCTTCCATAGAAGACTTTCTACAGAAAGAATCGACTCATAGGATCGGGTAGATGCTCCTATCCACTCTGCCAACTTGATCAGCAGCTTCTTTCCCAATCCCGGATTTCCAAAACTCCAATTTGCCATCAGAGTTTCGTTATCCGTCTTTCGCACGTTGTGAAGAAGACGGGCATAGGAGGCGGATTCTCTCATGATTTGGGTAATCGCATCCTCCGGATAGTTACTCAGTGAAAATGACTGAGGCTTGTAGCCGGAGATTTTTTCAGAGAGAGAAATGACTTCCTCACATAAAGAATGCCAGATTTGAACTTCTATTCCCTCTTGTCGTAATTCAGAAAGTACTCCTGAATAGAGGTAATTGCGGATGCCTACTCCATCAGGAATTAAAAAACAAATTTTACTCATTTCATCAGTTCGGCGGTATTGATCCATTGCCAGAGGTAAAAACTATTGTCTTGATTTCCCCTAAGGTAATCTTCCCATTCCTTGAGGATTTGATCCTTTTCAAACCAGTCGGTTTGGTTGCACAATGACTCCAATTGGGAATATACCCAGTCCTTAAGCGGACCGGCAAGCCATTCACGCTGGGGGGTTTGAACAGGTCTCTTTGGTGCTAAAGCAATCTGGTCTCCGAGGAATCGCCCGGCGATTTTGCGGAGGAGCCACTTTTGCTGACCATCGCGGATTTTGAATGATTCCGGTCTGGAAAACACATATTCCACAAGCCTATAGTCTAAAAATGGCTCTCTTAACTCCGTGCTGTGAGCCATACTTACCCGATCATTAAACCGGAGGGCTCTGGGGATTTTTGTTTTGAAAAGATCTCGATATTGGAGATTAAGAATTTTAGATTCAAATGGCTGAGGGTAAGCTTGTTGGTGAGACATCTCTGCAAATTCCCTTACCAAAGCATTTGGCTTGAGTGGGGAGGTTTGAGTCCCCTGTACGATTCCGGATTCTTTCTTGAGATAGTAATCATAACCTGCCCAAGCTTCGTCTGCGCCTTGCCCGTCCAATAAGACCAGAAATCCTTTTTCCCTGGCTCTTTTGAAAACTTTGCTGTAGGCTAATGTAGGAATTCCTCCAAAGGGTTCGGACTGGAGCAAACTCATTTTTGCCGTCAATTCTGGCACTTCATCACAAGTGAGCAGGCAGGAATTTAAAGGGTAAGGTCGCCCCTGAAGCATTTGTTTTACCCAAAGAATCTCATCATATCGATCATCCCCTGTCACAAAAGTAAAAGTCTCGATAGCTCCATCCTGAGGAAATAAGTCCGAAACCAATGCCAATAGTGTACTGGAATCCAAGCCACCGCTCAAATTAAACCCAACGGGAACATCTGCTCTAAACCTTAATTTTACAGCATCTCTAAGCAAATCCAGAATATATTCTTCCTGCTGGTCTTGAGGTATTTCAAGCTGCCTGGAGATATTAGTTACAAAATCATACCAAGGAGTTACGGTCAGCTTTCCCTCTTGCCATGTCATCCAATGTCCAGCTGGAAGTTGAAAAACATCCTCCCAAAAAGTTTCTTCCTCCTCACCGTATCTTCCCTGTACAAAAAACCGGGACCAAATCTTTTTATTAGCTTTTTTTCTAACTCCGAAAGTCCAGATTGGGGTAATCTCGGAAGACAAAACCAAAGAGCCTTCCATCAGTGAATAATGCAAAGGCTTCACTCCAAATCTATCTCTGGCTGCTGTCAGTTTTTGGGTTTGATGATCCCAAATAGCAAAAGCAAACATTCCATTTAGCTGATGTAAACAAGCTGTCCCCCACTCCTGAAAAGCAAACAATAAAACCTCTGTATCTGACTGCGTAATGAATTGGTACTTGGAAGACAGACTGCGTTTGATTTCCAGATAATTGTAGATTTCACCGTTGAAAATCAGCGTGTATCTCCCATCCGGAGAATGAAAGGGTTGATTAGCAGCATCCGAAAGGTCCAAGATTGACAATCTATTGTGCCCCAAGGCAACCTCTGCCTCTTTCACAAAAATCCCTGTAAAATCAGGTCCCCTATGGGTCTGCTTGGCTAACATCGAGCTTAATACCTCTTTGCTAGCTTTGGGTCCAAAAATACCTGCAATACCACACATAGGCTAAATAGAAGGGAAAAACTCCTTAACTAATTGCTCGGCCTTTTCCCAATCCTTAAGTGTATCCAGATTGATATACCGGCTTTCATCCCCGACAATAAAAGCCAATTTTTCACCATAAAGGGACTGCTGTTCCAACAGGACTTGAGTTTTAGTCAAATAGATCGCACCATCCCGAAAGAAAGCCGGTGGAAGATCCTGTCTCCTTGATATGATTTTATTTTCTCCCGTAGCTATTTTCAAATTACCATCCAAACTGGGCTCAAATACCCAATGAGGGTTGAATTCATGCGGAACAGGCAAAACAGAAACCAAAGCATCAGCATCAGATTCGGCCAATTTCTGAATTGCGAGATCGATCATTCCCTTTGGTCGGAAAGGATTAGTCGTCTGCAAAAGGCAAACCGCATCAAAGTATTCGCCTTGTTGGGCAAGTGATTCCAAGGCATGAATAATCACGGGTAATGTAGGAGTAGTATCTGTCGCCAAATCCACTGGTCTCTGGAAAGGAGCTTCCAGTCCTATCTCCTTGGCTACCTTGATAATTTCGGGATCATCCGAACTGAGAATCACTCTAGTGAGCAAAGAAGATTCTCTGGCAGAATCAAAAGTATAGGCTAATAAAGGCTTACCCTGCAAGGGTTTGATGTTTTTGCCAGGAATTCCCTTTGAACCTCCTCGGGCTGGAATTAATCCAAGAACTTTCAATATTATTTATTTACCCAGTTTCTAAAATTGAAGACTTTTCGTGCATTATACCTTAACCTGGCAAAAGTCTTTAGTTTTTTACAAAGTTCTATTTCCTTTTGGCTGGGGTTAATGAAAAAAATAGTATGTCCTGCTTGAAATTTCTGGCGGAAAGGCCCATAATCGGGATTTCGCCAGGTAGAAAATCTCATGAAATAGGCATAAGGCCATCTCATTTTGTCCAATTCCATTTTGATTCTATTTACCTGATCTTCACGATAGCCTTCAATAAGAATGAGGGCGTTTTCGGTGAGAAATTCGGACACTATGGTTTCCAGATTTGAAGCTTTTCCATCTACAATCGCAAACTCGAATTTGTCCGGCTGTATTTCATCTCCTTCTTCCACAATTATCTGTTCAAAACCTGCCTCCTTTTCCGGTAAACAATTCAATTTGATCTGCTGAAGACAATATGAATTTTCCTCAGTGCCGACGTATTTTTTCAAATCCAAAAAACCAACTTTTTTGGCTTCTTGAAACAAGCTAAGGATGGTTCCTATACCCGTACCTATTTCCAATACCTTCGACACCTGTTTATCCTTAGCATATTTGAGGATATGATAAAGATTATACTCTGATGCAATGTGCTGATTTCCCTCCTTTTGAGAATAATCTCGATAAAGTTTGGAGGCGATAAAAAACTCGTTCATTATTTTGTGAAAAATATTACGTCAGATTTTCTTAAATACAAATCTATTTTCTCCTACTCCAAATTTCTCTTTGGCACCGGGAATCTTTTGATACAAAGCTTCTACGCGATCAAAATCAGTCCCTCTTGATAGCCTTTGGATGCCAACTGCCCCGCATGATGCTAACTCTTCAGCCAATTCCTCCGGAGTAAGCCGGGTATTGATAGGGACCATCACGTGATCAAGCATATAAAAAACCCTATTAGCTGGAATCCCCATACCTTTCATTACTTGCTGAGCAAACGGTTTGGGAACATTCCTCATAATTGCTCTTAAAATCTCGATTTGATCCCAAAAAATACCTCCAGGTTTTTCTATCAAATACTGCCAGCCCCAAGCTCCTGATTTCATGACCCTTAATTGCTCTTTGATTCCTTTTCTCCAGTCTTCGGTATGGTGAAGAACCCCATTGCTGAATACAATATCGAAGGATTCATCTGCAAATGGCATATCAAGGACAGAACCATGTACGAATTCCACATCAGCAATTCCAGCTGCTTCTACTCTACTTTTGGCATCTTGAAGCCCAACTTCTGAAAAATCCAGTCCTATACACTTTTTAGCACCCAATAATTTCCATGCAGTGGTATACCTTCCTCCTCCGCATCCCTGGTCAAGAATGCTAAGCTCTTCCAAACCCTGAATTGAGATTCCATTTCTGACCAGCCTGTCTGAAAGAAGTTTTTTAGCCTCTTCAAAATAACTTTTATGGTCAAAAGCCTTAAATAAATTACCATAATGCTGCCCCGTATAGGTTTTAATTTCCTTGTCCCCGTAGTCTTCCGGAGCGGCCTCCAAAGCCCCATTCATAATGTTGAAAAAATCTTTCGAATCTGCCATAGATTCCAATGATGCTTTAAGGCTCTTTAATAAACCTGAAAAATGACCAATTGGATCATTTGGAGAGCTTACGTTTTTTTCAAAATCATGAAAAAGATAGGGTATGGTCAGCGTCCTGAGATAATTCATCTCCGGAGATTGCGGAAGGCTATCAACAAATTGAATCAGCTCAATCGGGGCATCACCATAAGTACCTTCTTCCAAGCAGTCCACTATATCAAAAATCGTCTTGGCCTGCCGTATGTCAGCATTCTCTCTTACCATAGATCAATAAGTTATCGTTTTATGAAATTTCAACTCAAGATTAGCCAAAAGATCTGCTATTCTTTTGCCTGCATCTCCACCTCCATAGACGGTAGAGGAAGGTGGATTAGGATGTGATTCGTGCTTTCTTAAAGCTAAAAGTATTTCTTCTCTATTGTAATCCACATCAATTACATTGTTGCCTCGGTCTCTGGCATGCTGTCGAGTACCTATATTGATCACCGGTACGCCCAAAAATGCGCATTCACGAATCCCAACACTTGAATTACCTATAAGCCCTTTGCTATTGACCAGTAGCTTAAGGAAATCATTGGGCTCCATGTTTTTGAAAAAATGGAAATTGGACAGGTCATACTTTTCTCTAAAAGCCCTAATTCCTGTACTCGTCCCGTCAGCCCCTGCATCTACATTCGGCCAAAACCATAGTACAGGTTGCTGGATTTCTTTCATGGCAAAAAGAGTTTCCTCTATATGCTTTCGGGAAGACTGTACCTCAGTGGTGACGGGGTGTTGCATTACTACCCAATAGCCATTTTGAAGATCGGGTGCCGTCCCTACTCCCCCGTACTTTTGGTAAATGTCAAAATCCAACTTGGGAGATTTCAATACTTCAGCTGCCAGATCTATGCTGGGACAACCTGTGTTGAATACAAAACTGGGGTTTTCTCCTAATTTCAAAACTCGAGCATGGGCACCCTCCGAGGCTACAAAGTGATAATCCGCAAGTTTGGTGATGGAGTGTCGTACTTTCTCATCGATATTCCCTGTCACCTCTCCACCTTGAATATGGGCCAAAGGAATGTTCATATAGCTAGCCGAAATGGCAGTTGCCATAGTCTCAAACCTGTCAGCTATGGTCACTACTATATCCGGGGAAAGGTTGTCAAATACTGTCGAAAGCTCCAGGATTCCTATTCCGGTAGTCTTAGCCGCTGCAGTGAGATTTTCCCCCTCAAGTACATTGAAAACCTTCGCTGTTACTTCAAACCCGTCTTTTTGAATATAATTTACTGCTGACCCGTATCTATCAAGCAAGGCCGAAGCTGCCACAACAAGCTGTAACTCCAACTCGGGATGGTTCTTAATTGCGGCTAGCGCTGTCTTGATCCTGGAATAAGAGGGACGTGCTGTTATTACAACACAAATTTTTCGTTTAGACATAAAGGATTATTCTAAATCTGACCAATTGAGAAAATCCCAAGCATTGAGATCATTTTTTAATTTCTTACCGATTACCTGAGTAAAGTCTTTTGCGGGAACTCCATATCCTTTGGGCTTTTTTGATTCCAAATAATCAGCCTTCAGAACGGTGCCTTTGGGTAAGAATTTATTAACTGCCAAACTTTTCTCAAAAATCTGTTTCAAAGAAACGTAAGGTTCCAGATTATTTTTATCAATCGGGTGGGAAATAGAAGCCTGGATTTGCTTGATGCCTTTGACCATTCCCTTTGTTTGGTCAATTGTGATACTTGCTGGAGAGTCCGGACCAAATTGCCTTTTGTCAAAGACCACGTGAAATTCAAAAATCTCAGCACCTAAAGCAGCTGCGGCCAAACTAGCAAAAATATCTCCACTATGATCAGAAAAACCTACCGGGACTTGGTACCGATTTTTGAGTTCCTGAATGACATTAAGCCCCCACTGATGTGGCTGGGTGGGATAGGCCGTAGTGCACTGCAGAATGCTTAAGGGGCTCCCATATTTTCCAAGGAATTGAAATGAAGCATCTAATTCTTCCCAGCTACTCATACCGGAACTCAAAATGATAGGTTTTGCAGTTTTAGCTATTTTTTCCAGCATCAGCCAATTGGAAACCTCTCCTGATCCGATTTTATATCTGTTTACACCTACTTCCTCTAGCCAATCCACCGCCAGATTGCTAAAAGGGGAAGAAATAAACTCCAATCCCCTCTCCTCACAATGAGCTTTCAGGCCTTTCCATTGGTCTAGGGTGAACTCCATCCTTTTCCAATAGTCAAAGCGCGTAGCATCTTGCTTGGAGAATTTAACCCGAAAAGGCTCATATATTGAGCTTTCCGCCTCAGCGATGTGAGTCTGAAACTTGACGGCATCTACACCGGTCTCCGCCAATGCATCTATGTAGGCATGTGCTGTACCTAGACTACCATCATGAGCTTGAGCTATTTCTGCAATTATCAAGGCCTCTTTGTGTTTAGTGGTCTAATTATTTAAGATTTCGAGCAATCGCTTTTCCCATGCTTCCAAGCTATAGAAATCACTTCCCTCATTGGCCAAAGATGCAGTTTTCCAATTATTGGCCTCCAGAATTGAACGAAATTCTTCAATCCATTCTTCGAGTACATTAGGCTTGTGAATGAGTGTACACCTTGGATATTCTGAAACCACGGAAGGTATACCTCCATTAGCAGAGGTAATTATATAATTTCCGCATTGAGCAGCTTCTGCCAAAGACAAACCAAAGCCCTCTTTCCATAGGGATGTAAAAAAATAAAAATCGCTCATCTGAAGATAATAGGCCACCTTTTCCCCTGAAATTAACCCGGCTTGGACTACACGAGGGTGATCAGACACCGACTCTTTATTTCCTATAATTAATATCCGAATGGAATCGTTGATTTCAAGTAGGTAAGGGATCATCTGCTGGAAAAGATGAAGCCCTTTGACAGGTCTGGAATTAGACATCCATACCAACACCAAATCCTCTGATCCCCACCCCATTTCTACTTTTCTTTCACGCTTAACTGATTCAGAAATCGGAAAAAACAGACTTGGGTCGATTCCATTGCCCAAAACATGAACTCGTGGAGTGAATCTTTCCAGATTTTTAATCGTATCCAAGTACCCTTGCTCAGTCAAAAACAGTACTCGGTCGACTTTTTCCTGAAGGGAACTAGACCAGCTAAGCGAATGGCCATGATAATAAAAAAGAATAGAGGATCCCGGAGGAAGCCGGTGCTTGATTAAAGCTACTGCTTCTAATAACACCTGATCATCAATCACCAAGATCTGTAGCGGATGTTTAGCTTCTCCAAGCTTTAACAGGGCCTGAATATATTCACCAGCCACCCACTTTTTCAAAAAGTAGTTTCTATTGATTTTATGCCACTTATGCCAAGGTTTCTTTTTACAAAAAATAAACCTCGAATTTGGCTGATCAGTTGGGGATAAAACCACATCAATACTCGCATTATTTGCTAAAAAATGATTGATTTCGTAAGTCCAGCTGCCAATTCCCTGATAGGGAAGTCCCAGATTTGAAATCAAGACTGTCTTGTTTTTTTTCAAGAATTCTCCTTTAAAAATCCTGAAGCTCAACCATTCTTTTGAACAGCTTACTCTCTTCCATCAATTCCTCGAATGTGCCCTGACTGACAATTTCTCCGGCATCCAAAACGAGAATCTTATCCGCCTTTTTGACCGTGCTAAGCCTATGTGCTACGATAATGATGGTATATTTTCCTTTGAGATTTTCGATATTTTCCTGAATCGATCTTTCGGTTTCACTATCCAAGGCGGAAGTAGCTTCATCCAGAATCAAAATATCTACTTCTTTATAAAGTTCTCTGGCAATCGAAATTCTTTGTTTTTGCCCCCCACTGACTAGCATCCCATTATCACCCAACTTTGTTTTTTCTTTTTCCGGGAGGTTCTCTACAAATTCTGAGATTCTAGCTAACTGAATGGCATGTTCAAATCTCCTGAAGTTTTCAGGGCTAGGCTCATCCCAAAAGGTGACATTGTTGAATATCGAGTCATTGAAGATTACTGGCTCTTGAGTAATGTATCCAAATCTTTTTCTAAGGCTTGATCTATCAAACTTGGCTCTATCTTCTCCATTTACTTCAATCTTTCCAGCAATTGGCTCCAGGAGACCGATGATTAGGTTGACCAAGGTAGTCTTTCCACTTCCTGACCCACCGACAAAAGCAAGGGTCTGAAGATTTTCAATGGTTAGGTCCACTTTTTTCAAGACTTGAATCTCGGGTTTGTAATGAAAATCAAGCTTGTTGATCGCTATTTGTCGAATTGAGGAAATTGGTTTCTTGGAAGAACCAGATTCACCCAGAGTTCTGAACTCGTCCATCAGCTCCATTGCTGCAACAATACCTCCGTAATGGGCCACAAAACCCTGCCAACTGGTTTGCAGGCTAATCAGGTAATTCAATGCTCTGTAAAAAAACAACAAACTGGCTAGAATGGAAGCCATCTGCCCTCCCATAAAATTGACTTGGACCAGAATTACCAGGACTACCACAATTAAAACAATAGGTTCTCTGATGGCTCCTAAGAAGGCATTATAAATCCCAATTTTCCGCTGTTGAATCTCAATAGAGTCAATAATGCCTTTCAGCTTTAATTTGTACTTGGAAAAATAATCGGTGGCTTTGAGGTATTTGAAATTGTGAACAGCCTGAATGAGATAAGATTGAAACTCATGATTAAATGCCGTCACTCCCACCGAGGCCTTCTCAGTAAATTTGAAAATAATTTTAAAGATGAAATTAGACAATACTCCACCCAAGCTTACCAAAAGAGCAAACTGAAAATTGGAGAGCATGGCCAGAACTACATAGACCAGTAAGAGTACAACATACTGAATGGTACCGAAATAGGTCAGAAAACTATAGGTGACCTTAAAAACTTCTCCCGACAAAGTATTCTGAATTTTTCCTGCATCCAGATTGACAAAGTTTTTATAGGTCATTCCTCCCAATCCGTCCACCATTTCGTAGCGAAGTTTTTTGACAAACTCCATTTGAAGTCTAGTCTTAAACATCCCATCATAAAACTTCAGTATGGACTTGAAAACAAACAAGCCAACCATGACGCACAAAATCACATTGAGGCTTAGACCAAATCCCAAAAGCTCTATCCAATCCAGGATAAAGTCCAAATTTCCTAAAGCCGCCCTGTTTTCTGGGGTAAGACCGTCTGCAGCCATCTGAAAGACAGGAATAAACAAAGCTAATCCGAATCCATCCAGTAAGCCGACCAAAAAACTTATTCCAATCAGTAAAATGACCTTAAATCCCAGATACTCATAAAAAAACGAGAAGTATCTGAAATACTTTTTTATAAAGTTTTTCAAATCAGATTAAGCTTTAAATCTTTTCTTGACGCTTTTCTCGTCATCATAATATCCATATCCATACCCATAGGAGTAGCCATATCCTCCATAGGATACTTTGGTAGCATCTAGGCCATTGAAAATCGCATAGAGATTTTTGATTCCCTTCTGCTCCCGGAGTCCATTGAGAGCATCAATGAAGACTTTTTCGGAGTAATTCTGACGGAAAACGAATAGAGTAAAATCTACCAAAGTCAACAAATCCAACGTCTCAGATACCAAACCCACAGGCGGCGTATCCAAAATTATCACCTCATATTCAGACTTTAACTGCTCAACCAGCTTTTCAAAATTAGGAGAGAAAAGAAGTTCAGAGGGGTTTGGAGGAATAGGTCCCGAGAGGATAATATCCAGATTTTCGAAAGAAGTATGCTTGATAATCTCTTTGGGATCTTCAGATTGACCACTTAAAAAGTTGGATAACCCCACGTCATTCTTTAGTCCAAAATCCTGGAAGATTTTCGGTTTTCTCATATCACAACCGATCAGCAGGGTTTTCTTTCCGGTAAGTGAATAGACAGATGCCAAATTAATCGCGCAGAAAGTTTTTCCTTCACCTGAGATGGTGGAAGTCAGCATCATGGTCAGTTGTTTATCCTTAGGGACCAAAAATTTGATATTTGATCGAAGAGATCTAAAGCCTTCTGCAATTCCTGATTTTCCTGAGTTGAAAACTACCAGATTATCCTTGCTCTTGTTTTGTAGAATAGTGGACAAGACAGGGATTTTAAGCTTTCTTTCGAGGTATTTTGGCTCCTCAATCTTGGTGCGGAAAAATTCCCTTCCCAACACGATCAAAACAGGGAGAATGATTCCGGCAAGTAGGGCTGCCAGATAATTTCTTGCCGGCTTGGGACTGACCTGAAGCATTCCAGCCTTGGCATATTCAATTATTTTGTTGCTAGGTGTATTTGATGCCTTTGAAATCGCTGACTCGGCCCTTCGTTCGGAAAGGAAATTGTAAATATTTTCGTTTAAGGTGGCTTGTCTTTGGATTCGAATTAGGTTTTGTTCGGCCTGAGGGAGAGACCTGAAAGATGCTTCTATTTGCCTTTTCCTATTCTCAAGGTCTGCAATGACCATGGAGTTGTTTCGGTCAACATTTTCGAGAATTTCAGAGATAGAACCGGCTAAATCTGCCAACTTTTTATTAGCCTCTCTTACCTGAGGGGAAAGTTCGGTTTGGGTGGCACGTAGTCTAGAGCGCTCCACCTGAACTGCAAGAAGGTTTTCGATTAATCCATTAAGATAAGGATCATCGATCCCCAGTCCGGACGGAACCACTATTTCGTTGTAATTTTCCCTGACCAGATAATCTTTAAGGGATTGGTAATACCTTTTCTTGAGGTTTTCATTCGCCAATTGAGTTTCAATCTCTGTCAATTGCCCAAAAACAGCAGAACTTTCTGAGCTAAGATTAAAAATCTGATTGGTAGCCCTGTAATCCTGAAGCTGATTTTCAAAAAAGCTCAGAGAATCGGCCACACCAGCTACCTGAGAGTCAATAAAATTGATGGTTCTGCTGGCAATTTCATTTTTCTCCTGAAGCTCCAACTCCAAATAGGTTTCCATGAGAGCGTTTAAATACGCCTCCCCTTTCAGTCGATTTTGAGCCAAAAGACTAATATTCAGGATTGAGGAATTTTTGGCTTCCAGTTCAATTATCAAACCAAGAGAGTAATAATTCACCAGATAGTTCTTATCTCTCAATACAAAGAGGGAAGCCCCACTTTCTACACCTGAGGTATTGCTTACTCTGATTTTGTAATTAGGAGTCTCTACCCACTCTCCAAACTTAAAAGTAGCGGAAGCCAATTCTCCTACTGAACCAAAGCTTCCATCTGGAAATAGTTGAGTATATCCTTTTTCAGGAAAGCTTAATTCGTAAGAATCTATAGAATTCCAAGTGACATTAATTTTACCATTGAGTAGCTGAGGATTTTTCCAATCCACTTCTACTACAATTGGCGTCTGTTTGTAGATTTCCCGGTTTCTGAAGGTCTCTTCTTGGTAGTATTCTACCTGAAAATCCAATTTTCTCAAAGTGGCCTCAGCGATAGGTCTTGACTTAAGAATGATCATTTCATTGGTCAGTCCCATTCCCTGCTCCTGACTAATTGCAGGGCTTTCAAAAAAAGAAAAACCTTTTTCATTCTCCTTTATAAAAAACTTAGAGGAGACACGGTAGGTAGGCGGTGATGTCTCTGTGATGTAAAAAGCAACACCCAAAAACAACCCCAGGCTTAAAATAATCCAAGGCCAAATTCTGATAACCTTGGGTAAAATAGACTTTAAATCAAAGCTACTTTCTTCGCCTTTGAACAAGTCATTTTCTTCTGAATCCAAACTCATGTTTAGTATTAGTTATTTTGGATAATTGCCAGGACAAGGGCCACTGCAGTGATGGAAGAAATAAGAAGGGTCAAGGTCTCAGTAAGCGTATTTCCTGAACCGATCTCATTCACTTTCATAGGTTCGGCATAAATCATATCATTTGGCCGTAAAAAATAGTATTCTGAACCCAAAAGTTCTCTGTCCAATAAATTAATCTTGTGAATTTGAGAACCATCAGGATATTGTCTGACCAATATGATTTCATCTCTTTTTGCTACTCTATTGAGATCCCCCGCAAAGGCAATTGCCTCAAAAATGGTTACTCTATTCTGGAGGATGGTATATTTCCCTGATCTATTGAATTCACCTAAGGCACTAAACCGAATCCCGCCTAGTCTTACCCTGACGAAATACTCTCCTTCGTTGATGAATTTTTTGACTTCATTTTCCACCAAGAGCTTGGCTTCCTCGGTGGTTGTTCCCAAAAGCTTGAGTTTGCCGATGAGAGGAAGTTCTACTAGACCCGAATCATCCAGGGTATATCCATTCATAAAAAAAGCATCTCCAGAGGCCTGCCCCCCTCCCATCATTGCCTGATTTTGGGGGTCCAAGGTTGCAGAAAAAACCTGATTCAAGTTGGGATCTGTGGTCTTGATGTTTATTTCGACGATATCATTTACTTGAAGCAGATACTCTTCCGTATCGTAAGGATATTTTTTACTCGTCTCGATCAAGGGGCCTGTCCCCTCTTCAAGTTCCTGCATGTAGATCAGCTTCTTGTTTGAAACACAAGAAAAAAGTGTCAAAAAAAGGAGTGAAAGAGGAATTAGTTTTTTGGAGTAGTTGAACCTCATTTAGAATAAATTAGATTGTTAATTCGGTTGCAAAAATAGAAATTAATCAATAGGTTTTTCCTTTGGAAGTTTTCATCACAATCTCGCATCCACTTTTTCTTTCTCCAGAAAACCCTTGACGTCGTATACGACTTGAAGAGCTGACTTTTGGATGGGAAGCGAATTAAACTGCTTGTGGGATACGGCTAGGATAATGGCAGAGTATCCTTCCAAGGAAGGAGCTTTTTCTCCGGATAAGATATCCAGACCATATTCATGCTTTACTTCAGAGGGGCTGGCCCAAGGATCATAGACATCTACTTCCATATCAAAAGACCTCAGCTCGTTGTAGATATCGATGACTCGAGTATTTCTGACATCGGGACAGTCTTCTTTGAAGGTAAAGCCCAAAATCAAAACTTTGGAGTCGATGACTTTCAGATCCTTTCGCATCATGAGCTTGATTACTTCCGTGGCCACATGCTTGCCCATGCTGTCATTAAGTCTCCTTCCTGCTAGGATTATTTCCGGATGATAGCCCACTTCTTGGGCTTTTTGGGCCAAATAGAATGGATCCACTCCAATGCAATGCCCGCCAACTAGTCCGGGTTTAAACTTGAGGAAGTTCCACTTAGTGCCTGCTGCCTCCAAGACTTCGTGAGTATCGATTCCCAACAGGTTGAAAATCTTTGAAAGTTCATTCACGAAAGCAATATTGATATCCCTCTGGGAGTTTTCAATCACTTTGGCCGCTTCAGCTACCTTGATTGATGAGGCCTTGTGAGTACCAGCCACAATGACCTCTTTGTAAAGCTGATCCACATACTCGGCTACTTCAGGAGTACTGCCGGAGGTTACCTTTAGGATTTTTGATACAGTATGCTCCTTGTCTCCGGGATTGATCCTTTCTGGAGAGTATCCAGCAAAAAAGTCTGAATTATACTTCAATCCAGAGACTCTCTCTAATACGGGGACACATTCCTCCTCTGTCACTCCGGGATATACGGTGGATTCATAGATTACCACATCCCCTTTTTTGAGGTATTTGGCAATATTTTCAGAAGCCTTAATAATAGGAGTGAGTACCGGACGATTGTGTTTGTCTGTAGGGGTAGGTACGGTCACAATGTAGATTTGGCAGGTAGCCAAATGCTCAGAATCAAAGGTGGGAAAAAGGCCCCTGGACTGGGAATCACTGGAAAGAACAGACTGTAAAAGTTCATCTTCTACCTCTAGAGTAAAATCCTTGCCCTTCTTCAGGTCAGCTACACGTTTTTGGTCGATATCAAACCCTACCACAGGGAATTTTTTAGCAAATTCAACTGCCAATGGAAGGCCAACGTAGCCTAGTCCAATAATTCCGATTTTCGCTTCTTCAAACGGTTTAAGCATAGTCAAAATTTTTATTTACGTATTTTCTAGATTTTACAGCTTCGCCCTTTCAGTCCCAAGACTTAGCTTTTGCGCTCCATATCCTTCCAAAAGCATTTTCAGATTTCCTTGAAACCTTGAAAAAGGAAAAGCAAGTAACCTTAAAGCTTAAATGAGTACCAAAATTACTCATTAAAAATCCGGTGCAAACATAAGCCTAAAAAGGAAGATTTGGGAGGTATGATTAATTTTTGAACAAATAGATGAGGTGGATTTGGCCAAAGAAAGAAACCGGATTAAATCCTGAATGGAAGTCCTCGGTAGAAATCCCCTGATCCTGCCACTGGTAATTTGTCGCCTGTGTAAGCTGTGCCTTTCCGCTGATGATCAACTGATCCCATTGGTGATCCCAAAGTAGCCCGATGCTGTAATCGATCCATGGCTTTTTGGCAGAGTTTCTTCCAAAAGACCGATAAAAAAAATCCTGATGGTTGGCAAGTCTTTCAAATAGAAGTCCTTTTTTATTCAGCCTGTTTAACACACTTACTTCAAGTGTCTGAACATTAGAGCCTGCTCCGGGTCCAGTGCCCAAGGCCTCTCCATAATTGGTAAATCCCCGAGCCTGACCATGGGTATGCCAAGTATAACCTCCACCTAATCCGGGATACCTGATTATCCTGTTGATTGACTCCTGCTGATGGAGCATTTCTGCCCTTATTTGGATCAATTGATCGGGTTTTCCTGTCGCCCAAAGTTTGTTGAGTCCCATCAAATACGCCCGGGCGTGTTCAGGATTAAGAATAGCCTCCCTCCAATCGTAGGCATGATCTCTTCTGCCATACTCGAAATACAGTTCCATCTTCGCTTTTGGTATGACCCACCTGCCAAAAAAGGTAAACTGTTGATCTCTCCCTTCACTATCCCTGTCAAATCCATAAACCGTCTTTTGAAAAGGTTCAAAGATGGGAAGATAGTCTCCCAAAGAGTTTCCCATTTGCTGGGAATATTGTTGGTGGGTTCGTGAAAAACCCACAAAAAGTCCCTGAACCCATTTGGGTTGGTAGGTGACGGTAATTGCATTAAGGTATTTGTAATCTCCCGAAAATGGGAAAAAATAAACCTCGTTGAGTTCATCAATCTGTGCAGGCTCAATTCCAGAATCTTCCAATCTTCCTACAATCACCTCCCCTTCAAAGGTCCCAAGCAAAGTCGTGGCAGGTCTCCGGGACTTTAGTGTAAGATGGGGAAAGCTTCTTGCATTATTGGAAAAGGTCAAGGAGCTAAACTGTCCCGGCCCCCACCAAATATTCTCAGTAGAAACCCCTGCTTCTAGAAAGCCAGCCTGAATAGTGAACTTGGATTGTCCCCACCAAATCAGGGTAGAAGGTCCGTCTCCAAATCGCTCAGGGTAATCCCCAAAACTCCAAGAACGATACCTCGAGGAAGCAATACGAGGATCCCTGAATTCAAATCCTTGAAAGGGTTTATTTTGAGTCCAAACCAGTTCAGGACCCAATTGAAGATTAAAAATCAAAAATTTGGCATAAATACCTCCTTGGGTGTAAGACTGAAATCCAACATTAGGAACCATCGGCCCATTTCCCCAGCCATAGGGTCTTTGGGTATTCAAGGCCAAAGTTTGTCTAAATGGAAGCAGAACCGCATAATTCTTCGATCTTGGGAGTAATTTCTCGAACTCCCCCATCCAAGCGGAAGAAACGTCACTTCTCGCATTCAGAGGTAATGAACGAAGAGTGAAACCAGGACCAACTACTGAATCACCAATCACCTGATTTCGCCTCAAGGCTTCTTCGATTACGGGAATCCCTACTTGGAAGGATTGACCAAAAAGGGCGTTAGAAAAGGTAAAAACACCTGTAAAAACAGTTAAAATCTTAAAAAAATGACTAAACTTAATTGCTTTAACCTTTAACAGTTTGATAAAAACACCATGTCCCATGCCTCTATTTCGCTTCTTCCCCGTATTCTTTTCGTTACTCTTTTTTTCTCTGAACACCTATCCTCAGACAATCAATCTAGCCGAATCAGGAGGAGATCCCAGTGGACAAAAAGATAATTCCAAATTGATAAATCAAATAGTAGATAGTCTTTCATCAGTTGGAGGAGGTACTATTTTCATTCCAAAAGGGAAATATTTACTAGACGACGGAGTGATTCTCAAATCCAATGTAATATTGAAAGGAGAGTCCAAGGAGTCGGTTATACTTTTCCGAAATCCGGATACGGGAAATTGGAAAACTACTAAATCCCAAGGCCTCATTTCCACTCTTCCCAATTTGTCCAACACTAACATCCTCGTAGAAAGCTTAACCATCAATGGTAATTTTGAAAGAAAATCATCTGGAGCCAAAGGAGGCATTTGTCTAAGAAATTGCAGCAAAAGCAAAATCCGGGATGTAATCACTCAAAATACTTGGCATGGGGTGGCTTTTTATGATTTTAAAGGGGAAAATTCTGAAAATAGCATTGAGGAAGTAAAATCAGAAAATGCCCATGCTTTCACATCAAAAGACAACTCCGGAAGGCCGAGAGGTATTTTGGTAATGGATCCCGGTGCTCGGATTATTCAATCTCAAAGTATAGGAGCCGGAACAGGATTCTATGCTCATGGAAGAAATATCACTCTGATTGGCAATCATGCCGAAAATTGGTTTGAGGACAATGGATATTACCTCATTGTAGACCAACTTACAGTAAGGGATTGTTCGGCTAAAGGCGGACCAAGTCCTGAAAAGGGTTTTGGATCCGGATTTGCGATAGCTTACCGTAAAGGTGCGCTTATTGAAAACTGTACCGCGATCAACTGTAGTAATTATGGCTTTCGAATCCATGTACCTCAATCAGATACCCAGCTGATCAATAACCAAGCTGTGGGTTGTGGAAATGGCTTTGGTGTCGAAGTTGCCTCTCACCCCTTCCCTGAGGTATCCAACAACCTGCTTTTTAAGGACAACAAAGCAGAGAAAAGCGGACTTCATGGCTTCTTATTCAGACAAATGACCAATTCACAAGTGGTCGGAAATAAGGCAATCAATGGGAACCAAAGGGGAGTAACCCTATCTACCCGTGGTGCAATAGCTCTGAAAGAACACCTTTCTGACAACACCTTTGATGACAACGAGTGTATCGATAATCAATCCAAAAAGACTCAGACCTATGGATTATATGACTTCTCAGTAAGTCAGATTACAAGTGACGCCAAAAAAGGAAAAAACAATAAAATCAAGCATCGCTCCAAAAGCGGGATTGATGAGTTTTAGTATTTCTTATTGATCATCTTCCAAGCAAAATCAATCAATTTGATTTGCCGATATGCTCTTTTTGGCTCAGTAATTAGGCGATAAAACCACTCCAACTTGTAGTCAATAAAAACTTTTGGAGCTCGCTTAGTTTTTCCGGAATAGATATCGAAGCTTCCACCAAGGCCTAGGTATACCGCTTCGTGTCTTGCTTTCATTTTTCTCATGAGCCTCTCCTGTGCGGGTGAGCCCATAGCGACAAAAATGAAATCTGGCTTTTTTGAAGCTACGTCTTCGATCAATTTATCTTCCTCCTCTCCTTTCAGGTAGCCATTTCGATACCCTACTAGTTGGATCCCGGGAAACTCCTGCTTAAGCTTATGTACTGTTCCCTGAATGATTTCTTCCCGGGCACCGATGAAGTAAAACGACTTCTTTTTGTAATTGCTCCTAACGATCTCCAGCCAAAGTTCTACACCAGGAATTTTGGTTACCTCCTTGATGCCTTTTTGTTTGAGGGCCCATACTGCTCCAATACCGTCAGGATAGCCAATATTGGAGTTAATCAAATCTTTCAATTCCTTATCTGCCCCGTAGATTTTTTCAGCATTGACAGCTATCAGGATTTTGTTTTTGCCTTGGGCAAAATCAATAAGGGAAGCCTTATCTGGAAATCCAAAAACACGAATCCCATTGATATTCCGAAATTCAGGCTGAAAAGAGGGCTTGGATTCTATTTCTGAGTGCTGAGTTGACTCTTTTTGAATGATATCTACTTGCTGTAACAATTGCTTTTTTTGCTAATCGATTTCTAAATGCTTGATCTTGCCGGTAAAAATCTGAAATTTTTTCGACTAATTGACTAACATTCCCCGGCTCAAAAACGATACCGTTTTCGTTGGAAATCAGATAAGTTGACATTCCTCCTTCGCCCGTACCTATGACTGGCAGACCACACGACATAGCCTCCAGTCCCACCAGCCCCAGACTTTCCTCCAATTCGGACGGAAAAACCAGAGCGTCCCATCTTAGAAAAATCTCCCGGATTTTTTCTTGAGAAATATTCCCCAAAAAGCTAACTCTTTGATTAACCTCTAGGGTTTGAGCTAGTCGCTCCATTTCTTCCCTTTGACTCCCGGGTCCGCAAATTTCCAAAGCAATATTTGCCAGAGGTAATTTCGAAAAGGCCCGAATCAGTGTGTCTACCCCTTTTCCCGAATCAATTCTACCCAGATATCCCAACCTATACTGAGGGCGGGCTTTTTCTTCCGCAGGAAAAAAAATCTCAGGATTAATTCCACCCGAAGGGTAAACTTCTAATCTGTCAGGATTTACTCCCAACTGAGTCAATTTTTCAATAAAAAAAAAAGAAGGGACTATTACCAAATCAGCCCGATCAAAAATGGACTGATTCCACTTTCTAATGCCTTCGTAGAGTTTTCCTTTTCCAAGAATATCTGTGCCATGCGCATTCAAAATCACCTTTTTCCCTGACTTATTTCTCCAAAAATGGAAAGGAATCAAAGAGTGCTGTAAGTAATGGACATACACTGCGTCAAAATCACCCCGGTGTAATTTCTTAATAACCTCCACAAAAAACAGCAAGTAAGCAATCAATAGATTGAAACCGCTTTTTTTGCCTTCAATCACTGTTTTGTCTACAAGGACAAGTTTTTCCGAAGGAAAATCCCGCTCAAAATTACGGACGAAAACTCCAAAATTTGGACTCTCAACCGAAGGGTACATATTCGAAATCAGATAGATTCTTATGCTCTCCATACCTTAGGTCCAAGACCATTGACCAAGCCTAGACTGATTCCCAGCATGGCAGAATTGAAGATGTGACCAGCCATAAATGAGATCAACAAAAGAACCAGATTCAAAGCCCAAATGGGATTATGGCTAAGATTTCCCGCGAAACTTCTCCAAGTAGCCCAAAAGAAAATGCCTAATACCAGGCCCAAACCCAAAAATCCATTCATAAACAACAAATCAAAAAAGTCTATTTCTATGGTATGAGCATTTCCATGATAGATCCCCATTAGACGAAGAAATTCCTGATTGCCCACCCCAAAAAGATAATCCCAGAAGCTGTAAACTTTTGGGAAAAAGTTCCAAGCCCCCATCACCATCTGATTTCTCCCGGACAAAATGAAAGTAAGCAAATCCAATTTTTGATAGAAAAAAGCAATCCGATCAATTAAACCGGTCGCATGAACTCCCCAATAAATCAAAGCTCCCATCCCAATCATCAGAACGGGCAAGGACAAAAGTCCCAAAAACCTTCCTACACTAAGTTTGATGCTGAAAAATTTAGGAATTTCCATCAATCCAACAATCAAAATTATTCCTAGAATAGCCGTTTTGGAAGTATTGAGTACCCCTAAAGCCAAAAGGAAAAGGAAAAAAACAAAGCGATAGATTCCAAGCCAATTTCTGGTCTGAAACCAACAAATACTGGAGAAAAGCAGGAAAATTCCCGCTACCTCATTCCCTGCAAAAAAGAACCCTCTTCCTCCAATACCCTGTCCTCCTGGACTGTCGTATTGGCTATATCCAATCCCCAATACTCCTAAAAGTATATTGCCGGCAATCAGCCAAAAATTAAACCACGCAAAGGCCGACCAAAACTTCGTAAGGGACTTTTCCTTCATTTCCAAACTGGAAAAAAACAATAGCGAAATAGGAAACAGAATAAGCTTCAGGTTATATCCAAAATTACCCACCACACCGGAGGTATCTCCCGTAAGCATGGCCTTCAAAATCAAAGGAAAAAGAAAAAATAAAATCAATCCGAAGGAAAGTAAAAATGCACTTAAGTTTTTACCCAGAAGAAAAAGAAGCATACCGGCGAGCATCGCCATTTTAAAAAGTTGAGAAATACTTATGCCTATACCTAGCCTCATCAAAACTCCATTCAGACAATCAACCAAGAGATAGGTCAATGCCATGAAAAGCAGGATGTATTGAAGGAAAGAAAAAAAGGAATCGAATCCCTGTTTTCTAGCGATTAGCTCCAAATTGATTCTTGAAATAAAGAAACAGCAAGCGGGTAAAGCCCAAGACAATCCCCATAAATACAGACAAGGCCATAATCAGCGGAATGTTGGGCTTGGATACCTGGTAGGAAACGACAGGAGGATTGATCACTGTCAGTTGAGGGATGTCTTCTTGTACTTTGATCTTGGCTTGGTCCAGCTGCACTGCCAGATTATTGTAGAGATTGTTAGCAAGACTGTATTCCGATTGGAGTCGTTCTTCCTGAGCTCGGGCTGTGGAATAACTCAGGTTTTGATTTCTGTCCCTAAAGTTGGAAAGCTTGTTTTGCGCCTCATAAAACTTCTCTTTTGCTTCTTCGAACCGGGCTTCCACAAACTTCATGTTTTGCAGAGCCTTTTCGGTTTTGAATTCAATCACATATTCTGAAAGCAATTCAAAAACCCAAGCCGCCACTTGAGCGGAAACTTCAGGGGACAGCGTTTGGACTTCAATAGATATAGATCCTGTCTCGGTATCTGTAGAAAGGGAGATGATTTTCCGATATTCATTGAACATAGGCACCAGTTCTCTATTGAGGAAAATCAGAGAGTCCTGAACTTCGGTATCTAAATCCAAAGGCTTGGGTTTTTCACCGAAAAGCACCTTGGGAAGACCTATGGTGTACTTTTTCACCAAGGATGGAAATGAAGGTCTTCGATTTTCTTCCACATAAAGTCCCAACTTGATTGGTTCTGCATCGGGAGTAATGGTTTTCTGACTCAATCTCCATAAAAAAGGATAACTGTACACGATTTCCTTGTAAAGTTGGGGCGATAAACTTCCAGGTTCTTGGGAATTAATATTTCCCAAATTCAATCCTGATAAGCCTCCTAATTGTCCCATTAAATTACCTGATTTGGAATTGGTCTGGGCGATAAATTTGAGAGTGGAGGAGTAATGGTTTCGGGTTAGAAAAATTAGTAAAACCCCTATCCCGACAAAGGCCAAAACCATCTTGAAAAACTTTCTTTTCTCTTTGATCATAAAGCGGATCAAATCCGCTAAGTCTACTGTCTCATTAGCCATAAAAGGAGCCCATTTTTTCTAAATATTGCCGATATAACCCTCTCAAAGCGCGAAATTTAAATGTTTTTAGAATAGCATTTTTCTTCCAGTCCAAGTCTCCGTAGAAATACTCCAATAATTCGGGATTGAACCGATTCGCTTTTATCGACTTGGCAATCTGTGCCAATAAGTACTTATTGGAGTATTTTTTGATTAAGTGTACCAGATCTGATTCACGTTCCTTGAGTAAGTTCCGAATGGTCTTTACCACGCATGGCACTTCAAATGTCTGCCCAAGTCGAGTGACCATATTTACACTATCAATATGATATGTGCCTGAAATCTCATTCCAAAATCCGATTACCTTTACTTGCTCAGCCAATCGAAACCAAGTATCAATATCTCCTCCTGATTTGCAATCTCCTTCAGGAAACCCATTTATTTTTTCAAAAACATCCTTTTTGACACAAGCAGTACTTGTCCAAACTACGGGAGAATTTGAAATGGACTTCCTTAAAAACTCCTCAAAGGACAAAAGATGAAAACTAGAAGAAGAGAACTGATTAGTGGCAGAGCAAGCCTTCAAAGTAGTCCCATCCGAAACTTCCCAAGCTGATCCTATAAATTGAATCTGCTCATTCTTTTCAATTTGAAATTTTAAATTCTTAAGATAGTTTGGCTTCCATTCATCATCAGCATCCAAAAAACAAATCCATTGAAATCTGGCCTTAGTTACTCCAAAATTTCTGGCTGCATAGCCTCCAGGACCGGGAATTTCTCTTTGAAACACCTGAATTCTTCTATCCTCAAATTTTCTCACCTCTTCCAAAGAAGAGTCAGTGGAAGCATCATCAACAAATATCATCTCCCACTCTCCCAAACTCTGATTGAGCACTGAGCTTATCGATCTATGAATATGGGGGGCCTTGTTATGGCAAGGAATAATAATGGAAAACATCAGACCCGTTCTGCTTTTTTTCCTGAAAAACTCAATTTGAATAATTCTTGTACACCGACCCATTCCAAGTTCCAACGGAGAAAAAAAAGACGAATCCGCTGGGCAAAAGTGTAATCCTTGAGAAGAAATATGGTAACTGGAGGTCTTAGCAAAAAAATAGAAAAGTTGATTTTCTTTAAGACAGAATAATCTCTGAAGAACTTGAAATACATCCCACCCGAAGTCCTTTTCTTCTTTTTTTGAAGAGAGGCTATAGATTTTCGAGCGGGATGCTTCACCAATACATCTTCTCCAAAAACTAAATTAAAGCCAATCTGACTGGCTTTTTTGGTCCATTCAAAATCTCCCCCAGACAAAAGGTTTTCAGGAAATAAACCGACCTTTTCAAACACCTCTTTTTTCACAAACAGGTTGGCAGTAATACTTTGCCTATTTACTTCCACATTTCTTTTTTGATTGAAAGAGAATTGTTTCTCATAAAGAAAAACCAATTCATCTCCTCCTTGCACCTTGAAAAACTCCATCTTACCTCCAACCAAATCTGCTCCATTTTGCAAATATTTTATCCCGTTTTTAATCCAATTGGGATCAGAGACACAATCTGAATCTGTAAAAACAAGAATTTCACCTCTAGAGGCCTTAACACCTAAATTTCTGGAAGCGTAAGAGCCTGGACTGGATTGATCTATGATTCTGGTATTTTTTGGAAGTTGAATTGTGGAAGGGGGTAATGATTCAGGGTCATTATTTACCACAATCACTTCTAGCTCTTCCTGAGGAAATGTCTGGTTTTGAATGGAAAAAAGACATCGAGGAAGAATATCCCATTCTCGGTAAGTGGGGATAATTACCGAAACTACAGGCTTTTCATTCATGGATGTTTATTTCCATTTTTGAAAGCTGGTAAAGCTCATATACCCTTGCAGCGGCTGTTTCTTTGTCCACTGGATTCTTGACTCCCCATTGTTCTTTTTCACGAGAATAGGACCTTTTGAAATCCTTTTCAAGAAAATAATTGGCTTTTGAGCTATCTCCAAACTTCTGAAGAGCAAACCCTAATTCGAATCCGGGGGGATTGTAGGAAAAGCTGTAAGGAGAAAGAGAAATTTTAGATTTAAACTCCTCCGTATCAATTACGTCAATCATGGATCTGAAAAGAGAAGTAGTGAAAAATGACAAATCAGGAAAGACATTATGGATTAACCCTAAGGCATAAAGATTAAATCCGTGGTAGCCCAATGACTTGAGATAGATATATTTTTTTTGACTTTCGGGTAATCTGAAATGTTTGTATTGAGCGAGAATTTTATCTTTCTTTCCTACCGATTGATAACCCGTAGGATGATGCTTGATGACTCCATTGGAATAGGTTTTCATGGTATTAGACAAACTTTTCAAGAAATCCAACACTTGGGCTTTGACTTCTTGGTCTCCATACTCTGTCAAAAAACCACCAATGGCAGCAAACCACAACTGATGATTGAATGTAGGGTCAAATCCTCGAATACTTCCATCCACATTGACCACTTCCCAAGCCTTGTGCGTGGATTTGTAAGGATGAAGTTTAAATACTTTTGTTGCCAACTTTAAGATTGAATCATCCCCAAAAGCGCGGTAAGCGTATACTAAAGCCTCAAGGGTCCATGCTTGGCCCATTAAACCATTAGAAAAGTCTTTTTTCGGATTCTTCCGGTGCCAAAAGGAAGCTCCCATAGGTCGGGCTTCTTTGGACATCAGATAGGCAAGCGATTTTTCTGCAGCTTCTTTAAACTTCTTATCACCAGTCAGTTCGTAGGATCTCAAAAATGAAATCAACCAATGTGAAGTATTCCTTACTGGGGTTTCGGGATCCTTATAGGGACCATTGTGTCCAGGAGGCATGGCGCCATCAGAAAGCTGATGATTTAATGCAGCTGTTGATGAAAGAATTAAAATTTCTTCTGTGTTCATTAAAAAACTTTACGGATAGGAGCAATCAGGTTTCCAAACAATACCTTAGAAGAATCTTTGGGATTGACAGAAAACATATATTTCATTTGGTTCATACTTTTTCCAAAATGAAGGTCTTTGGCATAGAGTCTGGAAAGCTTTCTCCGTATTTTATAGATTCGATTTGAAATAGCTTTTTGTTGAAAATCCTTGGTAAAATACCCTTGCATTTTGAGGTAAGTATCCAATTGCATTTCAAATTGATGTATTTCGGTTTTTCCTGACCAAATACCCTGGTTATGAACACGATAACAGCCCGAATTAAAATTTAGAAAGGCTGCCGGTCCATTTTCGGTGGCGATTGCACATAGAAAGTTATCAGTATTGAAAGCACTGAAAAACACATCCGGAATCTTTCCGATAATCGCGTCTTTTCTGAATATCGAGGTAAGAATTTTTGGCTTATATTTTTCCAAAACCATTAAATGTGTGATTTCTGGAGTCAACTTGATTCCAGTCCAGGCATTTTCTACCAATATATCTCCCTGACTGTTTATTTCTGAATAGTTTGTACAGCAGATGGAATAAGATGGGTTTTTTTCTAAAAAATCGACTTGTTTTTGAAGCTTTTCTGGATCAGTCCAGAAATCATCTCCTTCACAAAAAGCTATATATTTCCCCCTGCTTCTGTGTAGATTAAACTTCATATTCATACCCCTTATTCCCTTTGAATATTGGTTTTCCTGATTCAGATAAACTTGGAACAAGGATGGGTATTTTTCAGTGTACTCCTTGATGATGGACACGGTTTCATCTGTGGAAGCATCATCGTACAAGACGATTTCGAAAGGGAAATCCACTTTTTGGGATAAAAATCCTTCAAAACATTGCCTAAGATATGGGGCATGATTATAGGTGATGCAAGATATGCTGACTAATGGCTGCCCTAAAGTCATTTCCCCAAGCGGTTTTTGATTTCACCCCATGCTGATTCAGAGGAAGTGCGTAACTCTTGATTTATGGTTTGATATTTTTCCTTCAATGCAAAATAATTGGCTTCCAATAAATTGATTTTACCAATTAGTTCTTCTTGGAAATCATCCTGTGCTAAGGACACATTGTATTCAACCAATCCCAAATTCTCCATCAAGCCTCGATGCTTAGGATGATTTTCTAGTGAAATGACAGGAGTATTAAATGCAATTGGAACAATTTGACCATGGCCTCTCATGGCAAGAACAAATTCAGCATATTTATAATATCCGACCGCTTCGTCAGAATGATCAAAAGCAAAATATCCAAAATCCCAAACTTTAGTATTGGCAATTCCTGCAGAAACCTCCTCGCTTAGTGGTATATCTTCAGGTACATGTGGAGAAAAGATAACCTTATATCTTTTAGAAAGATGTTGGGTTATTTCTCTCATTTGTCGTACAAAGCTGTCCCTCTTTTCTAAAGAGCCAAACCTTCGCTCCGGTTTATCATTAGCCAATTGAATCAGCACGTAGGGTAAGGGTTCCTTTCTTTCATATTTCGAATTAATATCCACATGAAAACCTGGATCAGGGATTGCAGGAACTGTCCTTCCGAATTGCTCTGCCAATCTTACCTGGCTTCCATCATTTCGGACTGAAAAATAGGTAGAATACTTCATGGTTTCCTCCAGATGAATTATTCCTCTTTCAGGAATCCCTCCTTCCTCTTTCCAGTAGTTATATCCGACTCCATAAACGATAAATGGGATTTTGATTTCTTTGATAAGGTCTTTTTCAATAAGCCAAAACCAACCATTTGGCCAATGGGCCCCATGAATTATCCCGCCTCCACCGATTACTAGGAGATCATATTTCTTATTGACTACTTCATGGATATAGTAAGAGTTGAATTCTCTGCCTTGGAGATTGGTATTCCCGATCAGGGTGACGTCAAGATATTTTCTCAGTAAATTCTTTACTCCAATACCAAGGGCATAATCTCCTATATTGTAATTAAGACAATAGGTATGTAAAATTCTCATTCTGGTTAATCGTTAATTAAAGCGGGTAAAGCATCAGGTGCGAAAACAGGAATACCCAATTTTTCTGCTACATTTTTTCGTTCGGCAAAAGAATCATCAATAAATATTGCGCTTCGGTCTGTTATAAAATCGGCTTTAGATTCTTCTTTTTTGATATGGATATGCTCATCGAAAATTCTTGATAAGCGAAAGCGATTCAAGGTTTCCTCCAAGTTTTTTTCGTGCTTGGTCAGTAAAACTATTCTTTTGTTTTGATTCAGACATTGGTATAAAAACCCTACTAATACAGGATTGACTTCTTGATTTATAATAAGGCAATCATCCAAATCAACATAAACTGCATCATACGTGATATCCAATTGGAATCGCTGGTCCAATGCCCTATCCATCTCTAGGAAATGGTCATTTTCCAAGACAGAAACAGAGAAATCAAAAGCATCAAAAACGCTCATTAAGGCGAAGTTCACCCCTTTTGCCCGATAAAGGGCGCTACTTCCTCCAAGCCTAGTGGCTATCTCCAAAAGAGTTAAGTCCTTGTTGCTATTTTCCTTGACCTGAAAAAACCAAGCGCCCCGAAGTTTAACCTCTTTATTGATTACTTCAGCCATTTCTTTGACAGAACTGGCAATCTCCGTAGCTGGAGTGGTATTGACGCTGATTCCTTTTTGTATCCTTCCTCTTTTTCTAGGAGAACAGAAAAGTAAATTTCCTTCCCGATCTGTAAAGCAATCAACGGTAAATTCTTCACCAGGCAAATATTCCAAAACCAGGGTTTCAGGATTCTTTTCCCATCTTTTAATCACTTCTTCCTGGTTTACCAAAAGCTTTGTACCCCGAGAACCATATCCAATATCAGGCTTCGAAAAAACCGGAAAAGCCTCAATTTCACTTACAGAAGAAAACAACTTGGGCACCCTGATTTTTCCTTCAAAAAAGCTATAAGTTTTACTTTTCGATAAAGCAAGTAGGTTGGTTTCATTGGGGGATCCAATGATTTTGCAATTCAAATGAGCTGAAATTTCATGAAGTTTGGTAATTACTCCATCCATGGTAGGATAGATTGCATCAATTCCAAGACTTTGAACTAGAGCTGTAAAAACCTCCTTAAAATCAGAGTCATTTATGTAGGGGATGTGACCAAAATAGTTCTTATAAACAAACCTTCCGTGGTCGTCAACACTACTTGCTCCAAAAAGCTCTATCTGTCGGGAATATTTTAACGATCGGTACACTTCAAGTCCGATTTCTGACCCACAGGGAAAAACCAGAACCCTGATTTTTTTTTCACCCATTATCCCAGACTGATTTTATAAGGCGGCAAATTAAATCAACTTCTTCAAATGAAAGCTCATAGTACAAAGGCAAACAAAGAATTCGTCTGGAAATAGATTCCGTGTTTGGAATCTCTGCTTTATCTACATAGGGCAATTGGTCCAAACTAGGGTGAAAATACCTCCTAGGAAAAATTTCAGATCTGTTCAGCTTCTTAATACATCGAAGCATTTGTTCTTCGCTAGAAAAAATAACCGGGTAATATCCATAATTATACTCAGTCTGGTTATTGATTTGGGGCTTCTGCAATCCCAAATCAGCCAGTCGGTTATCATAGTACTCGGATAGTTCTTTACGCTTCGCGACAATAGAATCCATTTTTTTCAGGATAACCAAGCCCATAGCGGCATGAAATTCAGAGTTTTTACCATTGATCCCCAAGCCTTGGAAAGCTTCGGGACCATCATGCCCAAAATTTCGCTGATAAGCCATGGTTTGAATCAGCTCAGAGGAACAGGAAAAAACCCCGCCGCCTTCTATCGTATGAAAAAGTTTTGTGGCGTGAAAACTAACTGTGGAAATATCTCCAAAGCAAAAAATTGACTTTTTCTTGAAAGTGACCCCAAAGGCGTGCGCCCCATCGTAGATTACTTTCAGCTTATATTTGGTGGCTAGCTTTTGAATTGCTTCTACATCACAGGGGTTCCCATAGACGTGCGTTGCCAATATCGCAGAGGTATTTTCAGAAATTGCCTCTTCAATTTTTTTGGGATCAATATTCAGTGTTTTTGGATCAATGTCAACAAAGATAGGTTTGCAACCTTCCCAAACTATACTACTTGTAGTAGCCACATAAGAAAATGGAGTGGTGATTATCTCCCCTTTTAATCCCAAAGCTTTAATTGCTATCTGTAGTGCTATAGTCCCATTTGACATAAACAGGAAATTATTCACATTCAGATAATCTGAAACCTTCAGCTCCAATTCATTGACTAATGGACCGTTATTGGTCAACCATTGTCTTTTCCAAATCCCCTCGAGGTATTCCTGATATTCAGACAAAGGGGGTAAATAAGGTTTGGTAACGGGTATCATCTCTTCAGTATAATTCTCCTAAAATCAATAAATGGCTCAGACTTAGCTCCCCACATAATCAAGAAATAAATTATCATTCCAATCAATCCTCCACCAATCAGGTGAATCCAATCCAGGAAAGGGATATTTTGAACCCAATCCATCAATAACCAAGACCCCAATGCCGACAATGCTCCAACAAAGAAAATGGGAAATATATCCTGAATTTGTTTAAACACATGATAATCTATAAATCTCCCACTGTAGAAAGAATTGATTCCAAATGCCACAAGATTTAAAATTACCTGAGTCCAAAGCAAAGCAAATATACCATAGGGAAGAGCAAGGACGATGCCGATGAGGGTAAGTGATTTTTTGATAATCTCAAGTTTTAGAAACAAATCACTCCTTCCCTTCACTTTTAAAATATTTAAGTTGTAAGAGTGAACCGGAAACATCAAACCGATAAAACACAGGATTTGAAAATAAGGAACGGCAGGAAGCCACTTTTCTGTCAAAACGATTCTGAATAAGGGCTCTGCCAAAACAGCGGAAAGTGCCATGACTGGAGTCAGCCAAAACAAAACCTGTTGCATGATTCGCTTATAGGCCACCTTCAGTCGCGCATCGTCATCCTGAATCTCAGAAAACAACGGAAAAGTCACCTTGGAAAGTGTAGTCGAAATGTTTTTTACTGGAATTTGCTTCAAAGAATCCGCTTTGGTGTAATACCCTAATTGAGCCAATGGGTAATATTTCCCGATGACTAAATGATAAATATTGGAAAAAACAGAATTGATTATCCCTGCTAAGGTAAGCTTTGCCCCATAATCAAAGTGCTTCTTGAATAAAGACCAATCCAATAGCAAAGAAGGTCTCCATTTGGAATAGATCCAAAATTGGATGCTCAGAAGAAGATTTTGAAGAAGGTTCATTGCTACCAAAGACCAAACCCCGTATCCCTGAAAAGCTAAAACCAAACCTGTAATGCCTCCTAAGAGGGTTGAAGGAATCGTGATTTTCATTTCGGTCTTAAAATCCATCATTTTGACCAAGCGGGTTCGCTGAACAGCCGAAAAAGGATAAATAACAAAAGTCAGACAGTAAATTTTAACAATATGTTCTAGTTCAGGCTGATCAAAAAATTGACTGATAAAGCCTGAACAAGCGACCATGATTGCATAGACGAGTATGCCTACAATCAAGTTGATGAAGAAAACCGTAGAATAATCTCTCTGGTCGGCATCTTTGGTTCGAATCAAACTGGAAGTCATCCCTGCATCAATCAGACTATTTCCCAATGCCATAAATACAGCAAGCATTCCAATTAACCCGAAATCCGATGGTTCTAAAATTCGAGCTAAAAAAACGGTAACAACAATCGAAGTAATCTGGACCCCAAACTGCTGACTCAAACTCCAAAAAAATCCGGTAATAGTTTTTGCTTTTAAGCTCATTTTGCCGGAATCCCCTTTATTGTTCCTTGAGTAATTCTATTCTTTGTTACCACTGCTCCTGCTCCTACAATGACTCGATTGCCAAGAATCACACCAGGAAGGACTATAGCCCCCGCTCCAATACGACACATATTTCCGATTTTTACTTCTCCCAAAAGGAGAGCTCCAGGTCCGATCTCCGAAAAATCACCTATTTCCACTCCGTGATGTACATTCGCTCGAGTGTTGATAAGTACCCCTTTTCCAATTTTTGTTGAAGGACCAATGAATGTAAATGACATTTGATCAAACTCGACGGGGACATTATAAAATGAATCCAAAAACGATCCTTTTAGACCAAATAGCCTACCTCCAAGATTCTCAATCTTTTGTGTTAGGTTTTGTCTTGATTCCGGGTTACCTACCCCAAGGCAGAATCTAGGATCTTTTTCAATCTCCTTATTTAAAGTATCCCAGTCTGTAATTATCTCAGTTCCTCCTATTCTCCTGCCTTTTTTAGTCACGTCTTCATCAAAAAATATTAAGCCTTCAGGTTCAAACCCTTGGTTTACCAAAAGTTGAAAAACTTCCTGACCATGACCTCCTGCACCTGCTATTACCATAATAAATAAAAAGTGTTCCCCGAGCTATTCTCAGGGAACATCATTTGTAATCTGTTACTTAGACCCAATTCCGTAATGCACAAAACCGAGCGTAGACAGGTACTTTTTATCGTAAATATTTCTTCCGTCAAATACTACTTTATTCTTCAGAAGCTTACCAATCGCCTCCCAGCTTGGAATTCTAAATTCGGACCATTCCGTCACCAGCAACAATGCATCAGCATCCACACAAGCGTCATATGCATCATTACAATAGGTTACCTTATCGAAAATGTAATGCGCTTTGGCCTCTTCCATCGCTTTGGGATCGTAGGCTTTAACCTTGGCGCCAGCGGCTCTCAACTCATCGATGATGACTGCTGCAGGAGATTCCCGCATATCGTCGGTATTGGGCTTGAAACTCAAACCCCACATGGCAAAAGTCATCCCGCTTAAATCTTCACCAAAATGAGCCTTGACCTTGGAAGCTAAAATGTGCTTTTGATCATCATTTACATCCTCTACAGATTGCAGTACGCGAAGATCATACCCATATTCTTTGGCTGTTTTGATAATCGCTTTCACATCTTTGGGAAAACAAGAACCTCCATATCCTACACCTGGATAAATGAATTTATTGCCGATTCTAGGATCAGAACCGATTCCCTTTCTCACCATATTGGCATCTGCCCCTACTCGTTCGCAGAGGTTGGCAATGTCATTCATAAAAGAAATCTTGGTGGCAAGCATGGCATTGGCTGCATACTTGGTCATCTCAGCAGAGGGAATATCCATGTATATGATACGTTCCCCGCTGAGCTGGAAAGGTTTGTAGAGTCTCTGCATAATTTTCTCAGCCCGCTCATCATCTACTCCGATTACAATTCGGTCCGGTCTGAGGAAATCCTCCACTGCAGCACCTTCCTTGAGAAATTCAGGATTAGATGCTACTGCAAACGGTAGATCGGAGCCTCTTTTCTCCAAAGCAGCCTTGATGGCACCTCTTACCTTTTCTCCTGTGGTCACAGGGACTGTACTCTTGGTCGCCACAACAATGTAATCTGTCATTTTTCTGCCGATTTCATCGGCAACAGCAAGAACGTACTTGAGATCAGCTGAGCCATCCTCTCCAGGAGGGGTTCCCACAGCAATAAATGCAACCTCAGCTCCTTGGATGGCTTCCCCTAAGTCTGTGCTGAAGTGGAGACGGCCACTTTTATAATTTCGGACTACAATTTCCTCCAAACCAGGCTCATAAATCGGCATGATGCCATTTTTGAGTTTATCAATTTTCTTTTGGTCGATGTCCACGCAGGTAACTTCGATCCCCACATCTGCGAAACAAGCTCCGGATACCAATCCGACATAGCCAGTACCTACCACAGTAATTTTCATAAGCCTTTAATTATTATTTGAATTATTAACAATAGTTTGAATCAAGATGGCAACTGTTGCCAAACTGGATGCTAAACCGATCCAGCCTGCCGTTGTGATTCTCTCTCTGACCGGTTTTTCAGGTACTACAATTTCAGCCCCCGGTTCGACCCTCGGATAAAATTTAATTCCAAAGAAAGAATGTGTCCTTCGGGCATCTCCGTTGGCATAAATGACATATGTCTTGCTTTTCCTGGCGTTTTCCGAAAACCCTCCCGCTTTGGAGATATAACTTCTAAGGCCTTGTGTTTTCACAAAACGGGTAGTGGTGGGCAAAAGTACCTCCCCTACCATTCGGACAGTCTGAAGCTGCTTGGGTATCTGAATGATATCCCCTTCCTGCAAAATCAAATCCTCAGGTCCCCCAGGATTGGCCAAAATCGCTTCCAAATCTATCCCTACCAAATCCTGCTCTTTAAGCCTAACTGCGTTGAGAGCAGAATCCAACCTAAGACTATCCATCACATTGAGTTGGTCCAGACGCTTTTCAGCGGCTAATCTAGACCGTTCAAGTTTAGTTTCTTCCAATTCTAGGAGCTTGTTATTAAGTCTTTCAAAAAGGATGTTTTCAGCTTCATTGATTTCTCTGTTCTTTTCAGGGTCAAGCTTTGAACGAATCTCTTTCATCAACATTTCCTTGATTTCTTCCTCGGTCATGCCCTTATAATAAACCGTTCTCCTGATCAAGTTTGCTCCTCTTGGATAGGCAAATTGATTTAACCCACCTGCTCTTCTGATCACATCAGAGATTCGCTCATTTGCACCGGATATCGCAAAATCCCCTGGATAAATCACCTCTCCAGTAACCCTAACTAGCTGCTCTCGTTCAAAACCAGGGCTTCTTCTAATGAAAACATGATCAAATGGCTGAAGGGAAAGGTTTTTCTCTTCTTCAGAAAGACTTAAATCCGAATTGATTGAAAGGGTAAGAATCTCTGCAATCTTACCAGAACTGGCATCTCTGACCCTCCTAGCTATTTCTATAGATGAATTGGTTGCTGACTGCAAAAGCCCACCTGATCTCAAAATCAAATCGCCCACAGTCATTTCTGAAGCATAAGGATAGGTACCCGGCAAATTAATTTCACCGGAAATTTTCACATAAAACTCCTCCTGTATCTCATATCGGCTAGGGATAAATAATAAATCTTCATTTCTGAGATCTACATCCTGAGAAGTTCCATCCAAAATTCCCTTCAAATCAATACTTTCTGCTCCAAGAGTTAAGTCAGAATTGGTTCTATACAAGGTAGCTCGAGTCACAAATGCCTCTGGCTTTAGGCCTTCCGCTCTTTTGACTAGTTGGGACACGGTCAAGCTTCCCTCCTCCAAAGAATACTCTCCCGGCTGGAAAACCGCCCCTGAAATCTGTACACGATTAGTGTATCGGTTTATGGACTCGCTGATGAGAATTTCATCGCCGTCTTTGGGAGAAAAGCTTCCGAAATCAGCCTGGACTACATCCAATACCTTTCTTAGGTTATTTTCAAATCTCCTCACGGTGATCCTTTCTTTGTAGGCTGTGGGTAAAAACCCACCAGTATAGATATACAGGTCCTGTAGAGACTCATTGGGTTTTACCTCAAAAAAACCTTCTCTACGGACAGGCCCCACGATCTCCACCCGAGCTTGTACCGGGGGCACTATGACCACATCATTATCCTGTAGAGTAATATTGGAGGATTGTTCTCCTTTGGCCAAAAACTCATAAATATCAACCGTGGCCACCAATCGGCTGTCCCTATATACCTGAATGTTTCTGAAAGCTCCGTTTTCATTTGGACCACCTGCAGCAAAAAGCCCATTAAACACCGTGGCAAAAGATGGAAGTGTGTATGTACCCGGCTTGGTCAATTCTCCGACCATGGAGACCTTGATCGAGCGGATATTTCCAAGTCTGATCTCCAAAAAGGTATTGGGGTTGCTTCCGGATAAACCCGAGTAAATTCTACTAAGAGAACCTTTTAATCTTGAGGTAGCTGCTTCGATTGTACTACCACCTACCTGAACTGGCCCAATATTAGGGATCAAAACCCTGCCTTCAGGACTGACTGTGAGATCAAATGATTGTTGAGAAGCACCATATACATCTACAAGGAGCTGGTCACCTGCACCAATCACATACCCTTGGGGGGTTGGTAAATTCAGACTGGGATTAAAATCCAAGTTTCTGTTATGGAAAAGCTTGTAACCAAAAATCTTCTTTTGGAATGGGGTCAGGTCAAAATAGGGATCCGCTCTCCGAATGGAATCAAAAGGGTCATTGGTCATCATACTTCCATTCATATTTCTATTTCCTATGGAAGCAGACCCTGGATTGGAAGACTGTGTTCTTCTTTGGAGATTGTTAATTCGTTCCCTAAGCTTTGCTGCTTCAATTGGTGAAAGACCTTGCTCTCTAGCCATGGCCTCCAATTGAGTGGGAGTGAGTCCACTTGACTCAGCTCTTTTGATCAACTGTTCGATTTGAGCATCAGAGAGATTATCTACCCTTAGAGTGCTGAGGTTGCTTAGATTTTGGGCAAATCCGGCCAAAGTCAAGCTCAAAAACAGCAAAAGAAATCCAATTATTTTTTTCAAATTCTTCCCGTGTTGAAAGTATGTCCTAATTCTAATTTCGAAACAAGGCTAAAATTGCATAAAATCCTGTAGAAAACTACCAATTGGATACAGCTTCGCCCTTTCAGTCCCATATTGGACCTAGCAGTAAATCGGAAATCCAAAAAATCAGATTCCCGCTTCCCTGTCAAAAAGTACAAGACCACCCACCGAAGTACGACCTGTCGAAAGCGTAAAGATTACTTTACGATCGATCAGTTCTTCTATTCTTTTGGTGAGATGATTGATGTATTCATCATTTAGATTTTCCCCGCTGACCACTACGTCAATGGTACCCGTATCGCTACCCCGGGCAATGTCCCCTGTCAAAACCACTTGCTCCACAGCTCCCATTCTTTCCAGGATATTTTCCAAAAGCATATCCAACCCCAAATACTTCCGGATGATATCCCGGATGTTGGTATAAAACGGATGCTTTACGTTAGCCTGATACTCAATTTTGTTTTTATCTGAGTGACGAACCAAAATACCCGCTTGGGTAAGATTGTTGAGTTCCTTTCGGATGGCATTGGTGGATTCACCAAACTCATCTGCCAAACCACGTAAGTGACTGTGATTTTGTGAATTCACAAAAAATTTAATCAGAAGCTTGAGTCTGGTTTTGGATGTGATGAGTGATTCGAGCATAAAAAATCCAAATGAGCAACAAAGGTACTCATTCTTAACTTTCGTAAAAACAATAGGCGTTAAATTACCTTAGGAATTGAGAATCCGATGGAATTGGTTGAGAATCCGAAAAAAGCAGAATTTATTCGTTGGAAATACTAGCCACGGTAGATGTTTTTTTCTGTGGGTCTGAGCAAATTCCGAAACAAAACTCCAGTCAGCCCACTAAATCCTCCCAATAGAAATCCTAAAACTCCGACTAAACCCACCAAAGTCATTCCAGACCCAAGCCCCATCAGCTCCCCCATTTGATCCGGAAGTGCACTGGCTGAGGTAAGTCCCAAATAGGTACTGATTCCTACCCAGCCCAGCCCCATCCCTAAAGCTCCGCCTAAAAAAGCTCCAATCCCTTTGGGACCAATCAAAAAGCTTAGCAAGCCTATCCCTATCATCAGTCCCCAAAAAGGAACAAATGGCCCAAGAAAGACAACTAGTAAGATATTTACCAAGGTCAGCAGTATAAATTTCATCTTTCTTTACTTTAAAGTGGTTTCAAATAGTACACCCTCGGCTTGATCTGGAGTACGAAGGTTAAAATTCAGGTATTCCCCATTTGCCCATCTGGAAATGAAATTGGAGTAATACTTACTTCCAGGATTTCCTGATTGCCCACCCGGATATATCCCAAAGGCGGTGATTTCCTCTCCCATTTCCACTACCATTCTCCAACTAGCACCATGACGACTACCCGTAGCGTTTAGAATCCCGCTTCCTCCTCCTGTGTAAACATTGGAAACAGAAAAAGACTTGAAATTAGGGACCAAATGCTGAATGGAAGTTCGCTTGTAATTAGCCCAAGAATAATCTCCTTCTTCCATTTCCCATTTTTTCATGGCGACCAACAGAGAGTCAAAACCCGCCTTGACATGGTAAGATGCTGTTTCTATCGCTGCCGAAGAGGAAATATCAAAAACTGTATCTGTGGGGTTTAAGGTCATCAACTCGATCGTCTGGTAGGAATTGGGTCTTACCACCGGGGCTGGCTGACTGACCAACTCTCTCCAGATACTTTCCATGGTTTCTGAGGACCAAATGGCATAAAGTGAAGGAGCCTTTTGATTCGGATCGGCATAAAAATCCCAAGATTTGAGTTCGGAAAGGTACTTTTGAGCCTCTTGAGCATCAGCTTGATAATCTCCTAAAAGCTGAATCATGACAGGAAGAGCTTCTGCAGCCTGTAAATGGTAATCATCAAACTGCAAGGCTTTCATGTCCTCTATTGTAATGCCCTCCATTTCCCGAAGTCTTCGATTGAGCCTCCGGTTTCGGTAATGTTCGTACGAGTTGTCAAACACATAATAAGGATATGAGGGATCTACAGGATGCTGGTTGGCCGAAGAGACAAACCCGCGCTCCGGATTCAAGGTATTGGGGTTTTGATCGAAAGGAATATAACCCTGCCATTCCATGGAAGGGTCCGCCCCATCCATGAAAAATTTCCCCTGACCTTCCCATTTAAGAGGGAATTTCCCCTGAATTCGCATCGCAATATCTCCAGTGCGGGAAGCGAAAACAAAATTCTGAGCGGGTGCAGTGTAATGGTCCAAGGCAGCATTGTAGCCCGCATGGTCTTTTGCCTTATTCATCATGATAAAGGTCCTCTGCTCATTGGAACCTTCATGCACGGTCCACTTCAATGCAAAATTGACATCCTGTCGGTCAGATCGGAAGTTTTTGTCATATACCACAGGCCCATAATGGGTATAGACCACTGTATCCAAAAAGGCATCTTCTCCCTTTACCTTGATCTCCTCGACCCTGAAATCAGTCTGTCTCCATTCATTTCCGTATTTGTAGGCTTTTCTGGATTCATCCTGAAAGGTGATTTTATACCAATCTCTCGCATCTTTAGTGGCATTGGTGACCCCCCAGGCAATGTTTTGATTGAATCCTGAGATGACACCCAAGGCTCCGGGAAGGGTAGCTCCTTTCACAGAATGCTCAGGGGTGGTCAGCTGCATGCTGTACCAAAGTGATGGAAGATTTAAACTGAGATGGGGATCATTGGCTAAAATCGGATTCCCGTTTTTGGTTTTTTTACCGGCTACTGCCCAGTTGTTGGAGCCTGTACCTTCAGTCGGCTGAGGCAGGGGTGTCATCACCAAAGTTTGATCTGGATATCCGGTAGAATCAGGCTTATTGATGGCTAAAGGCGAAAAATCCCATACTCTTTCTGCCTCGATCACCGGATCATTTTCTTTCGGGAAATTGGGAAAAAGTTTATTTAGACCTGCTTCTCCCAAGATAGCCCTTAGATTGGTGTATTCCAGATCGCGGTCTCCGACGAGCATATCCGACATGTATTTCAGAAGCAAAATGGATTTATAGGGAGTCCAGGGCTCAGGTCGATAGTTCAAAATTTTATACTCTACAGGCAGTCTGGCTGGAGTTAGGCTTTCGATGTATTGATTGACCCCGTCGGAATAAGCTTCAATCAGTGTGTAGATTTCAGGATCATTTTCCTGAAGGTACTTAAGACCCAAATCTGCCCCAAAAGCCAAACCCTTTCTTCGGGTCATTCTATCCAATTCCAAAGCAACCGGCCCTACTATTTCAGAAATTCGTCCAGCAGCCGCTCGAGTCTGAAATTCCATCTGCCATAGGCGATGCTGTGCGGTGACATACCCCTGTGCCCGAAAGAGATCGGCCTCATTTTCTGCAAAAATGTGAGGAATCAAATTTTCATCGTATACCACTTTGACTGGGGCTGAGAAATTCTTCAATTCCAACTCTTCTTCAGCAAGTGCATCTTCGCTCAGGGTATTTTGCCAAAAGCCATGATTGGGATCCAGCAAGGGCGCCAACGGCGGAATGGGTCCCAATGGAATAGATGCAGCAATCGCCAAAGCAACGGCAATCGCCAATACAAAGAAGAAGGAGAAATATTTCATAAACCTTGGAATTTGAGGTAATAAACCAGAAGGAAATTTAACTCAGGGTGATCAGGAAACCGAAACTAAGAAATTTCAAGGAATACAAACAAAAATCCCCGGACCAGTCGGGGATTTTTTTACTTATTGAACGGAGATGGGGAGTTTTAGCTTTTCCCATCGTAGAACCAAACCGGGAGATTCGATTTCGATAGAAAGTCTCTCAGAGCTTGATTCCTCCCAAGAAGGACTAACTTCCACCCGCAAAACATCATTTTTTTCATCGTACTGAAAATGGCCGTGTTCCAAATCCCAGTCTGAATTGAGAATCACAGTCCATTTGCCGGATTCTTTGGGAATGGTAAATAAGGAATATTTACCTGCCGGGACAGCCTTTCCTTCCACGGTCATTGGTTCGGCAAAATCGAGGTAGGTGGCCTCATTTGCTCCCGTTCTCCAAACTACGTTGTAGGGAACCAAATCCCCCCAGATTGTTCTGCCTTTTACTGCAGGAGAACCATAATGCACCTGAACAGCTTTGCTTCCAATCATTCCGTCTTTGACCTCAGTAGGGCTAGGCCTTTGATCTTCCTCAGAAGTCTCAGTGGAAGGGCTTTCTACAGTCTCTTCGACAGATTCTGTCTTTTGAGGCTGGCAACTGATCAAATTTACAGCAATAAGGGCCGATGCTGCTAAAATCAATTTTTTCATAGGGTTGTAAATAAGTTGTTTATGTGCTTATGACCAGACTATGCCAACAACGATATAATTTCCTCCTCTGTCTGGACTCGTTCTACTCTTGAATTATCTTGTCATACTACGAAAAGTCTGCCAAATAGATTCAAGATAATTTCCACTCCAACTTCTCCATCTCCTCTCAAATTTGGTTAAAGAAAAATAAAACTCATTGAAAAATACTTTTTTTGGGCCTAAAATTGTTTACTGTTTTTAATCACTCACTTTAAGTCCTACATGAAGTATATCCTTTGGGTCATTTTTATCCTTTCCCTTTTACTCTATTCCAGCGTGTATATTTCTCCGGCCTATTTTCCATACGCAGGACTGTTGCCTTTTCTTATTCCGTTTTTTTTAGTGATCAACCTGTTTTTGGCAGGAATTCTAATCCTTTCTGGCAAAAAAATGGCATTTATCCCTATTCTGGCCTTGGGAATTGGATACCGATTTTTTCTGATCACGTTTCAGTTAAATCCAGGGGAAGAAAGTACAGCCGGTCTTCGAGTACTTTCTTACAATGTCCATCTGTTTGATTACAAAAGGAGGCTAACCGGGGAATTTGATCCCAATGTCTACACCTGGCTTGCCGAACACCCGGCTGATATCAAAGTGTTTCAGGAGTTTTATCAGGATAATACCACACCGAGTAGAGATGCCCTGAAAATTATCGGGAAAAACGGGGAATTTTTTCAAAGCTATCATCCTGTGGATGGAAATAAGAACAGAAGGTCCATGGGAATGGCCATTTTTTCCAAATACCCCATTCTTAACGACGGGATTGTCTTCGACACCCGCCACACCAATGGGGCGATTTTTGCAGATATTCAAGTAGGAAGGGATACAATTAGGATCTATAATACACACCTCGAGTCAATGGCAATTCAGGCGGAGTCCCTGGATAACTACGAACAAGCCAAGCAGGTCTACAGGCAAACTTTGGGAAAGTTGCATCGAGGCAGTCTAGCTCGGGCTGAGCAGTTGGATTTGCTGTATGAGCATCTGTCCAACAGTCCACATCCCGTGATTCTCCTGGGAGATTTGAACGAAATCCCCTACTCCTTCGCTTACTTCAAATTAAGCCAGCTTCTTAAAAACGCCTTTGAAGGGGCTGGAAGAGGTTTTGGTTTCACGTATAACCGAGTCCTGTTTTTTCTACGAATCGATCATATTTTTGCATCAGAAAAGCTCAATCCTGTGTTTTTCAAAACCCACCGAGAAGTAGATTATTCAGATCATTACCCAGTATCAGCTACCTTCACTTGGGAGGGAATGGAGCTTTGACCGCTTTTTGGCGCGTTTGGATTCCCAGACTTTTTTGAGCGGGAAAAGAAGCACGGGTAGCAAAAACATATCCCCTAACCAGGCAAAGACCAAGGAAAAGCTGATCAATAATCCTGTGAAATGGGTCACTCCAAACTTGCTGAAAATCAGCAAAGCAAAGCCAGAAACCAAGATCAATGTGGTTAGGAAAATTGCCCGACCTGCTTCCATAAAAGTTCTTTTGATCGCGTAAAGCATACTTTTCCCCTTTTCCAATTCCAGCTTCAGCTTGGTCATGAAATGAATGGTATCATCCACAGCAATGCCGAATGCTACCGTAAATAAAATGGCAGTAGTCAACTTGAAATCAATACCCAAAAGATACATCATGCCCAGCATCCAAATCAGGGGAATCGTATTGGGAATCAAAAGAATAAAAGAAATACGCCAAGATCTAAATAAAACCCCTCCGATCACGCCAACAATGAGAAAAGCAACTCCCAGACCTTTTGCCATCTGCCAGGTGACGGATGCATGTCCCCGGTCAATCAGATAGCCTGTTCCTGTCCATCTTACCCTCACCAGTTTGGAATCGATATTTTGTCTTACAAAAGCTAGAATTTCAGCACGCTTTTTTCCCATTTCCCAACTGCCCAAATCAGCAGTTCTGGAGCTGATTCTTCCTCTTTTTTCATCTTCAGCAAGCACCTGCCCCCCTCCCCACGAGTCCAACTGTCCGAAGTAGCGGGTCATTCTTTGAAACTGCCCTCTTGAAGGAAAACGAAATGCGGAAGGTGAGCCTTGATTTTGGGCCTGATTGAGGGTCTTCACCAAGCTTACCGGAGAGACGAACTGACTTCCGGGAAAAACTTCTCCCAGCTTTTCCTCCAGCCTGTTTAATTCCTCCAAAACCTCGTAGTCCAACAGAGACTGCGCACTATCCCCGGCTTCAATCGACAATTCCAGAGGATTGGACCCGCCAAATTGCTGATCGAAGAAGGTGAAATCTTGCTGAATGGGGTGGTCAAGGGGTAGATTATCCAATAGAAACCCATTGACTCGAAGTTGAGAACCAGCAATTAGTGCTGCGGCTGTTAAGAGAAAGAAGCTCCAAAAGATGGTTTTCCTAGATTTCACCACTCCAAGAAAGAGCTTAGGAAACCATCCAAAGCCCGTATCCCAGTTTTTACTCAACTTTTTGTCAACAGGGAACAAATAGATCAACCCGGGAGTGAAAATCAGAATGACGAAAAAAAGCAAAACAATCCCCAAACCTGTCCACAGTCCAAAATCCTGCAAAGCTGGAATAGATGTGAAATAAAGCGACAAAAACCCAAGTGAAGTAGTGAAGACTGTCAATGCCACAGCCGGAGTCAGTTCCCGGAAGGTCTCCTCAATTGCCTTGTCCTTGGACAATGACTTCAGCTTTTTTTCCAAAAGAGAAAAATAATGGACCAAAGCGCTCATTCCCACAATAAGAAATAGCGTAGGCTGCATTACGGACATGATATCCAGAGCTTTTCCTGACTTCAGGATAAGGGAAAAAGCCCATAAAATCCCCAAACAAAGAACCAGAACAGGGATCAGCACTCCCCACCAAGAACGAAAAACCAACAGCAAAAGAAGAACTATCAATACCACCGAGGCGCCCAAAAACAAACCAAATTCCCGCTGCATTAAAGTGACAAAATCACCTTGGGTTTGGATTTTTCCAGCCACAGCCTCAGGTTGGAGTTGGTGCCGCTGAAGGACTTCCCTGATCTCTGAATACAGCGTATCTCCTGCCTCCTTGGATATGCCATCTTGGTTTTGAACCAAGAAAAGAAGACTGTTTCCGTCTTTTGAAATCAAAGTAGACCAAAATTGATCGAGGAGATCGGGAGAGGCCTGAACTCCATCAGGCGATTCCCAGTCCAGAACTTTTTTGGTTCGAATATTAAAAGGGCTGATGACAGGGACTTTCAGATCCAAAATTGAAAGTAGGGTGTCTACTTTTTCCAGTTCTTGAATTTCGGATTGTGCGGAGTAGGCTCTTTCCAGAAAGGAAGAATCCAGCCAAGTCTCCTGACCATTGGCTATGGCAAGCAAAAGGTAATCGTTGTCTCCTCCGAATGTGGATTTATGAATCCTATAAAACTCCAAATCCGGGTCATCCTGAGGGAAAAACTGCTCAAAATCGTAATCGAACTTAGGTTCTGCCCTGAAAATGAGCAGCAAAGCAGTGATCAAAAGACCTAGGGTCAATGAAGTAAATGCTCCTTTCTTTTTAAACATGAAGTGCCTTAGATCACCAAGTGAAAGAGGAAATATACCTTCTTTTAGAAAACCAATGGAGATAGGAATGTTTTAATTTTATTGAATTACTATCTTGCCACTTCAAGATTTTCCTAGACCGAATATGCAGCAGTACCACGATTTGATGAAAAAAATTCTCCAGGATGGAGTAAAAAAGACCGACCGGACCGGCACAGGCACTTTGAGTATTTTTGGCCATCAGATGCGATTTGATTTATCCGAAGGTTTTCCCGTGGTGACGACCAAAAAGCTTCATCTTCGATCCATCATCATTGAGCTGCTTTGGTTTTTGAAAGGAGATAGCAATATCAACTGGCTGAAGGAAAACGGGGTATCCATCTGGGATGAATGGGCTGATGAAAACGGAGACTTGGGCCCTGTCTATGGCTATCAGTGGAGACACTGGCCTGACGGCAAAGGCGGTGAAATCGATCAAATAAAAAACCTGATCCATCAGATCAAAACCAAGCCGGATAGCCGAAGACATCTCGTAAGTGCCTGGAATGTAGCGGATGTGGATCACATGGCTTTGCCTCCCTGCCATACCATGTTCCAATTTTATGTAGCAGAGGGCAAGCTCTCTTGCCAGCTATATCAGCGCAGCGCGGATGTGTTTTTGGGAGTTCCTTTCAATATTGCTTCCTATGCCTTATTCACAATGATGATTGCTCAGGTATGCGATTTGGAGCCGGGTGAGTTCGTCCACACGTTTGGGGATGCTCACTTGTATTTGAACCACCTCGAGCAGACTGAATTGCAGCTTAGCCGGGATATCCGACCGCTCCCAAAGATGAAAATCAATCCTGAGGTAAAAGATATCTTTGGATTTAAGTTTGAGGATTTTGAATTGCTTGACTATCATCCTCACCCACATATCAAGGCTCCGGTCGCTGTCTAATGAGAGAAGAAGGACTAAAGTTTGAAATTGGGCTGAGAAGAGATTTTCAGCCCTTCTTTTTTTATACCTAAATAGATTAACCATGAAAACCGAGGAAAGAGAAAAACTGATTCAGGCTTATCTGGAGGCCTACAACGCCAAAGATGTGGAAGGGATGATGGAGGTTTTGGAAGACGACGTAGTATTCGAAAATTTTTCATCCGGAGAAAAAACTCATTCTCTTAATGGTAAAAAGGAATTCCAAACTCAGGCAAATGATGCTTTGGCTTATTTTTCCAGCAGAAAGCAGGAGATAAAATCAATGACCCATGAGAAAGAGAAGACAGAAATCAAAATTGACTATTGGGCTATAGCCGCAATGGATTTTCCGAATGGAATCAAAAAAGGGCAAGAACTTTCCCTTCAGGGAAAATCAGTTTTTGAGTTTGGGTCAAAAGGCATCACAAAAATTACAGACATAAGCTAAAACGCCCCGGATTTCTTAATCCGAGGCGTTTTTCGATCAATCTGCCAGTTCGTATTTCAATGTTCTTCCCTTTTCCACTGCAGGAAGTCCTTCGGTCATCCATAGAGGAGCAGGAGCTCCTTTGAGGTAATGATCAAAGAACTGACTGAGGCGGATGGAGAGGTCTTTTGCATTCTTTCGCTGGGTCAGATTGTGATCCTCACCATTGTATTGAAGCAGCCAAGCAGGCTTATTCAATCGCTTCATAGCCATGAACATTTCGATTCCCTGATACCATGGCACGGCACCATCTTGGTCGTTATGCATGATTAGAACAGGAGTTTGCACTCGATCCATCATGAACAGTGGGGAATTTTCCAGGTAATACATTGGCTTTTCCCAAAGGGTGCCACCGATTCTGGACTGAGTTTGCTCGTATTGGAACATACGGCTCATCCCTGTACCCCAGCGAATCCCTCCGTAGGCTGAGGTCATGTTGACTACCGGGGCGCCGGCTCCGGCAGCTTTGAACATGTTGGTCTGAGTGATCAGATATGCCACTTGGTAGCCTCCCCAACTTTGACCTTGGATGGCCATGTTTTCCGTATCCACCCCACCTTTGGCAATCACTGCCTGAACACCTGGAATAATACAATCATAGGCACTTGGTCCTGGAAGACCCAACTCGTATTTAATATCAGGCACGAAAACCAAATAATCATTGCTGACAAAGAATGGGATATTGATCGTGGATCGACTTGGTGCCGGAGCACGGTAATTGTGTAGACCGTCGCTATTACGCTCGTAGAAATACACCATCATTGGGTATTTCTTTGATCGGTCAAAGCCTTCCGGCTTGAACAGGAGTCCCTGAAGAGGCGTGCCATCATTAGCCAAATAGTCCACCAATTCCACAGAACCCCACTTGATTCCCGCCTGCTGTGGATTGAGGTTGGAAACCTTGTTTAGATTTTTGAAAGATAGATCAGTCAGGTATAAATCAGGATTTTCCTGGTAGGTAGAACGGCGAACCATCACCTGACTGGATTCTTTGGCCTTGGTCAAGCCATAGTATCGATGAGGAGTCATCAGCAGGGATTTTGGTGCGGATTTCCCATCATAAGTCGAAGTGTAAAACCCATTTTCCTTGGTCTTTTCATGAAAAGCAGAAAGGATCAAAGGCTCTTTGGAATCAATAAACTGCTCATCCGATTTCAACACTTCTCTTCTAAAAGTGATAAGATTGCTTCTACCCTGTCCCTGTGTGAGATTTACTGCTGCAGCTGGATTCTTAGGATCAATCTTCCAAATATCATATCGGTCATTGATCAAGATAGCAGCATCTTCTTCCAACCAACCCTCAGAACCGTAATTGCCAGGCAAAGAGGGAGAGTCATGCAATTCTTCGTAGAAAGGCACTGGAATGGAAGAGGTCAGGTTAATCTTGGCTTTGGAAGCCATATCAAATGCCACCCAAGCACTATCTCTTCCATCGTACCAGTAGACGTATTTACCCGCTGGGGAAATTCTTGGAAATCCAGAGGCATTCTTCTCAATCAGGGTTTGGGCCCCGGTTTTGAAATCCACCCAATACAAATCTCTCCCGATTTGGATATCCCAACTGTAGTTTCTTCTATAAGGAGAATCTGTCCAGGCCAAGGCAAAGTCCTTATTGATTTTGCTTTCCAAAATGACATTATCTACCTCCTGAGTAGCCAATTGAGTGACCTGGCTATTTTGAAGATCCAATACTGCAGTGTAAGTTTTCTTTTGTTCGATTGATTTATTCTTCAGCTGCATGGGCTGGATCTCCTCATCCTGCCATCCCCAAATATCCAGACTGACACGCTCTTCGTCCAGAATAGTGGTGTCACTTTCGTAAGCATATTCTTTGTAATCTTCTGCCACCCCAAAAAACAGTCGGGATTCATTTTCTGAAAACCGCACACTTCCATCTGGACTGATTCTTCCATTGGAAAATTTTAAAGCAGACTTCTCTACCTGAATTCCCAGATCTTTTTTCTTCAGGTCATATATAAATAAGGTGTGAAGTGGTTTTTTCGCTTTGAGTGAATCATCGGTAGCGATAAAGGAAAGGTAACCGGACTGAGGAGAAAAGACGAGATTACTATAAGTGGTCATCTTTTCGTGAACAAGAGTGCTTTGCCCGGAAGACAAGTCGAGCAAATAAACGGCAGCATTATCTTCCTTTTCCTCTTCAGCAAGAGTGTATTGAAGAAAATCTCCATTTGGTGCAAAACCAAAGGATTTCACTCTATCAAACTCCCAGGATTGGGTACCATCCAAAGATCTGACCAGAAGTTTGGTCCCGTCGGTCTTTTTTGGTTTTTCTTCCTTAGCTGTAGAATCAGCCTCATCTTTTTTCTTAACCTCTTCTTTTTCAAACTGAATTGCTATCCAGCTCCCTTTTTCGTTCGGAAGCGAATAGGATTTGACCCGAGCTAATTTTTCGATTTGTCCAGAGGCCAGATTCATGATGAACAGACTGTCTTTGGGCAAGTCATCCCCTTTCTTTTTCTGCAATTTCAGTACTTTAACGCTATCCTTTTGGGGTAAAATTTTCCCAACAGCAAAGGCATCGTCAGGTGAAAAATTGAACCCAGAAGCCCGATGAATGACTGTTTTTTTGCCAGGAGATGAGGTAGAAAAAATCTCCAACCTTCCATCTCCATCCTGAGGAGAAATCTGATAGCCTGCAAATTTTCCGTTTTTTGTGATTTTATCTGAAGATAAACTCTCCCAACCGTCGTAGTCGGAATGGTTGAGAGATCTTTTTTGCTGGGCAAATCCGCTTTGCCAGAGCAAAAAGAGGATCAAATAGATACTCAATCTTGGTTTTGTAATCATGGTATTCCTTTATTGATTTAGGGTAAATTCTCTTTCAAAATAACCTCCTCGGGTGGACGAAAGTTGGATTTTTCCTTTCACCTCCTCATTTCCCTTGACTTTGACTCGGAATGTGGCAGATTTCTGCTCGCCAACGCCTGTGTAGCCAGAATAGATGGTTTTATCGTACAGTTCAGGATTGATGATCTGAACTTTTGCCTCCTCGTAGCCCTTGGTGAGCTCCTTGTCAAAATTCAGGGAAACCCGGTCCTCTTTCACGATTTTGACCAACTTGGCCTGCTCTAGGGCTACTGGAAGTTTTCCAGAATTGGTCCACTTCAGCGTGATTTCAAACTCCCCATCCCCTACTTTTTGAACATTCAAATCCGTGATGTTCAGCTGAGGCAATCGCTTGGCCATGGCCAGATTAAACAAAGCCTGTTTTTTAGCCCAGTCTTCCAGTTGCCAAGGCGGGCCGTTTTGCCCAAAAAACTTGGGATGAAATCCTCCGATTTCCACCTCCCCAAGCTGGGGATGAGTAAAAGGAGTCCAGACTTTAAAGCCTTTGCTTCCATTTGCCTCATCATCCCACATCAGCCCATCGTAATCGTCATAAATTCCATCCCCGTCGTAGTCTTTCATGGCGCCATTATTCCATAGCTCATCCCCATACCAAATGCTTCCATAATAGAAATAGCCAAAATCAGGTCCATGACCGAAAAGTGGCTCAGGCTTCAGTGGGTCACCTGTCATGGAATTGACTTTATATCTTGTAGCATAGGTTTCATACACATCACCTGCCCAAGGATAGGCCGTGTAGGAAAGTCCCAACTGATCCATTTCCTTATAAATAGCCAAATCCTCCGGATACATCCGCTCCTCACTTTTGGAGGTTGACGGAGGTCTGAGATGCATAGGCACGCGGGTATCCATAGAATTAACCACAGAGATATTCGGATGGCTGAGCACCCAAAGGGCCGTGGAGCGGGTTTCCACCTCACTCAAGGGGTATTCACCTGCCCCAAACTGGGTGTATCCTCTGCCGGTCAAATCTCCACCGGTATTTGGACGCCAGTTTTCCGGGTAGTTTCTGTGCAAATCAAGCCCTCCTACACCATCTTCATTGAAGCTTCCATCCCCATCATTATCGATTCCTTCAGTGTAAACCAAGTAATCACCTTTTCCAGGGAAAGTCCTTTTCATGAGTCTTCCTTTAGGATCTCTGGGATCAATGATGAAATTGGCTTTTTCCTTTTCCTCCGGAGTTACCGCCTTTTTTCTTATCTGATAAATAATCCCATCTCCATCCAAATCCTCTTCAGGATCTTCATCAACCAGCCCATCCCGATCGGTATCGTTGGGTTTCACCGTACTTCTGTTTCTCTGTTCGGTGAAAAGGTACATGTTAGACCCGTCCGGATTGTTTTGAGGCCTTAGATAAATGGCTTTGGTGTCGATCAGTTGGGTGATTTCCGGATCTTTCCCATAATTCTCGATCAGATGCTGAGTCAGCCATAAAATGGATTCACTGGAGGTAATCTCCCCCGAATGGCGTCCACCCTCAAAATATGCAGCCGGCTTGTCTGTATCTTTTCCTGTCTTTTTATTAGAAAGCGTCATTTGATAAATGGGCCGGCCTTCAAAGGAATGTTCGATGATATACAAATCCACAATATCCGGGTACTGCGCCGCCCACTTCTCATACCAGTGATACATGACATCCACCGTATGGTACTTGTCAAAAGTCAGCTTGTCTCCCGGGGTGTATTCCACCTCAGGAAATACCTGCTTTTTAAAGAAAGAGGGGCCATGGCGCTCGCCAGAGACAGTATAAAATTTGGATTTTTCATTTTTCTCAGGAAAAGGTTTTTCATTTTGAAAAGACCTCACCTGACTGAAGGTAACTCCACTAAGAAGGAGAAGTGTTGCGGTGATAGGTAGATTTGGTCTCATGCTGAATCTAGATGTTCAGCTAAAAATAAGGGTCTTCATTGAAGGGAAACCAACCGCTCAAAAAAAAGAACAAGCTCTAAAAAATGCCAGATCGCCATTTATTCCATCCGTAATGGAAACTTTGGCTGTCAATTGTTTAACAATGAATCATTTATTGATTGTCAATTCAAAAAGTGCGGGAGCATATTCCTGATAGCCGGGAACGGGCTTGCAGTCCGGCATTTTACGAATCATGTGATCCAGTCTTTCTTTAAGGCCCTTATCCACTTCACTTAGCACTTCGAATCCAGATATTCTTCCCCGCGCATCTACTTGTAGGATTACTTTCACTTCTTCCAAACTTTGGGACTTCTTCGTTCTGAAAAGGAAGGGCGAATAGCTATCAATCATATCCAGCGTGTACTCTGGCCAAGCCCAATGAGAATTAAGGTTTTTGGCCATATTTTCTTCTACTACCGTGAGGTCACTGTAGCTCAAATCATCTTTGGAGGAAGGCATTCCTGAGAAGGAATTATTCTCAATCCTACTGATTTCTAAGTGATTATATTTCACCGGAAGAGGATTTACCGCAAGATACTCAGGAGTCTGCTGGGCAATGGCAGCCTGGTTTTCATAAGGAAGTCCAAAAAGAACTACGAAAACCGAGAAGAATATTGATCGAAATTGAGATTTCATATTAGATCCGAATGTGAATCAAAAATACAGAAAATAAATTTTTAAATGCAAAAAAATGTATTTCAAAAAAAATTATTTCAATAAAAAAGTCTTGCCAGCAGCAAGACCCTTTTCAGAATATAAACCCAAATATAACTTTAGAGATAAAAGTTTTCTTTTCAAAGATGATTTCTTCTGAAGATTGATTGTTTTCGATTCATTTTAAAATAAGAATTGAAAAAAACCAAATTTTTGACTGAAGTAAACCAGCAAGGCCAAAGTAAAGGGTTTTTCGATTTAATTACAAATTGAAAAATAAATTTTGCTATATTTTGAACAATCTCTAATTTACAGCGAGATTCATTATAAATCATCTAAATCCTCCCTCAGAAAATGGATAAAATTTTAGATATCGACAACATCGACCTAAAGATTATTTCTCTTCTCAATGAAGACGCGAAGACTCCCTACACCGAAATTGCCAAAAAAGTCTTTGTGTCCTCGGGTACTGTTCATGTCCGCATGAAGAAATTGGAGGATATGGGTGTAGTGAAAAGCGCAACACTAAATATCGATTTTTCCAAATTAGGCTATGACATCTCTGCTTTTTTGGGCATTTACCTACAGAGAAGTTCTTTATATGATAATGTAATCGAAAATCTTCAGGAGATTCCTGAGGTAGTTCGTGCTTATTATACTACAGGCAACTATTCCATTTTTGCCAAAATTATCTGCCGGGATACCAACCATCTCAGATTAGTGTTGGATAGTATTCAAAAGGTCGATGGAATTGACCGCACGGAGACATTAATAGTACTCGAAGAAAGTATCAATAGACCCATTCAGTTTTTTACCAAGGAGAAGTAATCCTATTTAGATTAAATCCAGATAAATAAAATTATACAATTGAACAAGGAATGGTAGAATTACCCTTCCTTATTTTTTTAATTTTCTTTTATGAAAAAACCTTATTTTGAAAGGAATGAGGGCTTTTTGGAAATAAAAACTCTATATCCCATAGATTTTTATGATGACAGTGAACAATATTTTTTGCCGAGATGTTGTACCTTCGCAATCAAAATGTAATTAGTCTAAATAACTCAGCAGCATGAGCAAAGACAATCAGATTTTAGAAGAACTCACCTCCAAAGAATATGAACATGGCTGGTCGGTCAATTTTGAAGCCGATGAAGCCCCTGCAGGACTCAATGAGGGTATCATTCGATGGATCTCTGCAAAAAAAGAAGAACCTGAATGGCTTTTGGAATGGAGATTAAAGGCATTTAAGACCTGGCAGTCCATGAAAGAGCCCGAATGGGCCAATGTTCATTATCCCAAGGTAGATTTTCAGGCACTTAAATATTACTCTGCACCCAAGCAGACCAAAAAGCCAAAATCTCTTGATGAAATAGATCCGGAATTGTTGGCTATTTATGAGCGATTGGGTATTTCTCTGAACGAGCAAAAAAGGCTTCAGGGAATAGCTGTAGATGCTGTTTTGGACTCCGTATCTGTTGCTACCACATTCAAAGGTACCCTAGCAAAACTTGGGATTGTTTTCTGTTCTTTCAGTGAGGCTGTAAAAGAACACCCAGAACTCGTGAAAAAATACTTGGGTTCGGTAGTCCCAATGACCGACAATTACTACGCGGCTTTGAACTCTGCCGTATTCTCTGATGGATCTTTCTGCTACATCCCAAAAGGAGTGAGATGTCCAATGGAGCTTTCCACTTATTTCCGAATTAATGCCGCCAACACCGGACAGTTTGAAAGAACCCTAATCGTGGCGGAAGATGAGTCGTACGTTTCCTATTTGGAAGGTTGTACTGCCCCGCAGCGGGATGAAAACCAACTTCACGCAGCAGTAGTAGAAATCTACGCCGGCGCTCATGCTGAGGTAAAATATTCTACCGTTCAAAACTGGTTCCCAGGAGATAAAGAAGGCAAAGGAGGAATTTACAACTTCGTAACAAAACGAGGTATCTGCGCAGGAGATCATTCCAAAATCTCCTGGACTCAAGTAGAAACCGGTTCTGCCGTGACTTGGAAATATCCTTCTTGTATCCTGAAAGGGGATTATTCCATCGGGGAGTTTTACTCTGTAGCTGTTACGAACAATTATCAGCAGGCAGATACGGGAACCAAAATGATTCATATTGGCAAAAACACCAAGTCAAGAATCGTCTCCAAAGGTATTTCTGCAGGTAAATCACAAAACTCTTACCGTGGACAAGTCCAGGTAATGAAGCGTGCAGATAATGCCCGAAATTTCTCCCAATGTGATTCTTTGCTTATGGGTGACCAATGCGGCGCTCACACTTTCCCATACATTGATATAAACAACTCTTCTGCTCAGGTAGAGCATGAAGCCACCACCTCCAAAATCGGAGAGGATCAGATCTTCTATTGCAATCAGCGAGGAATCGCTACCGAAGATGCTGTGGCTCTGATCGTCAATGGGTATGCAAAAGAAGTTTTGAATCAGCTGCCAATGGAGTTTGCAGTAGAAGCACAAAAGCTCCTAGCATTGACTCTGGAAGGCTCAGTGGGATAATCCAATTGCAAAATTGGAACATTGAAAAATTGAAAAATATCTAATCATGCTAAGTATAAAAAATCTACATGCCTCTGTAGAAGGCACTCCTATTCTCCGAGGAATCAATTTGGAAGTTAAAGCTGGTGAGGTTCATGCCATCATGGGTCCCAATGGATCAGGAAAATCCACCCTGGCCTCAGTATTGGCAGGAAGAGAGGAATATGAGGTTACTGAGGGAGAAGTTATTTTCCAAGGAAAAGAATTGCTGGAAATGGCTCCCGAAGACAGAGCAAGAGAAGGGGTATTCCTTGCTTTCCAATATCCTGTGGAAATTCCGGGGGTATCTTCGACCAATTTCCTCAGGACTGCCCTGAATCAAGTAAGAGAATACCGTGGACAGGAGCCTTTGGACGCGGTGAAATTCCTGACCTTGATGAAAGAGAAAATGAAACTGGTCGAAATTGACCAGAAATTGCTCAGCCGTTCATTGAATGAAGGTTTCTCAGGTGGTGAGAAGAAAAGAAACGAGATTTTCCAAATGGCCATGCTGGAGCCAACCCTTTCTATTTTGGATGAGACCGACTCAGGATTGGATATCGATGCATTGCGAATCGTCTCCAATGGAGTAAACAAATTGAAGTCCGATAAGACTGCCACTATCGTGGTGACACACTACCAGAGACTTCTCGATTATATAGTTCCTGATTTTGTACATGTATTGTATAAAGGAAGAATTGTAAAATCTGGAACCAAAGACCTTGCCCTCGAGCTGGAAGAAAAAGGGTACGACTGGATCAAAGAAGAAGTAGATTCCGCTACTGCGGTCTAAACCCAAAAAACTACCATCATGAGTACCTTGACAAAACAAGATACATTTCAATCGCTTTTGGATTCAGCTTCCTCCTCTTTTGCCCCTATCAGAACTCAGGCAAAAGAAACTTACCTGACTCAGGGGCTACCTGCTTTGAAGGAAGAGGAATATAAGTTTACTTCCATCGCGAAGAAGCTGGAAAGCAAAATCCAGGAGTTTAAATCTGCTCTTCCATTTGCAGTGTCCAAAGAAGACATCGAATCCGTTTTATTTGAAGGATTTGATGGGGATGTTTTGGTTTTCTCCAATGGAAAATACCTGCCTGAGCTATCCACCTCACCAGAAGGAATCACGGTATCTTCCCTATCTCAAGCTGAAAACACTCCTTTGGGAAGCATTGCAAAGCCGGAAAAAGACGCTTTTTCTGCATTGAATCTGGCCTCATTTTCAGATGGGCTTTTCATCAGTGTCCCAAAGAAACAAAAAGTCGAAAAGCCTATCCTTCTGATTTCGTTTAATCAAGCCAACTCAGGACAGGTGATTCAGCCAAGAGTTTGGATTGAAGCTGGAGATTTTTCTGAGGTTACTTTCATCGACCACAGTATTTCCCAAACAGAAGATCCTTATTTCGTGAACAAGGTAGTAGAGATCAAAGGTGGACTTAATTCCCATGTCAACTACTATCGTTTGCAAAACGAAAGCAAGAATGCAATCGAAGTCAGCAATATCCACACAGACATTTTTCAGGATTCCAGATTTACTTCTGTTAACCTTTCCCTTTCCGGAGATATGGTCAGAAACAATCTGACTTTAAATCTTTTGGGAAGCAATTCGGAAGGAAACATGTATGGAGTCTATCTCCTGAATGGAAAAACTCACGTGGACAACCACACCAATGTGGACCATACCATTCCTCATGCTGAGTCCAATGAGCTTTACAAAGGCATTTTAGCAGACCAAAGCCGGGGAGTATTCAATGGAAAAATCTTCGTTAGACAGGACGCGCAAAAAACCAACGCATTCCAGCAAAACAACAATATTTTGCTTTCTGAAGACGCCATTGTCAATACCAAGCCTCAGCTGGAAATTTGGGCAGATGACGTCAAATGCTCCCACGGATGTACAGTGGGCCAGTTGGACGAAGAAGCTCTTTTTTATCTGAAAGCCAGAGGAATCGACAAAAACACAGCTACAGGGTTGCTTTTGTATGCTTTCGCAGGGGAGGTTTTGGAAAAAATTGAAGAGGAAAGCTTCCGTTCCTATGCCATTTCCTTGATACAGGAGAGGCTGGGAAGCAAATTCTAAATCCATGAGCTTAAATATTCAATCGATCAGGGGTTTGTTTCCTGTACTTCACCAAGAAGTGCATGGCAAACCCTTGATTTATTTTGACAATGCGGCTACCACTCAAAAGCCGCAGTCTGTATTGGATTCCCTGACCAACTATTACGAGCACGACAATTCGAATATTCACCGCGGAGCTCATGCCTTGGCTGATCGGGCAACCAGGTATTATGAAAATACCCGCGAGACCGTTCAGAAATTTATCAACGCGAAGGAATCTGCCGAAATAATTTTCACCAAAGGAACCACTGAGAGCATCAACCTGGTTGCTCAGACTTTTGGAAGAAAATTTATCGGAAAAGGAGATGAAATCTTAATTTCCACACTCGAGCATCACTCGAACATTGTTCCGTGGCAGATGCTCTGTGAAGAAAAGGGAGCGATCCTGAAAGTCATCCCAATTACAGATTCGGGAGAAGTGATTTGGGAAGAGTTTGAAAAATTGATTACTCCAAAAACCAAGCTCGTGAGCGTCGTACACGCTTCCAATGCTTTGGGCACCATCAATCCTGTCAAAAAAATAATTGAAGCAGCACATGCAGTGGGCGCAAAAGTCCTTCTGGATGGAGCTCAGTCTACTTCGCATCTTGAGGTGAATGTGCAGGACTTGGACTGTGATTTTTTGGCGTTTTCCGCACATAAATTATACGGACCTACCGGATTGGGAATATTGTATGGAAAAAGGGAAGTATTGGAAGCCATGCCGCCTTTTCTGGGAGGTGGAGAAATGATCAAGGAGGTCAGTTTTGAGAAAACGACCTACAATGATATTCCTTTCAAATTCGAGGCCGGAACTCCAAACATAGCGGACGTTATCGCTTTCAAAACCTCCCTGGATTTCATCCAAAGCCTGAAAAAATCCCGAATCAAAGCCCACGAAGATGAGCTTTTGGCTTACGCCAACGAACTGATGCTACCGATCAAAGGTTTTATCCCCGTCGGTACAGCTGAGGAAAAAGTTTCCGTCTTGTCTTTCAATATCAATGGAATGCATCCTTTTGATGTTGGGCAAATGCTCGACGCAAGAGGGATTGCAGTTCGGACTGGACATCATTGCACACAGCCTTTGATGAAACGACTGGGATTGGAGGGAACTGTTCGGGCTTCTTTTGCAGTTTACAATACCAAATCAGAGATTGAATCTCTGGCAGAAGGTGTAGAACGAATCGCGAGACTGAAAAACAAATGAGCATTCAAGAAATTCAAGAGGAAATCGTATCCGAATTTGAGGTATTGGGAGATGATCGGGAATCCACCATCTTCTATATCATGGAATTGGGCGGATCGCTTGATGCTTTTCCGGAATCCGAGAGAAAAGAGGAAAATATCATTAAAGGCTGTCAGTCCAAAGTTTGGTTGATTGCTGATGAAGTAGATGGAAAAGTCCACTATCAGGCAGATTCCAACACGGATATTACCAAGGGATTAATTTCGCTTTTGATCCGGGTACTGGATAAGCAAAAGCCTGAGGCTATTTTGAATGCAAATCTTGATTTTATTGATCGGATCGGAATGGGAAATATCATTGGCAGCCAGCGGTCCAACGGACTGGCATCAATGATCAAACAAATGAAACTTTACGCTTTGGCCTTTCAATCCAAGCAAAATGCCTGATATGGAATCATCTAATCCTACTGAAAGCACTACCCAAGTCGAGAACCTTCGGGATAAAGTAGTCCAGGCGATCAAGCAAGTCTATGATCCGGAGATCCCGGTGGACGTCTACGAACTCGGCCTGATCTATGAAATCACCGTGTACCCGGTCAATAATGTCTACGTACAGATGACGCTAACCTCTCCAAACTGTCCCTCTGCGGAATATATTCCCACAGAAGTGAAGGATAAAATCCAGCAAATTCAGGGAATCAACAACGTAGAGGTTGAGGTGACATTTGATCCCCCCTACTCTCAAGACATGATGTCTGAGGCTGCCAAACTTGAATTAGGATTTCTTTAAACGATAAAATAAAAAGCAAAACATATGTACCCTGAAGAACTCATTGCCCCCATGCGGGCAGAACTATCCAACGTAGGATTCCAGGAATTCAGAACTGCTGAACAAGTAGCCGAACACTTGGGTCCCAATCATAAAGGCACCACCTTCGTCGTGGTCAATTCAGTATGTGGCTGTGCAGCCGGTGCAGCAAGACCTGGAGTGCGCTATGCTTTAGAAAATGCCGCGAAAAAGCCAAGCAATCTAGCTACTGTATTTGCAGGAAATGACAGAGACGCAGTGGCGAAAGTGAGAGAATTGGTATTGCCTTATCCTCCATCTTCACCAGCTATGGCCCTGTTTAAGGACGGAGAATTGGTGCATTTTATCGAAAGACACCATATCGAAGGAAGAAATGCAAAAATGATCGGAGATCATTTGGTGGAAGTATTTGAGCACTTCTGCGAATAAAAAATAGCCCTTAGGGGCTTTTTTTTTGTGTCAAAAGGAACCTTATGGAATCAATAAGGACCAGCTATGAAAATGACGGGAATCAATTACTTCATTTCCAAACGCTTAACCCAATTCCAGATTCCATCGTAATCCTTTGCATAATTATCCTTCTACTCAAGGAATAAAATCCATAAAAAATCATCGGTTTTATTAACTTAAGGCCGATTTTAAAGTTTTACGCTTAATAAAAATCCAAACTAACGAGATATGTCTGAATCCGCCAAGTTGTCCTACAACGGACAAGATTTTGAGTTTCCGGTAACCATCGGCACTGAAAACGAACCTGCTATTGATATTGCCAAACTTCGTAGTGCCACGGGTCTAATCACCCTTGACCCGGGATACAAAAACACAGGTTCCACCACTAGTGCCATCACTTTTTTGGACGGAGAGCAGGGAATCCTCCGATACAGAGGATACAGAATTGAAGACTTGGCCGAGAAATCCAGCTTCATCGAAGTCGCTTACCTGTTGATCTATGGTGAACTGCCTACTCAGAAGCAATTTGAAAGCTTCACCAAAGAAATCACCTACCACACCCTTGTTCACGAGGATATCAAGAAGATTTTGGATGGTTTCCCTTCCAATGCTCACCCAATGGGCGTCCTTTCTTCCCTGATTTGTTCGCTATCTGCTTTCTACCCAGATTCCCTGAATCCCAACAGAAGCCAAGATGAAGTTAATCTCAGCATCATTCGATTGATTGCCAAAATGCCAACTTTCGCAGCTTGGGCTTACAAAAATAAAATGGGACATCCGGTCAATTATCCGGACAACTCCTTGGACTACTGCTCCAACTTCCTGAAGATGATGTTTGCTCTGCCAGCAGAAAAGTATGAAGTAGACCCAGTAGTTGCCAAGGCTTTGGATTCCCTATTGATCCTCCATGCAGACCATGAGCAAAACTGCTCTACATCGACTGTGAGGATTGTAGGTTCTTCCCAAGCTTCCATCTACGCGTCCATTTCTGCAGGTATCAATGCGCTTTGGGGACCACTTCATGGCGGTGCCAACCAGTCTGTAATCGAAATGCTTGAGGCTATCAAAGCTGACGGTGGAGATGCCAAAAAGTATTTGGACAAAGCCAAAGACAAGAATGATCCTTTCCGATTGATGGGATTTGGTCACAGAGTTTATAAAAACTTTGATCCACGAGCCAAAATCATCAAGAAAGCGGCTGACGATGTATTGGAAAAATTGGGAGTCAATGATCCTATTCTAGATATCGCCAAAGAACTGGAAATGGCAGCTTTGAGTGATCCTTATTTCGTAGAAAGAAAGCTGTATCCAAACGTAGACTTCTACTCTGGAATCATCTACCGTGCCTTGGGTATTCCTACCGATATGTTCACGGTGATGTTTGCTTTGGGACGTCTCCCAGGCTGGATCGCTCAGTGGAAAGAAATGAGAGAAAACGGAGAACCAATCGGTCGTCCAAGACAAGTCTATACCGGTGCTACGGAAAGAGATTATGTTAGCTTGAACAAACGATAAATATTATTTTCGAAAAGCCGGCAATAGCCGGTTTTTTTTGTTTCCCCCCTTTTCTTATTTCAAGAATGATAGCAAATTTGGAAACTCAAAACACACTTCTCAGTTTTCATGAAACCAACTACACTGGATGAGGCCATGGCTCTCACACAAAAATTCACTACCCGACCTAGCAACGAGGAATTACTAAAGCTCTATGGCCTTTACAAGCAGGCTACGGAAGGAGACAATGAGGGAGAAAGACCGGGAGGATTTGACTTCAAAGCTGCAGCCAAATACATGGCTTGGCTGAATTATAAGGGGAAATCCAAGGAAGAAGCGACCCAAGCCTATTTGGAACTTGTAAATGAGCTTTCAGCGAAGTATATGTAATTAAAGGCGGTCCCCCGCCTTTTTTGATTTTTGGGTAATATTTTTTGAAGTTAAGGAATTGACCTTTCACCTCCATTCAAACCTGCTATTGGCACAGCTTGGTTTATCCCTAAATTTGGTATTTCCAAAGCTTTTTTCTTAGCTTGAAAGGGTTGAAATCAATTTTCATGGCGCCCAAAAAAAAATCATTAATCTCCCTATTTCTCAGAGCTTTTTTGATTCTATGGTGGGGATTTGGAATTGAGGGCTTTGGCTACCAAATTCAGAACCCTACAGTCAATTCTACACTTGACAGCCTTTCTTCGATTTTCCCCACAGATACGGCTAAAAAGGACTCCTTATTGATCAAATATTTTCCGGAGGATTCGTCCTTATCCAGGCTTTCACAGGAATCAAAAATCAATTTGATCAATGAAGTCGACCGAGAGCTTCAGGCTTCCTATGAAGCCAATCTGAAGCAATTTGAGAGTCGGAAAAATTATTTATTCCAAACGACTCTGGTAGCCAATTTCCGTACAGAAATCAATACCATCAAACGAATTTTAACAAACTCGCCAAATTTTCGGACTATCAACAGTGAGTTGGAGAAGATTGCGGATTTGATTCCGATGGTTCAAAAAGGAATAACTGATCCTGGCTCAAAACTCATATCCAATCGAAATCTTTCAGTTTCTTATGCTATTTTCTCAGAAATATCTCAGAAAGTCCAGACCTATAAAAAGGAAGTAGAAGACTATTCCAGAGAGCTTCGGCTATCCCACTATCGCGCAGACTCCATGACGGCCATGCCGGAGTTTTACCAGATACCGATTGATACGTTGGAAGCGCTTCAGTTTGCCAAAGAAATCACCGAAATCTCAGTAATCGTTCGGCCTATCAATGACTCTCTAAAGTCACGCAGAGAGCAAATCGATGAGGCGATGACGCTCCTGAATGAATTGACATTTAGTCTCACCTCAATCACAGAATCCTACGATTACGCTCTAAAAAACCTCAATCAGTCCATCCTCAATGAGCAGTTTCCAACCGATCCCCAAGATGAATTTTACAACCGCTCCTTTTGGGAAGTATTAGGCATTTCTTTTCAAAAGGAGAAAGTGGCCTTACTTTATTATTTGGAATTAAACTCAGGAAGACTTTTTTGGATGATTCTCCTATTCTTCTCTAATTATGCTTTCATCAACAGATTAAAATCCAAAACCAAAGATTCACTCGATCATGATCCGATAGACGAAAACAATCTGATCCTAAAGTCTCCGATTTCCGCAGCGATCATATTAACCATCGGAGTGTTTCAGTTTTTCTTTTTCGATCCTCCTTTCATTTTTTATTGGATTCTATGGCTGATCGGAAGTATAGCCTTGACATTTTTGTTTATTGGTTTCCTCCAGAAATTCTGGAAAATCTTTTGGATCTGTACCGTATTTTTCTTTTTGACTGGAGGTCTGGTCAATATGATGTTGATTCCCAGTGTAGAGGAAAAATATTTGATGATTGCAATTTCCTCTATCGCAGTAATATTTCTTGTTTATCTGATTTTCAGCAAAAAGGCGGATCAACTTAAGGAAAGAAAAATCGTCTTTTTTATCTGGCTCCTGGGGATTTTTGAATTTATTTCCATCGTATTGAATCTCTACGGAAAATTTAACCTGGCTAAGTCTTTTATGGTCTCAGGGTATATGGGAATTGTTTTGGGAATTTATCTCCTGTGGACGGTTCGGTTGATCAATCAGGGGCTTAACCTTGCCAAAAAAATATATTCAACCTCTACAAAGGATTTATTCTTTATCAATTTTGACAAAATAGGATCTCGGGCACCGGGAATCTTCTACTTCTTTTTAGGGTTGGGTTGGGTCATTTTGATAGGTAAAAACTTCTATATCTTTTCAAGATTTGTCCGTGAAATCAATCAGTTTTTAACCCAAGAAAGAGTAATTGGATCATACACCTTCTCGATCAATGGCATCTTTATATTCCTTATTATTCTTTTTATATCAGTCCTGATTTCCAGACTTCTTTCCCTTTTCTCAGCCGATCCAGATGCGATTAATTCGGAGGAACAAAGAAAAAGAATCAGTTTTGGATCCTGGCTTTTATTGGTACAGATATTCATTATCTGTTTGGGTCTCTTTTTGGCTTTTGCCGCTTCCGGTATTCCACTGGACAAAATCACCATCATCTTAGGCGCATTATCCGTGGGTATTGGTTTGGGCCTGCAAGGTTTGGTCAACAATCTGGTCAGCGGACTGATCATCGCCTTTGAAAACACAGTGAAGGTTGGAGATTTGATTGAAATTGAAGGCAAACCGGGAATCATGAAATCCATCGGATTTAGAAGCTCGGTGGTCAATATGTTTGAAGGTTCGACTGTCGTCATACCAAACGGGGAGTTGATTAGCCAAAAGCTAATCAATTGGACAACCGGCAAAGGCAGAAAACTTACGCTGATCATCGGGATTTCTTACGAATCCGATTTGGAAAAAGCACTAGCACTTTTGAAAGAAATCATTGCTGAAGATTCCCGCATTCGCCATCTACCTAATCCACGGGTAGTTCCGGTTGAGTTTGCCGATAGCAGCATTGAAATCGAAATTTCAATCTGGCTCAACAATTACTTCGATTTCCCTTTTGTCAAAGGTGATATCGTAAGCAAAACCAATGAGCAGTTTAAATTAAACGGGATAAAAATACCCTTCCCTCAGCGGGATTTGCATTGGATTACCCCACCTAAATCCAATAAAGAAGAAGAGTAATTATGTTTTTCAGGAAAATGTGGAATTCCTTTTTCCAAGAAATCCTGCCAAAATACTACCCAAGATCAGCTGCTGGATATGGTAAAGCATGACCGGCAAAAGAACCAATCCCAATACCGCTGGATCCGGGAAAATAACCTTACCAATGACGACTCCATGTACCAAGGATTTCTTAGAGCCACAAAAAACAGTGGTAATCTGATCTGGGAGTGCGAAGCCAAAAACCTTACTCAAACCGGTCAATACTCCCAAAACCAGCAAAAATATCGCAAGCATGGTCAAAGCTACCTCTACAAGAGTTCCCAAAGCAAATGAGGAGAATATCTTTTGAGAAAAGGATTCTGAAAAAGAAGTAAAAACAATTACCATGATCACAGACTGATCCAGGTACTTCAGATTTTTAATCTTGGATTGGATTTTTGGATACAACCAACCATGGCAAAAAACTCCCAAAGTGACCGGAAGAATCACTTTGAGCGATAGCTCTCCCAACGTGGACCAAAAATCCAACTCCCCCTCCACTCCCCCAGCCAAAACACCCATCCAAGCTGGAGTAAAAATCACCCCCAACAAACTGGATATACTCGCATTAAAGATCGCCGCGGGTAAGTTACCCCCAGCGATTGACACCATCACTACTGAAGCGCTGACAGTGGATGGAAGTACTGACAGATAGGTAATGCCCAGTTTGAATTCCTCTTCAATCCAAGGAATGACCTGCATCAGAGCCCAAACCAAAGCCGGAAAAAGCAAAAATGTAGCAGATTGGATGAGTAAATGGAGTTTCCAATTACTTAGGCCTGCTTTAAGTTGCTCTGGATTTAGCTTGACTCCATAAAAAAAGAAGACCAAAGCAATCCCTACATTGATAATTGGCTTCCAAGGAATAAAAGAATCTTCAGAGCCTACTTCAGGAATCCAAGATGCGAGTGCAATAGCAAAGAAAATCCCCAACAAAAACCCATTGATTCCGACCTTCGATAGCGTTTGGAAAAGCCTGAGCTTCATCAGTTTGAAAGACGTTTGAAATTATCGCAGATAATGGCTGTAGCAATAGCCACGTTAAGAGATTCTGCCTGACCAAAGCCTGGGATGGTCACTTTTTCTGTTACCCATTGGCTGGATTCGGGGGAAATCCCATTGGATTCATTTCCCATCAAAATCACCCCGGGCCTGATTTCCTGAAGAGAATGGATATTTTTCCCATCCAGAAATGCCCCATACACAGGAAGCTTCCATCGGTCGAATACTTTCCCTAAATCCTCGTAAAAAAACTCCACTCTAGTGAAAGAACCCATCGTAGCCTGAATGACCTTTGGGTTATAAAACTCGGCCGTCTGTGGAGAAAAGACCAAGCGTTTGATGCCATACCAGTCGGCAATCCGCACTATGGTTCCCAAATTCCCTGGGTCTCTCACCTCATCCAAAGCCAGAATCCATTCTCCAGCTTCAGGGGAAAAAGCCCGGTTGGATTTCATTTTTACTACCGCAAGGGCAGAATCATTAGATTGAAACTGCCCCAATTGCTCGAGTTGGTTTTGGGTTACCTGTTCAATTATTCCTGAAAAGGTCTTGAGTTGGCTTAGATGCTTTTGTTCAAACGATTCGGTGACAAAGAGCTTTTCTATCAAAAAATCTGAGTTCAACACCTCCAAAACACTCTTTTCCCCCTCCACAAAGAACATCCCGGACTCGGAACGGTATTTTTTTTGATGTAAGGATTTTATAAACTTAACCGTATTTTTGCTCAGCATCCTTTCCGATTATCCCAATTTGAAATCCTCCAAATATATACTTTTTATTGCTCTGCTTGGAATCAGTTTTGGCTGTTCACTGACCCGAAACTTGGAGGATAATCAGTATGTGCTTTACGAAAACGACCTGCAGGGTGTAGAAAAATCAGACCAAGAAGCACTTTACGGACTTTTGGACCAGGAGCCTAATACCCGTTTTCTCGGTACTTCGTTGGGGGTTAACATTTATCGGTTTGGGGAGTCATTTTATGATAGCCTAAAGATTGCTGATGAATTGGGGTCTCTAAAAATAGAGAAAGCTGAAATCGAAAAGTCCAGAGAAAGTAATCCCGATGACAGGAAATTAGAAAAACGGGAAGAAAAGCTAAGCTCTAAAATTGAAGGATTGACCAAAAAACTGGATTATGGCAATGCACTGATGCGAACAGGCAATCCTGTGACCCTTTTGGACAGCAATCTGACAGCAAAATCCTCCAAAAATCTTGAAGCCTATTTGGTCAATCATGGATTTTTTGAAGCGGAAGTGAATTATGAGGTGACGGTGAAAAACCAAAAAGCCACCGTAACCTATCAGATCGCAGAAAAAGAGCCTTACCGAATAGATTCTCTCCAATATCGCCCTTCCAGCGAAAATGTAGAGGCAATCCTAAAAGCCAACCGGGCAAAAACCCACCTAAAAAAAGGGAATATCTACGTGCAGGATGACATCATCCAAGAACGGAACAGGATCGAAGAAGTCCTGAAAAACAACGGGTTTTTCATGTTTTCCAAGTCCTATATCAATTACATTGTCTACAAAGACACGGCAAAGAAAATAGTCAATGTAGAGCGGATTATCCTGGATCCTACTTTTGCCGAAACACATCAGGCCTACACCCTTGATTCCATTACCTTCCGGATCAATGCTCCCAGCAACAGGTTCACAGATCGTAGGATTCAGAGAAGTTTCAGCGGGATTGATTTTTCTTTTTATGAGGACCGATACTCCGAAAAAGTGCTTTCCTCGCGGATTCTTTTGAAAGAAGGCTCAAAATACAACCGTAACGATGCCATAGAAACCCAGCGGCTTTTGAGCAATCTGGATTTGTTTCGGTTTGTCAATATCACCTTTGACACCTTGGGAACCCGACTTCGTGCAGATATCATCACTCAGCCCAACCAAAAGTACCAGCTGACCAATCAGGCTGGTTTAACTATCACCGAACAGCTTCCTGGGCCCTTTTTCAGTACAGCCCTTAGGAATAGAAATTTCTTTCGTGCTGGAGAAATTTTGGAATTCAACTTCCGAGCTGGACTCGAAGGGGTAGCATCTGCAACCGGACAGGGGGTCTATCAAAGCAGTGAAGTCAATGCGGGGTTTGCGGTAATTTTTCCCCGATTTTTAATCCCATTTGCCCCGGGCACGCTTCAGAAATTTGGAAAATACAATCCCAATACCCGAACTCAGTTTGGTTACAACTACACCAATCGGCCGGAATACACCCGGAATTCGATTAATGGAAAGCTTTCCTATAATTGGCAAACTCGTGATGCCCGGCAAATTTTCACCTTTAACCTTGCGGACTTAAGCTACGTTCGCACACCACGTATTCAGGAAGAATTTGCGGATATTTTGGTTCAGCTTCAGGAAGAAGGCAATAACCTGATTTGGTCTTTTCTACCCTCCTTTGTGAGCAGCATTTCTGGACAAACCATCATCAACTTTAACAAGTACGGAAATTTCAATACCAATAAAGCCTCCTTGCTCAAGTTGTTTTTTGAAAGCGGCGGGACTACCATCAACTTTTTTGATACACCAAGCAACGACGAGCCGGGAATTGAGTTTGCTAATTTCCAATGGCTAAAAACCCAAATTGATTTTCGTCGGTATTACCCGGTAAATAAAAAGCAGACTTTTGCCTATCGATTCAATTTTGGTTGGGCAAAGCCTTATGGAGTCAGTGCAGGAATCTTGCCTTATGAAAAATATTTCTTTGCGGGCGGTGGTACCAGTATACGCGCCTGGCAAGCCAGACGATTGGGTCCGGGTAGTTCTGTGCCACAGACCGGTGAAGGAGGAGAATATGACTACACCAACGAACAGCCGGCGGAGATGATTCTGGAGTCCATGCTGGAATATCGCAGGAACCTATTCGGATACTTCGATATGGCTTTGTTTATAGATGCAGGAAATAGCTGGATGATCGGAGTGGATCCGGCAAGACCCGGAGCGGATTTTCGTTTGGATAGATTTTATAAAGAGATCGCCGTAGGGGCTGGAATCGGTCTGAGAATGGATTTCGATTTTTTGGTTATTCGACTAGACTTGGCCACAAAGGCTGTAGACCCTTCCAAACCTGAAGGAGAACGATGGGTATTTGACAATGTCTCCTTCAAAAGCCCCTTTGGGCGCAGAGGACAAACGGTATTTAATTTTGGGATAGGATATCCTTTCTAATCATCATGAGAAAATCAAAAGAAGAAATAGCGGACATCTACCGAAGTATGCAGGATCACATTTGCAGGGAATTGACCGAGGCGGATGGTCAGGGAAGGTTTAAGGAAGATGCCTGGGAAAGGCCTGAAGGTGGAGGAGGAAGAACCCGGATTTTCGAAAATGGTAAAATCATCGAAAAGGGAGGCGTTGCTTTCTCTGCCGTCCATGGCCCCACTCCAGAAAAAATCCTGCAAAAACTTGGGCTGGAAAAGGCTGAATTCTTTGCTACAGGTGTTTCTATAGTGCTTCATCCTTTTAGTCCGAGAGTACCGATTATTCATATGAATATCCGGTATTTCGAGATGGAGAATGGAGTCCATTGGTTTGGAGGAGGGATTGATCTTACTCCCCACTACATCGTCCCGGAGGATGCTAGGTATTTTCATTCTGAGGTAAAAAAAGTCTGCGATGCTTTTGACCCCATGTATTATCCGAAGTTCAAAGCCTGGGCAGACGATTACTTTTTCCTTAAGCACAGAAATGAAACCCGGGGAATTGGTGGGATATTTTATGACCGAATGAGTGCTAAATCAGATAAGGAATTTCAGAGTCTTCTGGATTTCTCTTTATCCATCGGAAGGCTATTCCCTGAGGTTTATGGGTATTTTATGAAAAAAAATCACTCCATTCCCTTCGGAGACCAAGAAAAAGCCTGGCAGAATCTCCGCAGAGGCCGCTATGTTGAGTTCAATCTGGTATGGGATGCCGGGACCAAATTTGGACTGGATACCAATGGACGAACAGAAAGTATTCTCATGAGTATGCCTCCGCATGCCGATTGGCAGTACATGTATCAGCCAAAAGCCGGAAGCCCCGAAGAATATACCCAGAAGAAATTACAAAAAGGAATTGACTGGCTAAACCTTGAAATATGATAGAAACTCTCAAAACCTGGGATGAGGAGCTTTTCCTCTGGCTCAATTCCTTTCATTTTGATTGGTTGGATCCCGTCATGTTCCAACTTACCCAAACGATCACCTGGACACCTCTATTTTTATTTTTGATCTATAAGATTTACAAGGTAAACCCCAAAAACAGTTGGTGGGTATTCGGGGGGATTATGCTCAGTATCCTGATTGCTGATCAGTTTACTTCAGGATTTCTCAAACCTTTGATGGAAAGACTTAGACCTTGCCATGACCCCAGATGGGAAGGCCAGATGCATAATTACGGCCGTTGCGGAGGATTGTATGGATTTGTCTCTTCTCATGCGGCGAATACTTTCGCAGTGGCTACTTTTCTTAATCTGAAATTGGGAAAACAGATAAAACACCTCAAATGGATGTTTCTTTACGCCATCGTGGTAAGTTATACCCGAATTTATCTGGGTGTTCATTATCCATTTGACATAGTCTTGGGAGCCACTATTGGGGTGATAGTCGCCTTTCTCGTTTGGTTTTTTATTGTGTTTGTCAAAAGGGAGCTGGTGAAGAGTGTGTTGAAATAAAAAAACCGGGAGTACCCGGTTTTTTTATTCTGGCTTTACTTTTCCTCTTCCACCTGGACTATTTCATACATGTTTTTTCCGTCCACTTCCACCGGCATATAATAAGTATCCCCGTATTTCACGAAGGTCTGGTCCCCTACTTTGACTTCCTCAGCCCCTTCAGGTAAGTTAGAAACCACTGAACCTGCCGGCGGAGGAACAACAGTATAGGTTCCATCTTTTTGCTCGTAGAAAGTACCTCCGTAGTAATAATTATTCACGGTAGGGCTAACTTCCACTACCTCTGATTCTTTTGGAATTACGGTCACATTTGCACCTTGAGGAGCTTCTACCACCACATATCCATCCGTTTCTTTGACATAAAAAACGCCTTCATCATAGTGATAATCCTGATTATCCACTGATACTACAATCGCCGTCACTGCCAAAGTCGCAACGAAAAAGCCCCATGGATGCCATACAGGCCCCCAATAAAAAGGTACAAAGGGATGATAGTAATAGGGTCTATACCAAGAAAACCCAAAACCACCCCACATATAGGGAGGACGGGGATACGGTCGATAAGGAGGTCGGTAAGCTACATTCCGATTGTTTCTTACCACTGTATTACGGCTATTGTTAATATTGACATTTACATCTCCCCTGCTTTTGTCCACATTGACTCGATTATTTGAGCCTCGGTCACCGGTATTGACATTATTGATTCTGTTGCCGGAATTATCGCCTCCCTTGATGGATCCCACTTTGCTGTCTACTTTGGAATTGTTGGTCACCCGGTTAGAACCACCGTTTAAAGTCCCCCCTCTATTGTTGGAATTAGAAGGCCGGCTAGTGGTGGCAGGTCGGGAGGTAGGCCGGGATGTTGTCGTTGGTCTTGAGGCAGGTCGGGAAGCGGTAGGCCTGGAAGTAGCAGGGCGACTGGCGGCAGGCCTTGCAGCCCCTCCCCGTCCAGCAAAACGCTGAGCATCGACCATATCAGGAAAGCTGAAAAGCATCACCAGACACAGGAAAAAGGTAAGTTTTATGGAATAGGTCTTCATGATTTCCTTAATTTTTTTTGGTCCAAATAATTTGTTTTGAAGAAGGAGGTGGAAGGAATTCAAAGATTGAATTAGGGTAGGTTTGGTTGACCTCCCAATCCCCAAAACTCACTTCTAATTGCCGAGAATAAGGTTCTCCAAAATAGGTGATGACCGCCTTCATCGGTTTGATCTCCAAGTCCTGACTCACCCAGAGTTGAAAAGTCATTTCTGAATTGGTTCCGCCGATATGGAAAGCTTTATTTCCATCCAGCTCCGCCTGCCCCAAATACTCCAAATAATCCATGGAATCGATCATGTTTTGGGAAAAGTTGGGATAGAGAAAATCTGCCACCACCAGCTCCACTCCAAAATCAGTATACAGCCATTCCAACATATCCAATGTTTTATCTGGAGCATCAGCTGCAGCATAAAAATTACCATCCAAAGAATAATAGACTATCTGGCTTCCATTGTAGAAATAGAAATGGTCTTTCCCATGTTTATGGATTTTACCAGCCAGTTTATTAGGACCTTGTAGCACAAATTCCCCCGTTTTAAACTCCTTGATGAAGAAGTTGTCCGAAAAAGCTACGTCTTCGGCGGTTTGGGTGGTGAACTTCAGAGAATTCAATTCCCCAAAGTATTCACCTACTTTGTCCATAATGGCCAAAGCAGTAGAATCATGATATCCCTCTTGGGCTTTTACCCCAAAAGAAATAAGGATTCCAAAAATTACTAGAAGCTGTTTTTTCATGTGCGGATTGTTTGTATAAAAATCGTTATTCGCTTTCCGAACCTATAAACATGTCCGATTTAGCTGGTTTCAATTTACCAAATGTTGACAAAAACCAAGACCCTATCCCGAATATCATTATCCATCAAGCAATCCATTTAGGACAATTCCCTATCCAACTCCTCAAGGGATTTCCCTTTGGTCTCAGGCAATACCTTCCACAATATCAAAAAACCCATCGCACATATTGCCCCATATAGCCAGAAATTATTCGCCCAACCGAGGTTTTCCTTGATCGCAGGGAAAAAATACGTCAGGGTAAAATTCCCAATCCAATGGGCCAAAGCACCAATGGAAATCGCTGCCCCTCTGACCCTGGTCGGGAAAATCTCCGAAAGCAATACCCAAAGCAATGGTGCCAGAGAAATGGAATAAAACATCACATTGGCCAAGACCAACACCACGACCATTCCTCCACCCAAATCCGCATAAAAGGAATAACCGATACCAGCATAAAGCAGGGTCATGGCGGCCAGACAGGTCAAAAGAATAGTTTTTCTACCATACTTATCTACGGTAGCCAAAGTCACAAATACCGAAGCCACCATCACCCCTCCGATCACCACGATATTGAGCATCATCTGCTTCAGGGTAAAGCCAGCCGCCTGAAAAATATCCGCCGCATAGTAGATCACCACATTGATCCCGCTCCACTGCTGGAGAAAGGCCAGAAAAATCCCCAAAGCCAACAGACGCAATATCTTGGGCAGCAAAAGCGCCCCCAGATTAATTTGGCTTTCATCTCCCTTTCGTAGCGTGGACTGGGTCTCCCGGATCGAATCCTCGGCGTAGTCAGTTCCTCCCAGTTTTACCAACACCCTTCTTGCTTCCTCGATTTGTCCATTTTTGATCAGCCATCGGGTACTCTCTGGGACAAAAAACATCAGAATGAAAAACAAAGCAGCGGGAATCACTTCTGCTCCAAACATCCATCGCCAGCCTTCCTGCCCACTCCAGCTCGCCGCGATCTGATCAAAAGAAGCTCCCTCTACCAACCCGTTATCTAAAAGGGAAATCTGCCAATTGACTACTTGGGCGAGGAGCACCCCAAACATGATCAAAAGCTGATTGATGGTCACCATTCGGCCACGCTTCTCCGCAGGAGACATTTCCGAGATATAAAGCGGAGAAAGATTGAGTGCTATTCCCATAGCCACTCCACCCAAAATCCGGTACAGGTTAAACCCAAAGAAACTCACAGCCAGGGCAGTTCCGACGGCAGAAAGGGAAAAAAGAAAACCGGCTGCGATCAATAATCTCTTTCTACCCAATCGGTCGCTGAGAAATATACATCCCGCTGCCCCAATCATACAGCCTACCAAAGCCGAACTCGTGCCCCAGCCTTGATCGGCTACGCTGGTAATGTTGAAATAGGGTTCATAAAAAGGTTTGGCACCTCCGATCACCACCCAATCGTACCCAAACAAAAAGCCGCCGAGGGCAGCAGTCAAAGTTATCAACCAAAGGTAGGTCGGACGATAAGTTGAGGTTTGGTTCATGCGATTACAAGAAATAGAAAGTCAAAAAATAAGCGAAATTCTGAGCAATCCAATCCTGCCTTTATCCTTAGGAGTTTTTGAAGAAATGTAATTTATATCAAATCAATTATACGAAGATCAGGTAAAATATCATGAATTAGAAGGGTAATTATCGCACTTGGCACTCGGATTTACTGCTCGGTCATTGGGAAAAGAATTAAAAAAATATTTTAAGAATCGAAGTATAACCCTTAATTTCTAGGCAAGTTTTGTCAATATCAGCGAAATAATGACAGGTAAAACGCTTGGATTACCGCTCATCAGTTGGTCTGGACTATTAAAATTGTCAGTTTTAGTTTCTGAATATCTTCTTTAATCAATTTCTAGTACAACAGTAATAACCCTTCCTATGAAAAAACCGATTTTTCTATTAACCCTTTTTTCTCTGGCGGTCCTGACTCTGCAGGCTCAAGAGAAAAAACCCAACATTCTGGTCATCTGGGGAGATGACATAGGCACTTGGAACATCAGCCACAACAATCGGGGCATGATGGGCTATATGACTCCGAATATCGATCGTATCGCAAAAGAAGGAGCCGGATTTACCGATTATTATGGTCAGCAGTCTTGTACTGCCGGAAGAGCCGCCTTTTTGGGAGGAAATGTTCCTGTCAGAACGGGCATGACCAAGGTAGGTATGCCTGGTGCTTTGGAAGGATGGCAAAAGTCTGATGTGACCATTGCCACTGTTATGAAAAGCTTGGGATATGCTACCGGACAATTTGGTAAAAACCACCAAGGAGACCGGGACGAGCACTTGCCTACCATGCATGGTTTCGATGAATTCTTCGGTAACCTATACCACCTCAATGCAGAGGAGGAACCTGAAAACGAAGATTATCCTACAGGTTTAATTTTGGCAGACGGTACCAAATTCGAAGACAGGTACGGTCCAAGAGGTGTCATCCACAGCTGGGCTGATGGCAAAGGAGGACAAAAAATCGAAGATACCGGTGCTTTGACTAAAAAGCGTATGGAAACTATCGACGAAGAAACCCTCGCTGCTGCCAAAGAACACATCAAAAAACAAGTAGCGGATGGCAAGCCTTTCTTTACTTGGTGGAATGCCACCCGTATGCACTTCCGAACTCACGTGAAGGAAGAAAACCGGGGAATTTCCGGTCAGGATGAATACAGTGACGGGATGGTAGAGCATGACCGTATGGTAGGTGAATTACTGGATCTTTTGGACGAATTGGGGATCGCAGACAATACTATCGTATTTTACTCCACTGACAACGGTCCTCACTACAATACTTGGCCGGATGCAGGCACTACTCCATTCCATGGAGAGAAAAACTCCAGCTGGGAAGGTGCATTCCGTGTTCCGGCATTTGTAAGATGGCCCGGTAAGATCCCTGCGGGTGTAACTTACAACGGCATCGTATCTCATGAGGACTGGCTTCCGACTTTTGCAGCCGTGGGTGGTGATCCAGATATCAAATCAAAAATCATGAAGGGAGTTACACTCAACGGTAGATCCTATAAAAACTACATCGATGGGGTCAATCAATTGGATTACCTTACCGGGAAAGTAAAGGAATCTCCTCGAAAAGGGTTTATCTATGTAAACGATGCAGGTTCTATAGCTGCACTCAGATATTCAGATTGGAAAGCCATGTTTTTGGAAAACAGAGCTGACCAACTTCAGATTTGGCTGGAACCTTTTGTGGAATTGAGAGCCCCATACCTGATTAACCTCAGAAGAGACCCGTTTGAAAAAGCGCTCTATGGCTCCAATACCTACTACGACTGGTATATTGATCGGGCTTATATCTTGGTGTCTATTCAGGGCTATGCATTCAACTTCCTGTCTACCTTCAAAGACTATCCTCCTAGCCAAACTGCCGGAGATTGGAGTCTTGGTAAGGTGGAAAAACAAATTGAAAACATGGTCAAAGGCCAAAATCAATAAAAACCCACAGAGCCATGGCAATTTTCCCATGGCTCTTTTTTTTACTCAGCTATGAAAAAGATTTCGCTTACAGCCCTTATCATTTCCTTCCTTTTCCTAACTCTTCACTCCTGTCAAACCTCGGTAAATACGGAATACACCGAAGAGGTCATCAGCCAAAAAATATATTTAGAATCATGGAATGAAGGCAGTTCTAAGTCTGCAATTGAAGACTTTGTAAGGAAAACCACCACAGAAAACAGTCCTGACTTTATCCCGGAAAAAGACAGAATTGCTGTTTTTGACAATGACGGTAATCTATGGGGCGAACAGCCTTTTTATTTCCAACTGGCTTATGCTTTGGACTATGTAAAAAAAGAGGCTCCAAATCATCCCGATTGGGCAAAAGACCCCACACTCAAAGCAGCCATGGATGGGGATGTAATGGCAGTAATGGCCGGTGGTGAAAAAGCATTGATAGATATCGTCATGAAATCCCATGCTGGAATGACTGAGGATCAGTTTTCTGCTGCAGTAAAAGACTGGCTCAGTACATCCAAGCATCCGGACACAGGCAGGCCCTACAACCGGATGATCTACCAACCCATGCTGGAGCTTTTGGAATACCTCAGAGCCCATGGATACAAAACATTCATTGTCTCAGGCGGAGGAATCGATTTTCTTCGAGTTTGGGCTGAGGAAGCTTATGGAATCCCCCCCTACCAAGTAGTGGGATCATCGATCAAAGCAAAGTATGAGGAAGTAGACGGGAAATTTCAAGTGGTGAAAATTCCGGAATTAAACTTTATCGATGACAAAGCCGGAAAGCCTGTAGGAATCCATCAGCATTTGGGAGTAAAACCGGTAATTGCAAGTGGAAATTCGGACGGGGACTTTCAGATGCTGGAATACACTACCAATCAACCAGGCGCCAGACTTGGTATTATTCTTCACCATACGGATTCTGTGAGAGAATATGCTTACGACAGCCTTTCTCATATCGGCAATCTCAAAAGAGGCCTTTTGGAAGGGCCTGAAAAAGGTTGGATCATAGTCGACATGGCTAAAGACTGGTCCATTATTTATCCAAATTGAGATGAAGTATGTCTTGATTTTTATACTGGGCTTTTTGGTCTCTTCATCTGCTTTTGCCCAAGATAAGGAAGAAGAAAAGGAAGAATTCGCTCCCCAAATCCGGGTGGCTTTAATCACTGCCAATTCTCATGTACCGAAAGCTTTTGAAGGGGATAAAAAAGTAGCCATCATCCCCGCTTGGGGGTTTGATGTGGATTACTATTTCCACTCTCGCTGGTCAGTGGCTTTGCAAGCTGACCTCAAGCTGCAAAGCTTTGAGGTGGAAGATGAAGGGGCATTTTTGGAAAGAAACTATCCATTTTCTTTGGCACCTGTGGTCCATTATCATTTAAAAAGGCATTGGTCATTCTATGCAGGTCCAGGTTGGGAATTCGAGAAAAATGAAAACCTTTACTTTTGGAAAATCGGCTCAGAATACAGCTTTGAGATGAGTGAGACTTTTGAAATTGCCCTCAGTATAGCCTACGAGAACAAGCAGGAAATCTATGATTCTTGGACTTTTGGAATAGCTTTCAATAAGCGGATTTGGAAAAAAGAATAATTCAAGCTCCTCACCCAATGAAATATTTCCATTTCTTCCTACCCCTCTGTATGTTTTGCGGGATCTTATTGATACCCAACCTATCAAGGGCCCAAGGAGCTCAAAAAATTTTCAACCCTTTCTACGAGGATTATTTTGATAGCCTTAGGCAGATGGATTATCCCTATACTTTTCCGGTTTTGGGTAAAAAAGCCTCCAAAGCTGGGTATGATCTTCCCTATGCTTGGGGAGTAAGCGGAATCTTTTTTACCCAAAGGCAGGAAATTACGATTGATCGTACCCTGGTAGGCATCAATGAAAGCCCATTGGTAGATGTCAGTCAGTTTATCCGATTCGGACCAACTATCGCCACCACCAATGCCTATACCATCAGACCAGATCTTTGGGTCTTGCCTTTCCTGAATGTGTATGGAATCTTCGGAGGGGGTACTACTCAAACTGAGGTTTTGCTGGTGGCACCTGCAGAATTTGAAACTGTCCAAAAATTTTCTGTATCCAGTTTTGGTTTTGGAGGTACCCTTACTGGGGCATTTGGTCCAATTTGGGTAGCATGGGACAATAACTTCAACTTTGCCGACGTCGAAGTTATCGTAGAACCAGTCCCTGCTTTCAATTCAAGCTTGCGACTAGGCCATACAGTCCCCTCCCTTTCCAATCCTCAAAGAAATCTTTCCATATGGGTAGGTGCATTTTATCAAAGCATCCAAAATGATACAGAAGGCTCCCTGTCCTTGGAAGAGATTTTCCCTCAGTTTGGGGATGGATTAGTCATCGATCGTCTCAATGAATGGGCCGAAACTCTTCCTCCTGCACAGAAAGTCGTGGTCAAACAGATCATCGCCAAATTGGAAGACATTGGAAACGGGATTGATCCAGGAGATACAAGAATCAATTACAAATTGGATAAGCGAGTGACCGCGCCATTCAATATGATCTTGGGAGCTCAATATCAGTTTAATAAAAACTGGATGCTCAGGACTGAAATGGGGGTCTTTGGTAGAAGAAGTCAATTTTTGCTTAATCTAAACTGGAGATTTCCAGGCTTTAAATGAACCCAATAAATCCTGATCCAATGAAAACTAGAAATAAAAACCTGATCTTGATTGGTCTTCTGTGGGTTTGTATGTGCCTTTCTCACTCTGCAAAAAGTCAGGTGCTCATCAGTTTGATTTTTGGCGATAAAATTAACAGCGAAAAGAACCTTTTTGGGATTCATTTCAATGAAAGCCTAAATTCGATATCTAATTTCGAAGGCACAAAAGCAATTCCCACTTTCAATTTGGGGCTTTTTTTCACCCATAAACTCAATGAACAGTGGATGATTAATGTTGAAGCACTGCCTAAGTATAGGAAAGGAGCCAAAGATTTGGCGTTTTATTCTTTAGAAGATCCAAATCTCGACCAAATCTTCAGCATGGCAGAAATCAATCGGCAAATCAATTATCTTGGTTTACCTATCTCAGCGAGATATTTACTCAAAGATCGATGGTTTGTAGAAACGGGACCACAGATCAATTTTAGATTAGGAGCCACGGATATCTTCACGAAGACTTCTAATGAAGATGAGGTGATTTACAAAAAAGATATCCGAGAAGAAGTGGCCCGATGGGATTTTGGATATGTGGCGGGTATTGGCTTTCTCTTAGGCAAAAATCAGGAAAACACTTTGGGGATCAGGTACCACGGTGGCCTAACAGATGTACTCCCTGACTACCCTGGCACCAATTCACATGCGCAATGGGCAATCTACACCAACCTTCCAATAGGCCGGGGAAAAGTGAAAGACCATTGACCGCAAAAAAGGGGGCCTACCGATAAAAACTTAGAAGGTTTGATTTGCCAAGTTTTTGGAAAGTAGTTTTTGATTTATTATAGAGGATTCCTTAGGGGAAAAATTAGGAATCAGGATTCCCTAAGATTGATATCCGCAATGCACCATCCTTGGACCTGTTCCGTAAATCCAATTGGATTGAAAAAACTATCGCAATGCAAAGGAAGTAATTAATGGATAAATCACTGGTAATCTATCTATTAAGGGCTTAGGGCTACCTTTTTTAAAAAAACATAAATCTTTTCTTTTTTGGAGTTCAGTGAAATTCTTAATTAATTTCATCCGAATGGATTTGAATTGATTTATGGAATTTGTGCTAAGCCCTAAAGATTTGGTATATCTAAGCGCCATTCTTTTGGGTTTTCTTACTAGTGGGTTGTTGATCCTTTTTTCATTTAAGAGGAGGAAAACAAATATTTTGATTGGGTTTTCCTTTTTCACCTTATCCTATGCTATCGCTTTTGCTTTTTTGATTAGCTCAGGCTACCATGTACTGATTCCGTCACTCTATCGTTCGGGCAATATTGCGGCACTTTCCTTCATGCCATTGTTTTACTTGTATGTTTATAAAGAAGTTCAAAAAGAAGGATTTAGAATAAAAGATTTGATCCATTTTCTTCCTGTTTTTATCTACTTCATTGATTTTTTCCCCATCTTATTTTTTACCACTATTGAGGAAAAAGAAAGGCTTATTCTTTCAGAGATAGAAAACCCAGCCGTATTTGTTTATTTCAATCAGAGCCGGTTTTTCCCCCCCAATTTTTACACCTTGGGAAGAACCTTTTTAATTATGGTCTACTGGATATTTTCACTGCGATTATTAAATAAGCAGCAAAAACTCGTTCGGGAAAAAAAATCTCATTTATCCAAAGAATGGATTCTATGGGCGAAAACCTACGTCTACGGAATCACAATCCTATTTCTTCCATTTTTCGCACTCAATAATGTTGTGGATTCCCAACTTTCTTATGATTTAATCCATTTTACCGGTGCATTATTCATTTTGGTGAATTCCCTTATCATTCTATTCTTCCCTAATATCCTTTATGGAATCGATCTGGAAGGTGAACCTGAAAAGCCCAAAGAAACACAAAGTAACGAGCCCATATCCGGCACTAAAGAGATAGAAATTCAAAACAAACTGAATGAGGTAATTGAGGTTTCAAAGAAGTATTTGGAACCTGGCTATAATATCAATGATTTGGCAAAGGATTCGGGAATTCCCGCTTACCTTCTCACCCAATACATCAACCGAAATCTGGGAATTAGTTTTTCTGATTTGATCAATCAGCATCGAATAGAGGAATGTTGCAGAAAAATTTCAAATGGAGACCATAAATTGATGACTTTGGAGGGATTGGCTCAAGAATGCGGATTTAATAATCGAAACTCTTTCATTACCTCTTTCAAAAGATATAAGGACGCTACGCCATCCCAATATTTGAAATCCTTGGAAAAGAGCTTTGAGGAAAAGTAGGAAGGAAATAAATGTCCGGGATCTGCTCGGTGAATAAATCCTGAATTGGTTTTTGGAAAAATCCGTTTGAATTCAATGAATCTGTGCATAAGATGCTCAGCTCAAATACATAAATTGACGAGGCGATTTAAAAGCTTTTAATTTTGCCCAAGTTTTACTCTTTCCAAATACACTCAGACACTAAAGGAAACAAAGCCTTACTATGAAAAAATTATTGATTATTCTTTGTTCGTTCGCTCTTGCATGGAATGCATCAGCCCAGGAAATCCGTCTCAACACCTATGCAGGATATGTATTCGATGATCGCGTAGACAGCTATTTTTCCTCAAGCAGCTACTATGAAGGCACCATTAAGGGAGGTTTTCAATGGGGTGCCGGATTAGAATACAAACTGCCCAATGGCAAAGGAATTGAACTTCAATATTTAAGACAAGACACCCAAGCTCCGATGATCTACCAAGATGGAGGAATTCTGGGTGGACAGTTGCAGCGCACCACATTTGATTTGGCAAACAACTGGATTATGGTCAATGGAAACAACTACTTTCAAGTCAACGACAAAGTGGAGCCTTATTTCGGCGCTGGAATCGGGATGGTGATTTCCAACGTCGATAATCCAGACAATGGCCGATCTCAAAACTTCACCAAATTCGCTTGGGCTTTACGTGGAGGGTCCAATTTCTGGCTGGCTGAAAAAGTCGGAATCAAGCTCCAAGCATCCCTTATGTCTGCAGTACAAGGAGCGGGCGGAGGATTCTATTTCGGCACAGGTGGCGTTGGCACCGGAGTATCTACTTACTCCACTATCTTTCAGTTTGGGTTTCAGGGAGGATTGGTTTTCAGGTTTTCGAATTAACGAAAGCACCTGTTTTCTTGAAAAATCCTAAAGATTACTCAAGGTATAGCAGAAATTCGAACCTAGATCCAGTTAGGGATCACTATCTTGAATATCTGTAACACCATCCCAGCGAGCAATGAGGCGTTTCAATCTCTTCCTGATTTCCTTTGTGATCATCTTTTGGGCAAAAGCCCAGAAAGCTGATTCGGTTGACTTTTATCAGCCCAATAAAGTCTATCATTTCAGCTTTGTGCCACTCCCGGCAGTGGCATCCAATCCTGCCAACGGATGGATGTTTGGACTTGCCCCTTCTGCCTCTTGGTATATGGATGATCCTGCTAACACGAAGATGTCCAATTTGGTTGGCAACCTGCTATACACTACCAAGAAACAGTGGATTTTCAGCAGTCGGCATAATCTGTTTCTCTCAGAAAACAAGCTTATCCTAATGGGAGATTGGAGATACTTTATCACTTCCCAGCCTACCTTTGGCCTAGGAAGCTCTACTCCCAACGAACCTGCCCAAAATCCAAATCAACCTCTTGCCTATTGGGGGGAGCAACAGATGGATTTCAATCTGTTAAGATTTTATGAAGCGGTTTTAAAAAAAATCGGGGATTCTCCTTTCTATTTGGGATTGGGATATCACTTGGATGTACATAGCAAAATTGAAAACTTCTTGGATGAGGATGCAGATCAGGATCTAACCCTTCAGTTTGCTCATGATGCCTACAATATCTCAAAGGGATTTGATACGGATAAGTATTCACTATCAGGGGTATCCTTCAATTTTATCATGGAAAAGCGAGACATGGCAGTCTCCCCTTATGAAAAAAACTTTGCCTGGATTCAATATAAAATCAATCCTGAATTTCTCGGTTCTTCCCAATCATCGAGCACATTACTCCTTGATTACAGGCATTACTTCAATCTGAATCCTAAGCGCAAAAGACATCTCATTGGCGTCTGGGGAATGGGTAACTTTCTTGTATCCGGCAATCTCCCATATATGAACCTACCGTCAATTGGCTGGGATATGTTTGGAAGAAGTGGCCGGGGCTATGCGCAAGGAAGATTCAGAGGGGAAAACATGGTCTACGGAGAAGCTGAATGGAGATTTCCTTTGCAAAAAGAGAAAGACACCTTTGGCGCTACAGTTTTTGTCAATGCGGCAAGTTTCAGCGGAGCAAGACCTGAATCAAGTCTTGGAGCAACACCTCAATACGAAAGGTTATTTGAAAAAATCAATCCCGGTTATGGATTAGGATTGCGTGTAATGATCAATAAGCAAAAGCGAACCACCATCACCGCCGATTACGCATTTGGTCAAAAAGGCAATTCAGGATTTTATCTAAACATCAATGAAACATTCTAATAGCGAACGTTTAAAAACGGGTAAATATTTGTTTTAACTTTTTCTTAAATTATTCAAAAATTGAAAGATTAAACTATCCAGACACCAGTAATTTCCATAAAACTAACCCTTACAACATTATGAAAAAAAGCATCCTATTTTCTCTAGCACTCTTTCTTTTGGGGATGAATGCGAGCTTTGCCCAAACGATTGACGATGAGATTTCCCTTATTCAGGAAGCCTTTGGAATGGACAAAAAGATGATTGTCCAGGAAGTACTGCAACTTTCTGATACAAAAGCGGCGGCTTTTTGGCCTATTTACGAAGCTTATGAGACCGAACGAAGAGCTTTGTCCAGAGAGCGGATCAAAATCATCAACGACTACATGGAAGGATATTCCAACATCGGAGAGACTGAGGCTGACAATTTAGCCCTCAGAACCTTAAAGAACGACCAAGAGCTGTCCAAGCTTCACTTGAAGTATTATAAAAAACTAAAAAAGGGCGTTTCCGCACTGGACGCGGCAAAATTTCTCCAGCTGGACACCTACATCCACAATACTATTCGAAATGCTATTCAGCAGGAGTTACCCTTTATCGATGAATTCAAATAACCTTTATAAAATCATATAATGAAAAAGTTTTCCTTACTCGCCACATTGGCATTTGCAGTACTTGTCTCCTGCTCACCCAGCACAAAAATATTAGGTTCTTGGGCCAGTCCTGAGAAAAAAGCGGGAGGATACGATGATGTAGTCATTATCGGAATTTCCGAAAGTGTCATCAGCAGACAGACCTTCGAAGATCAAATCCAAAGCGTATTGACACAGGATGGGATCAAGGCTTCCAACTCTTCTGTAATCATTCCTCCGGGAACAAAACCCAGCCCTGAGGAAAAAGAGAAATTCGCTCAAACTCTCAAATCCCAAGGCCATGATGCCGTACTTACCGTGGCTCTATTGGACCAGACGCAGGAATCCAGATATGTGCCTGGTACTACCACCTATGCCCCAATGATGTATGGAGGATACTACAGATCTTATTGGGGATATTACAATTATTATAGCCCAATGATGTACGATCCAGGCTACTATACCACAGATAAAAACTACTTCCTCGAGGCCAACCTTTATGACGTAGAAACTGAACAATTGGTATGGTCAGCTCAATCCGAAACTACCAATCCAGCAAATCTTGAGGCTTTTGCCCGAACCTTTGCCATGGTAATTTCTGACCAAATGATTAAAGACGGAGTGATCGTAAAAAAATAAGAATTCCTACACATGAAAAAAGGCCCTTGGAAATCAAAAATCCAAGGGCCTTTTCGTTTATGCTGCGTTTCGCATCGCATTGATAATCCCAAACATCGCCCGGAGAATCAGCTTATCCAGCGTATTGGTGGATTTTCCATCTTCCAAAATTTTCTGAATTGCGTATTGCTGAATGGTAATCAAAGGAAGCACGATTTTTTCCCGGATTTCAATAGATTTTTTGGTCACCGGATTGTCTTCCAAGAGTTCGCTCATTCCGGAAATCTCTTTGATTTTTTCCACAGATCTTTGGTATTCCTCAAACAAGAGATTCCAAAATTCCCCGTACTCCTCATTTTTGGATAAATAGGCAGTAGCCGGGTAGAAGCACTTATTCAGTGACTGCATGGAATTACTCAATAAGGTTCTGAAGAACAGGCTGTCCTGGTAGAGCTTTTTGATTTCTTTGAGATTGCCTTCTTTTTCGGCCTGCTCAATTGCCGCTCCTACCCCAAAAAAGCCCGGAATATTCTGCTTCATCTGAGCCCAAGATCCTACAAAAGGAATAGCACGGAGGTCCTCAAACTTTAACCCTGAACCTTTGCCTCTTTTCAAAGGTCGACTTCCAATATTGGTCATTCCAAAATATTTCAGAGGGGCCACATGCTCTAAGTAGGGAACAAACTTGGGGTGATTTTTCAGTTCCTTATAAGAATCATATCCTGAATCGGCCAATGCCTGAATCATAGCTCTCTGCTTGGAATTCAGATTCTTTTCTCCATCCTGATAGAGATGATTTTCCAATCCTGCACTGAGTAATTGCTCAAGATTGTAGGTACAGGATACTTGCTTTCCGTAATTGGAGGAAATGGTTTGGCCCTGAATGGTCACCTGGATTTCGGAATTGTCCACTTTTTCTCCCAAGGATGCATAGAAATTATGAAGGTTCCCTCCTCCTCTGGCTACAGGACCGCCTCGCCCATCAAAAAAGACCACTTTGATCCCATACTTTCTCGATACTTCCGAAAGCTCCTCTTTGGCCACCAAAATCGACCAATTGGCCTTTAAATAACCCCCGTCTTTGGTACCGTCTGAGAATCCAAGCATTATATTTTGCTTCATCCCACGGGACTTCAGGTGATCGGCATACTCCGGAGTCTCATACAGCTTGGCCATGATTTTGGGAGCCATTGAAAGGTCATCAATCGTCTCAAACAATGGAACAATGTCTAAAGGAAGAGGGCTTGACTTGGCCCCCAAGGTTAATTTTGCCAGCTGAAAAACCTCCAAGACATGAAGTACGGATTGGCAATTGGAAATGATGTAGCGGTGAAGTCCTTCTTCTCCATTTAGCGTTTGGATTTCCTTAACAGTACCTAAGGATTGAAGCATTTCCTTATGAAAGGGCTCCTGAAAATCCTCCAGGGAAGGAAGACCCCGGGTTTTCATCACTTTTGAGATCAATTCATCCTCTGTTCCGGTAAATTCCTTCCCCTGAATGGAAAAAATCTCTTCCCACAGCGCATCATGCTTACGACTGTCCTGTCTCAAGTCCATGTGCGCAAAGTGAAAGCCGAAAATTCTCACCTTGAGAATGAATTCATCCAAAAGGTTCAAAAACAGCCCATCATGATGGGTAATCAAGGCTTCCCTAGCTTCCAATAAAATCGCCAACAAATCCTCCTTCGAGTTGTAGACTTGCTTGTTTTCAAATAGGGTATAATAAATTCCGCGCTCAGCTTTGGCGATCAATTCCTCCACATTCTTGAAGGTCAATCGCTTCTTCAATTTTCTAAGATCCCTGTAGTAGCATCTCATCAGCCACTTTTTGAGGCGATCCGCTACCTGAAGGGTGGTTTCGTGGGTTACGAATGGATTGCCATCCCGGTCGCCCCCTGGCCAAAACCCTACTTTCAAAATTCCCGGATTCTCCCAGGTATGGATTGGCTCACCAAGCCCCTTCAGCAACCGAATCACGATATCGGGTATACTCTGGTAAAACACATTTTCCAGATACCAAATCAGGCTGATTGCCTCATCAAAAGGGGTAGGTTTTTCCCGATTGATAAACCCGGTCTTGCCCAATTGCTGGAGAAGAAGGTTGATGCTTTCCAAATCATCCGTTCGAATCGCATTTTCGAGATCGGTGATGATTCCCAATACATTTCCCGGATAAAATTGGGTGGGATGAGCTGTCAAAGTCAACCTCACCGAGAAAGTCTTGAGCTTTTCTATCAGCTCCTTCTTCTTCTTATCGGTCTCTACTCTGGAAATCAGAGCTTTAATGGAGCCTTTCCCATTGATATCGTTGATTTTATCGTATGCAGCATCTTCTATCGAATCAAAAAGAACCACTTGCCGCTCCACATATTGAATCATCCGGAAGAGAAAATCACTTCGCTTTTTCTCGGATTCTCCCGGCATCATTTCTTCAAAAAACCCTTCTATAATTTCCACAGGAGTCTTTCCCTCCTTGTAACCCTTTTCACAGGCCTTGCCCAAAAAGGGCAAAAGAGTCCCCGTGACGTAAATATCATCAAAGGGCAAATCCAAAAATAAACTGTTATAAATCGTAAACCGCTTGGCTACTTGGGTATCATAAATTTGTTGCATCTTTTTGCATTTAATAGGCTAGGCCAAATTAACATTTTTAAAGCTTAATCGCACTATTTTTAAATTTTCAACAAAAAACAAGGTTCAAAAATTGATTTATCACACAGAATCATTCTACTTTTTAATTCTATGAAAAAAGACATGCTCCTCAAAATTCACTACTTTTCATCCATGAAATCATTCCCCTCCCTTTCACTGGCTTTCTGTCTAATTTCCCTAGGCCTCTTGTCTTTTGCCTGTAATCCTTCCAATCCCGAAACTCAGAAAGAACCCGTGCAAAACCTAAGTTACCAATTCTTGGTTGGAACCTATACGGATTCCCTTCACCATGGCATCAACCATCTGACTTTTTCTCCGGGAGAAAATCTGATGACCGTGCAAACTATTGCAGCGGGTATCGCCAATCCCTCTTTTGTGATTGCCTCCAAGGACGGCAAAACAGTCTACTCTCTCGAAGAGGAAGCTGGAATTCAAGGTGGGAATGTCCTGACTTTTTCCAGAAATGGAGAAGACAATTCCCTGACTTTACTGGATCAGGATGCCTCTCAGGGAGATCACCCTTGCCATATTTCTTTGTCTCCAAATGAGGATTTTGTGATTTTGGGTAATTATACCGGAGGCAGCCTTTCTGTCTTCAAAGTAATTGAAGACAAAAAGCTGGATTTTGTCCAGCTGATCCAGCACACCGGCAAAAGCGTCAATCCCGATCGTCAAGAGAAACCTCATGTTCATTCCACTACTTTTGATCCTGAAGGAAAAAGGGTGCTGGTAGCCGACTTGGGTACTGACAAAATTTATGTTTATGATTTTGCTCCTGATCAGGCCGAGCCATTGAGTTTAGCTGGAGAGTTTCCTGTTACCCCGGGAGATGGCCCCCGGCATTTGGCTTTTTCTAAAGATGGCAAAGAAGTCTTGGTCGTACAGGAAATGAGCGCAGTGATGGAAGTTTTCTCCTACGAAAATGGAATTCTGACTCCACAACAACGCCTGTCTCTATTGGATGAGGGATTTACCGGAAATGTTGGCGCTGCAGAGATCAGAGTTTCTCCCGATGGAAAAAATGTCTACGTATCTAATCGCGGGGATGCCAATACAATTTCGGTTTTCGCCAAAAACGACTCCGGTCAGTATGAACGAATCCAAAACATTTCCTCAGGAGGTATTATGCCCCGCAATTTTAATTTGACCCCAGATGGAAAATACCTTCTTGCTGCCCATCAGGCCAGTAATGATATTGTGATCTTTGAGCGGGACTTGGATACGGGGATTTTAACCCAAACCCTTTGGAAAGCACAAGTACATAAGCCGGTTTATTTACATCCTCTACCCAACTAGGCAGGATTCTCCCAAAGCCTATCTCCATAGCGGATTTGCCCCTTTTCAATCTCCAAAGGCGAGGCAAGGTTATTATGGTAGAGCTTACCAGTGCCCAGACCTTGGGGGATTTTTGGGTCGTAGGAGGAAGCCAATTGGGAAATGGCATTGAGCCCGATATTACTTTCTAAAGCCGAGGTCATCCACCAGCCAATTCCCCGCTCTTCTGCTAAGCTTATCCATTGCTGAGTTTCCAGAAAACCTCCCAAAAGTGTGGGCTTAAGAATGATGTGTTGCGGCTTTAGGGTATCGAGGAGAAGTTCTTTTTCTTTAGTCCCGATCAGCTCCTCATCCAAGGCGATCGGAAGTGGAGTTTCCCGACAGAGCTTTCGCATTTCTGCCCATTGGCCGGCACGAATAGGCTGCTCGATGCTGTGAATATCCAATTCGGCGAGTTGACCGAGTTTGTTCATCGCCTCCATTGGTGAAAAAGCCCCATTGGCATCTACCCGGAGGATGATCTGATCCTTGGAATACTGCTTTCGGATATAGCTCAATAGCGCCAATTCCTGCTCAAAATCAATGGCTCCAATCTTCATTTTGATGCAGTCAAAGCCCTCTTTTAGCTTTTGGTCAATCTGCTCCAGCATAAAATCCCGATCTCCCATCCAAATCAGTCCATTGATCAGAATAGGCTTTTTCTGATCATAAAATGGATTGGGGAAAAACTTCTTTATCCCGCCTTGAATCCAATCCAAAAGGGCCATTTCCACACCAAATCTTAGTGACGGCAAGTCAAAAGGAACCCGAGATTTAACCTGATGTAAAACCGAATCTAAATCCTCCGCCCATGTTTCTTGTGCCAATTTTTCAAGTTGTGCTGTAATGACTCTTTCAAAATCCTCCCGATAATCCGGACTCAGTCCCACCAAGGGAGCTGCTTCTCCCCATCCCACTCTTTCAGGAAAGTCGGGATGAGTCGCTTTGATCCAAAAAACCTCCCGGGTTTTGAGAACACCTCTTGATGTCCCTGCATCAAATCTGAACTGAAGAACCCTTTTTATCAGGGAAAACTGTAATCGAAACGAATCTGCCATAAAGATAAAACCGTTTTTGGACCAAATGGATGGCTATATTTGCAGCCAAATCATCCTGTCAAATGGAAATTCCTACCTTTGATCTCCAAGACTTCGAATATACGCTACCGGAAGACCGGATCGCCAAGTTTCCTCTCGAAAAAAGAGACCATTCCCAACTCCTTCATTACAAGCAGGGCCAAATCAGCCATTACCATTTCTATGATTTGCCTGATTTATTGCCCAATGATGCCCTTTTGGTCTACAATGATACCAAGGTGATTCCGGCTCGCTTGATTTTTCAAAGGGAAACAGGCGCAAAAATCGAAATCTTTCTCCTCGCTCCCATCGCCCCAACCACCGTCATCGCTGAGATCATGCTCGCTAAGTATCCGGTAACGTGGCAGACACTTGTCGGCAATGCTAAAAAATGGAAAGATGAGGAGGTGCTTAAAGGTAGAATCCAGATTGGGGAAAAAGAAGTGATTCTACAGGCTCGACTGATCAATCGAGAAGCCATGTCTGTGGAGTTTTCATGGGATGATTCCGAAATCGCCTTTGTGGACTTGGTGGAAGCAAGCGGAGAAGTACCACTTCCTCCATACCTGAATCGAAAGCCTGAAAAAGAGGATAAAGATCGCTATCAGACCGTTTATTCTAAGAAAGAAGGCGCGGTAGCAGCTCCCACCGCAGGACTTCATTTTACCGAAGAGGTTTTTGAAAAACTCAGAAAAAAGGGAATCCAAGAAGCCCAAGTCACTCTACACGTGAGTGCAGGGACTTTTCAGCCGATCAAAGTGAAGGAAGTGACCGAGCACCCCATGCACTCCGAGCAGATTCAAGTCTCACGGGAAACCCTCAGACAACTTCTGGAAAATACCGGAAAAACCATTGCTGTGGGTACCACTTCCGTAAGGACTTTGGAAAGCATCTATTGGTATGGAGTTCAGATATTGGAAGGAAAAGGAGAAAAACTCGAGGTAGAAAAGCTTTTCCCTTACCAGACACGAGCTGCTTTGCCAGAGAAAAAAGAAGCACTTCAGGCGATTTTGGACGTAATGGATCGAGAAGGTACGGATACTGTTCTAGGGCATACCGAGATTTTTATATTTCCAGGTTATCGCTATCAGATGATTGACGCGCTGATCACCAATTTTCATCAACCGGGTTCTACGCTGATTCTTTTGATCTCCACGATTTTGGGAAAGGATTGGAAAAAAGTCTATCAAGAAGCCTTGGACAAGAATTATCGCTTCCTAAGCTATGGGGACAGCAGCTTGCTTTGGCTCTGAAAAAGAAAAGGTCTCACCTAAAAAGCGAGACCTTTGATTTATATAAGAATTCAGTTCGATTAGTCTCCCTGACTCCCAATTCGCTGTATGCCTTTGAGCAGTTCTTGATAAAAAGTCCTTCCTACAGGTATCCAATCTTTACCCACCTGTACTTCTTTGTTATTGATGGCGGAGATTTCTCCGATCTGCACCATATAGCTTTTATGAATACGGAGGAAATTTTCAGAAGGTAAAACAGACTCAAACTCCTTGAGAATATTCCTTACAGAAATCACGGCATTCTTGGTAACCAAAGTGGTGTAATTGCCATCTCCTTTGAGCCAGAGTATGTCATCAAACTTTACCTTGACCAAACTCCCTTCATGGCGTACAAAAATGGCATCCTTGATCAGGAGTTTCGGCTCCTCGGATAAATGGTGCTTTTTTCCATTTCCATTTCCATTTTTACTGACTCTGATACCCTCTAATAGCTCTTTCATACCTCAGGATGTTATGGTTGTGCAACATGCTGTGGATTAATAATGTTTTGACTTTCGTTTTTATTCTTTGGGAAATAATGGAAACTTCCTCTGCTTTTGAGTTATTTGAACTAAAGATGAACCCATATCCTCATGCGACTTTTTGAAAAGAGCCTTTTATTAATCTTTTGTTTTCTGCTTTTTTCCTGCAAAAAAGAGGATCCTAAGCCTGGCTTAGCCAAAATTACCCTGACAGGAATCCTACTCGAAAAGCCCATTCCGAATGGTAGGCTAAACACCATCCAGGAATGGAATCATCCGCTTTCTCCTGGTCAGAGCGTGACCTTTACCTCTCAGGAAAGTGGAGATTCCTATACCATCCAACTTCCTTCCAATCCCGAGGGCTTCACCTTCGAGCTCCCTTTTGGTACCTACAGCTATGAGTCTCCAATATCCTCTGTCAAGATCTCCAGCACCCTTCCTGTGGACCTTTCCGGTACTCTCTCGGTTTCAAGCCCTGAGGTTTCCACGCAGTTGAATGGAGTTTCGAGGTATCAGCTGCTCAGTATCCAAAAGTCCAATCTCCAATCAGCACCTCAAATTATCACTCCCCAGACAGGTATGATGGGATCCCAAGGTGATTTCTATTACATCTATACTTTGGAAACGGTGAAGACAGCCATCACACTGACCAATGGTCAACGATTCCGATTGGGTTTGGATCCTTTGCCTCTTAGCCATCAGTCTTTTTTCTACTTCAACAGCAGCAGTTCAAATGGGCAGATTGGCATTGCGGATCCACTATTTGATTTGAACCAAAGAAGCATTCCGATGAGCGGGGATACCTATCCTCAGGTATTCCCTCCTTTTTACCGCAAGGAATTGGGGCCTGTCCTCGGCGAAACTTCCGCTCTTGAAGCGATAGGAGACCGGCTTTTTACTCTAAATGATGGAGGTAACCTTCCTGAGCTTTTTGAAATTTCTCCATTTTCCGGAAATCCCGAGCGTAGCATCCGTGTCACCAATGCGCCCAATGTGGACTGGGAAGACCTTGCCTCTAGCGATACTCATGTTTTTATCGGGGATTTTGGCAATAATCTGGGAAATCGAAAAGATCTAAGGGTTTTGAAGATTCCTATTTCGAATTTGCTAAACAGCAATGAGGTGACTGCCGAGATTTTGGAGTTTTCTTACCCGGATCAGACCGGATTCAACGATCCCAACCATGCATTTGACTGCGAAGCCATGGTGTGGTGGGAAGGCAAACTGCATCTATTCACCAAACCGGTAAGTGCCAATGAAACTACCCACTACACTCTCGATCCCAATGTGGCCAGTCAGGTAGCCTCCAAGGTGGAGACTTTTCCCACTGCCGGCAAAATCACCGCTGCAGATATTACTTCAGACGGAAAAAATCTGCTTCTCCTCGGCTATGAGATTGCAGGGATCTCATCTAGAGCCTTTTTAGAAGTATTCTCAGGTTGGAATCCAGGCCAAACCTCCGCTTCAAACGAGCGCTACACCATCTACTTGGGAAGTGTCTCTACCACCAGTCAGACTGAGGGAATAGCAATATTGTCTTCTGAGAAAATAAAAATCTCGGGGGAAAAAATTTCCGTCGGAGGAGGTACTATTCCCCCGAGACTGTTTGAAATAGATTTGACTGGCTTACTGGAAGATTAGCCTTTTCGCATTTGCTTGTAGGCATTGATCAGGCCATTGGTAGAGCAGTCATGGGAGGTGACTTCCGAATCCCCTTCCAATTCAGGCAAAATACCATTTGCCAAAACTTTCCCTAATTCTACTCCCCACTGATCAAAGCTGAAAATATTCCAAACTACCCCCTGCACGAAGATTTTGTGCTCATACATGGCGATTAATTGTCCAAGTGTATAAGGAGTGATTTGCTTCACCAAGATAGAATTGGTCGGTCTGTTGCCTTCAAAAACACGGTGAGGGGCTATTTGATCAATTTCCTCTACGGATTTCCCTGCTTTGTTCATTTCTGCCTTCACCTCCTCAAGAGATTTCCCTTTCATGAGGGCTTCCGTTTGAGCGAAGAAGTTGGAAAGCAATTTCTGATGATGGTCTCCAAGCGGATTGTGGGAAATAGCAGGAGCTATGAAATCACAGGGAATCAGATGGGTCCCCTGATGAATCAACTGGTAGAATGCGTGCTGCCCATTGGTCCCGGGTTCCCCCCAAATGATCGGCCCGGTCGGATAATTTACCTTTTCACCGGTGCGGCTGACATACTTTCCATTACTCTCCATATTTCCTTGTTGGAAATAGGCGGCAAAACGATGAAGATATTGGTCATAAGGCAAAATGGCCTCAGATGTAGCTCCTAAGAAATTGGTATTCCAAATCCCGATCATGGCCAAAACCATGGGAATATTTCGCTCAAAAGCCGAATGCCTGAAATGCTCGTCCATAGAATAGGCACCGGAAAGCAGCTTTTCGTAATTGTCAAAACCGATAGCACAGGCGATAGGCAGGCCGATAGCGGACCAAAGGGAATAACGTCCTCCTACCCAATCCCAAAACTCGAACATATTGGCCAAATCAATCCCAAAAGCCTCCACAGCCTTGGCATTGGTCGACAAAGCGACGAAATGCTTGGCAATGGCTGATTCATCTTTGGCATAGTCCATAAACCAGTTTCTAGCCGAATGGGCATTGGTCATGGTCTCCTGAGTGGTAAAGGTCTTGGATGCAATAAAGAAAAGCGTAGTCTCGGGGTCTACCTTTTTTAAGGTCTCAGTAAGGTGGGTTCCATCCACATTGGACACAAAGTGAATGGAAAGATTAGGATTCTGATAGGGCTTTAAGGCCTCAGTCACCATCACCGGACCTAAATCTGAACCCCCAATCCCAATATTCACCAAGTTGGTAATAGGTTTCCCGGTGTAGCCCAGCCATTTTTCCTGAAAGACCTGATCGGCAAATTTTTTCATTTGGGCGAGTACCGCATTGATATCCGGCATCACGTCCTTGCCCTGCACATAGACCGGATGATTGCTTCTATTTCTCAGTGCGGTATGAAGCACCGCCCGATTTTCTGTTTTATTAATGGCACCTCCGGTAAACATCTCCTCGATAGCCTCATGTACTCCGCACTCTCGCGCCAAATCCATTAAGGCAAGAAGAATCCCGTCAGAAATCCGGTTTTTTGAAAAATCAACCACGATATCCTCAAAACGGATACTGAATTGGTCAAATCGGCCATGATAGTCAAAATGAGAATAAATGGAGTGATTTTTATGCTTCTCCTTCAATTCAAGGAGTCTTCCCCAAGCGGGGGTAGAAGTAGGGTTGATCGAATTCATGAATGAAAATGAATAAATAGGTCAAGGTAAAATTAAGAGTTATCTTCAGAATATTTTGTAAGATTTCCTAGTTAAAGGTTTGGCCTTTAGATGCTGATATTCTACTTTTCCACCTCAAAGATTTTCCTTTTCTATAGTGCGCTGTTATCTTTTGCTTTTGAGTGTAATTCTGATTTCACATTCAGGATTTCCACAAAATATTGATCCAATCCCCCTGAATAAGCATTTTTTTGAGATATCGCCCTCTGATTCCATGCAGCAGGAATACTTCAAAATCAGGTCTTTTGCTTCGGACTCCACCCTTATCGAGCGCGTTTTCACACTTCAAAATCAACTCGTGCAAATCGTCCGAAAAGGCATAAAAACGGATGATTTCCAAGAGTTGACACTGGAAGAATATGACCTTGAGGGTCAGCTTATCCATAAGCGGACTGCCAATCTATTCAACTCCAAATTCATTTCTACCTACTATGCAGATGACGAGCTGGTGGGGCAGGTTTTATACAGAGGAGAGCACAAGTACTCTGTCATTCGGCTGGGGGACGAAAAGCCCAAAGAAATCTTGGAAAACGACTTTGAACCCTATCCAAATGATCCAAAAGCACGGTTTCCCTTTTTTATTTCGGAGAAAACCAAAATAGAAAAAAGTAAATGGCCCACAGAAAGGCAACTCATTGTAGTCGGGGTCCTGGTGGATAAGACAGGAGAAGTCAAGGCGGTCGACTGGGTCAATCCCATAGGTGCTGACCCGGAAATCGCCAAGGTGTTCGTAAAGGCAGTGAACTCTTGGAAGAAAGGCTATATTCCTGCTAAAGATGCTTTTGGAAACACACTTGAAAAATGGAAGTATTTTTATTTCCATGTAGGAGGAAGATTAAATTCGGGTCCAATTGAAATTAGATTTAGGTAGTAAAATCTTAAAAAACTTATGCCAATTGTTTGCCTTTCCTTTTCAAACCTCAAAAGATGATTTCACCGTAGCACTTCCCATTTATCCTTCGTTGCCTTTAGGGAAAGAAACTCGATTTTCATTTTTAAAAAGACATCAATCCATGACACGTCCCATAAATAAGTCCCTCATTTTACTAATCCTTTTGATAATTTGTTCCTGCGACCCTTGCAGGAATCTGGATTGCCTGGCTTCCAAATATGACTTTGAGTTCAGAATCTTAGCCGGAGATACGGGTAAGGATTTGGTTTTTGGTCCAGATGCCCAATTCAATCCCGAAGAATTCACTCTTTACTCCCTTCAGGGAAACGAGCGGGTGGAATACGGCCTTCAACCCCTCTTTTCTCCTTACTATGACGGAGATACCACCTTCTACGCGGAGGTTTTCCCTCCTCTCGGACCGGTTTTCTTAAGCTATCCTAATGGCAAAATTGATACACTAGTCCTGTCCTATACGCAATACGATACCGAATGCTGCGGACGAATCACCGAAGTACGAGAGCTTACTCGAAACAATTCTGAAAAATTCAACGATCTCTGGCAAATACTAGAGTTCACCTATTAATCCATCATTTCAAAATTCTACCCCATGCGAATTCTTTTCACCTTCCTTGTTTTTACTTCTATCTGTTTTTTGAATCAAGCTCAGACCAAATCCCAAAAAGTAACCTATCTCAATCAACACTTTTATGAAATCAGTGGAAAGGATTCAGAAAATAGAGCCTTCCAACAAGTAGAAAATGAAATTCAAAATGGAGAAAAGCTGGTTTTGATCTTTGATCTGGAAAATCGATTAATTGCTCAGGTTAAGAAGAGTTTTAATGAGACAGAAAAGTTTAATCAAGAAATAAGAGATCATTTTGACACTCAGAATAACCTTAAAAACCAAACGCTCAAAAATCTGGATAATGGAAGGTATCTGACCAGCTTTTATGAAAAAGGTGAGAAAAAAGGCCAAGTCATCTATCTAGGTGATCAATCATTTACCTTATGGCGTGAAAGCCCCGAGTCAGAAAAATTGAAAAATCGGGACGATTTCAAGCCGGGTTTGGATATGGAAAGACTTCAGGAGCTTTTTGCCCAGAATCTCCAATATCCGATTTCGGCAAGGAGATTGGGACAAAGCGGAACCGTACAAATCGCCCTTTTGATTTCAGAAACAGGAGAGCTCAAAGAAATCGAACCGGCCAATGCCTATGGGATGAATAAAGAACTGGTCAAGGAAGCACTAAGAGTAATCCAACTTTATGACGGCCCATTCTTCCCAGCCTTGGACCTACAGGGCAACCCAATAGAAGCATGGATGTATGTTCCGGTCAGATTCAAATTGGGGTGATTCCTCCAAATCCTCTAGGATGCTCATTGGATTGGGTCTATTTTTAATTGTCTCGATCATTTGAATTTTGATACTATCCGGAATTACCGCTTTTTTTATCCTAGCCACTTTCATTCCCTCGGTGAAATGGGATCACTGGTGGATTCGCATTTTTGATTATCCCAGATTACAAAAATTGATGATTCTGATCCTTCTGGGCATATTTTGGATAGTTTCGGAAAAAAGTGGGATAGAAAAGTGGATGGGTTTGGGATTGATTTTTTTGTCTGTTGTTTACCTCTTTATACAGGTATGGCCTTACACCATTTTTGGTAAAAAAATGATTCAGCGGGTCCCATTTTCCAAAGAAAACGGCTTTCATCTCATCGTAGGAAATGTCTATCAGTTCAATACCCAGTACTCAAAAACAGTCCAGCTGATCAAAAAAAGGAATCCGGATGTGGTATTTCTGGTAGAAACTAATCAGGACTGGGTGGATAATTTAAAGGAGATTGAGGAGAACTATCCACATAGCATCTTTTTGCCTAAGGAAAACACCTATGGTCTTGTTTTCTACTCCAAGTTTCCAATGGTCAGAAAAGAGATCAACTATTTGCTTGACCCGGAGATTCCCTCGATTGAAGTGGATTTAGAGTTGCCATCCGGCAAGACCATCACCCTGTACGGAATACACCCTACTCCTCCAGTACCGGGAGAAAATGAAAAAAGTACCGAACGGGATGCAGAGATTCTCATCGTTGGCAAAAAAGCCCAGAAAAACCCCAATCCCTCTTTAGTCATGGGAGACCTCAATGATGTGGCTTGGAGCTATACCACCCATTTATTTTTAAAAATATCCGAAATGGCCGATCCCAGACGGGGAAGGGGATTTTACAGTACTTTTCATGCCAAAGTCCCCTTTTTCCGTTGGCCCTTGGATCACGTTTTTTTGAGCAGGCACTTTGGCTTATCCGGCTTGAAAGTGCTCAGAAGCATCGGTTCAGACCACTTTCCGATCGAGATTAAAGCAACGCTTACTTCTGAAAAAACCACAGACACCTTTCAAGCCAATGGGGATGAAAAGATCGAAGCCAGGGCTAAAATCATCAATGGCCATAAAGAATAAAGCCGGCTTTTGACCGGCTTTTAACTTAATTATCAGCAGCTTTTGCTTCCTCTTTGGCTTTTCGCTTAAATCCTTTTCGGAATGGCCAAGTGTACTCCAGTGCCTCCAAACCTTTGTTTAGGTTGTAAGTGGCTGAGTCCGTATTGACCAAGGTACTTTTGAGAGATTCTGCAAAAGCAGGGTCGTTGAGCATAGTTCCGAGGGCATTATTGGGATCATCGAGCTTGGCGGAGATTTCTTCCAGCTTTTTGGTCAATTCTTGGGTGTTTTCAGCACTTGCCTTAAAGCTGGCAATAGTGGCTCTCAATTCATCCGCTATCTCGGTATCCGTGGCCAAATCATTGAACAGGTTCCCTTCCTGATTCAGCTTACCTGCGAAAGTGTTCAGTTCGGCCAGCATTCTGTTACTGTTAGCAGAGGCTCTGTCCAGATTTGTTACGATCTCTTTGAATCGTACAGCCAGCGTGGAATCAGTCATCACAGCCCCAACAATACCTTCTCCTGCCGCAAGTTTCCCGGTGAGTAGCTTGAGGTCAGCAGTGATTTCCACCAAATTCTCATTGTTCACCTGCAGCGTTTCCATCATCTGATCTGTATCCAGCGGCATGACCGCTTCCAATCGATCTCCTTCCTCAACTGCCGGGAAGTCGGTGCTTCCTCCATAAATGACGATAATCTTATTTCCAATCAATCCATCCGAGCTGATTGTGGCCTTGGAATTCTTGCGGATAAACTCGGAAACGCTTTCCTCTACATTCATTTCCACTTCGACTTGGGAGTCTCCGTAGAAGTTGATTTTTCTGACCGTTCCGATTTTCACTCCGGAAAACCAGATATTGTTTCCAGTCTGCAGCCCCCCCACATCATCAAAGACGGCTTTGAGATGAATGGCCTTTACGAATTTTTTCTGCTGTCCACCCAAGGTCAAAATACCCGCCACCAGGATGGCTATTCCCAGGAAGACAAAAATTCCTACAATGACTGATCGTTTGTTTTCTCCTCTCATGAGTAAATGAAATTATAATCGTAGAATGATTTGACTCGCTCGTCCTCTGCATGAGGAAACACCTCCTCAAAGGTGCCCATGGCATTAAATTGCCCATCCAGCAATACGGCCATTCGGTCTCCCGTCATCTTGGCACAGGCCAAATCGTGGGTGATGACGATGGAGGTGGTTTTGTATCGCTCTCTCACTTCGTTGATGAGATTGTTGATATCCACACAGGTAATCGGGTCTAGACCTGCTGTAGGCTCATCGTAAAGCATGATTTCAGGATTGAGAATCAGAGTCCGTGCTACCCCAATCCGCTTCTTTTGACCTCCGGAAAGCTCCGAGGGCATTTGATTGATAGTCTGAGGAAGTCCCACTGCATCGAGGAGCTCTTCGATACGCATGGTTATGTCCTTTTTGGTCAAATTCTTTACGTTCCGGACCAGAGGAAACTCCATATTTTCCCTGACGGTCATGGAATCATAAAGCGCTGAATTCTGGAAAGAAAAGCCAATCTTAAGTCTCAGCGCATTGAGGTCTTTTGTATTCAGATTAGATACTTCTTTGCCCAAGACCTCCATCGTCCCTTTATCCTGCTTGAGGAGTCCGACCATAATTTTGATCAGAACAGACTTCCCTGTCCCTGACCTTCCCAATACTACGAGGTTTTCCTCTCGGAACAGATCCAAATCCACTCCTTTGAGTACATCCAAATCCCCAAAGGATTTGAATAGGTTTCTGATTTTGACGACGATTTCCCGATTTTCCATAACCTACATTCCCCGTATTGCATTGACAATCTGAAGCGCCAATAGTTCCTCAATAAAGATCAAAAACATGGATATCACTACTGCAGAGTTTGCAGCACGACCTACACCTTCTGTTCCTTTGGAAGAATTATATCCCTTGTAACAGCCCACAATCCCGATCGTGAAACCGAATACGAGTGATTTTAAAACCGAAGAAAACACATCCAAAAAGGAAATCGAATCAAAAACCTGAACAAAAAAGGTCGATAGGCTGACCAATTCATTTTTGTTCACATTGATGAAAGATCCGATCAAGGCCACAAAATCCGTGTACATGACCAACAAAGGAATCATAAACGTCGTGGCCAAAACGCGAGTTACTACAAGAAACTTGAAAGGGTTGGTAGCTGATACCTCCATGGCATCGATCTGCTCGGTCACCTTCATGGAGCCAATTTCTGCACCGATGCTGGAACCGACCTTTCCTGCTGCAATCAGGGCAGTCACCAAAGGCCCCATAGCCCTCACCACAGCGATGGAAATAAGAGAGGGCAACCAGGATGTGGCTCCAAATTCAGATAGGGAAGGTCTCGACTGATTGGTAAATACAATTCCGACGATAAATCCCGTTAGGGATATAAGCGGGAGAGATTCTACACCAATACGGTAACACTGATGAATGACTTCTTTGAATTCGTAAGGAGGCAGAAATACTTCCCTGAAAAATCGTCGGACGAAGTTCCAGGCATCCGCCAATCCCGTAAAAAACTTATCTATTTTTTTCGAAAGCAAGGGCTTCCGATCATCTGCTTCTTCGGCCATAATTTATTTCGGATTCTCGAAAATAAGGAAATTTCCACAATGCCGGACTTAATTTTCTTTAAGCCTGTAGGATTTGGATTAGATCGGTTTCGGAAAGCGGCTTCTCAAAAAAACCCGATACCCTTGGATCTGCATTTGCTCGTACCCTGTCTGAGTTGATAATGGAAGAACTCATCAAAAAAAACTTCCCCTGAAACCCTTGGTTAAACAAGGAATCCAAAAATTCCCATGCCTCCATGACTCCCAAATTCAGATCCGAAATCACCACCGCTTGGGGAGCTTCGGACAGAAAATTCAGGGCATCCGAGGCCTGATCAAAAAATTTCAGATCAGATACCAAGCCCAATAGATTGATCCTTTTTCGTAACAAAAGATGCATGATTTTGTCATCATCCAGGACTACTAATAGGTTGTCAGATTGGTTCATTTTGGTTGGAAAAAATCAAGGTAAGTTCAAAATATAAGAGCTGAGGTTGATTCTCAAAATCTCCCAAAAATAAAGAAATCAGTTTTAGAAAAAAGCAGAATACCTTTTCCTTTTAGGTTTTCATTTTCAGGAAATACTTATTTTTAGTCATGTCTAATTTATTTAGCCTAACCAAATTAAGATTCATCAAAATCACATTTAAAAAATTATCAATCAATTATTTACAACAAATCAAATCAAGTAAAACTTTTCATCTATTTCCTACCTTCAGGTTCACTTAGCATCCTCCCCTACTCTATCCAGAAGCTCAGTATTACTAACAAATATTTTTTTCTTTCACCTCCCCCAAATAAAAAAAGACCTATTTTCACCAAGGCATTATCAGTTATGGAGGAGACCCAAAAACCAAAAAAAAACCGAAGTAAAATCATTCGGGTATTGCTTTACCTGGCACATCGTTTTGACCTGGAAGAGGGCAAAGAAGATGAACTGGAAACTATTGAATACATTTCCAAAAATGTGGAGTTTAAGGGAGCTAACCTTTGGATTCTGATCTTCGCTATTTTGGTGGCATCCGTGGGATTGAATGTCAACTCCACCGCAGTCATTATTGGTGCCATGTTGATCTCCCCTCTGATGGGTCCCATCATGGGTATTGGCTTAGCTGCGGGTATCAACGATTTTGAATTGCTCAAAAGGTCTTTTCGAAATCTTTCCGTCGCCGTATTTATTTCGATCCTCACCTCTACCCTATACTTTCTGGTCACCCCTATTAGTGATGCCCAATCCGAACTTTTAGCGCGGACTGAGCCTACGGTATGGGACGTTTTGATCGCACTATTTGGAGGGCTGGCAGGAATAGTTGCAGGTTCCAGAAAGGAAAAAAGCAATGCTATCCCGGGTGTGGCCATCGCCACTGCGCTTATGCCCCCACTCTGTACTGCAGGGTATGGAATAGCCACCGGAAATCTATACTACTTTTTCGGAGCCTTTTATCTCTTTTTCATCAACTCGGTCTTCATCAGCCTTTCGACCTATTTGATTGTCCGGTTTATGGGCTACCCAAAAAAGCACTTTCTAGATTCCAAAAGGGAAAAACGTGTGCAAACCTATATCACCCTTTTTACTTTGATGACAGTAATTCCCAGCATTTACCTAGCCTACGGGATTGTCAAGCAGTCCATTTGGGATCAGCAGGCAAAGAAATTTGTCAAAACCGAAATGAAATTTCCTAAAACCCAGATCTTAAATGCAGAATTCGCTTACGATACTGACAATAGAAAAATCGAAGTCAGTCTCATTGGCGAACCTATTTCCGATGATGAAATTGAAATCCTCAAAACCAAAATCATTGATTTTGGGCTCGCAGAAACTGATCTGATTATCAATCAAAGCGGAAGCAGTACAGATATGCGCGTCTTAAGAAACGATATCCTCAAAGACCTCTATGAGCGCAATGAAGCCTTGATCCAAACCAAAGACGAAAGAATCGCCCTTTTGGAAAAAGAACTGGCCCAAGATGCAGAAATCCGCACCTTGAGTACAGAAATGGCTGAAGAGGCAAAAATCAATCATCCAACTTTGAGCAAATTCAGCCTAGGCAGATCTATTTTCAGTGATTTGGATTCCAAAAACAGTGATACCCTAATCGCCGCCTACGCCTCTTTCAAAAGCAGACCTTCATCTGCCGAGATACAAAAGCTAAGGCAATGGCTCAAAATCAGAACTAAGGCAGATACGGTAGCTTTGATCCTAGACTAAACCCCAGCCCTATATGAAAAACCTATTTCTCACGATTAGCTTCTTTATTGGATTTCTCGGTTTTTCGATTGCCCAAGAGTCCTACGATGAAGCTCTAGCCAAAAAACTAGGCGCAGATGACTACGGCATGAGAAAGTATGTCATGGCCTTTCTCCTTCGAGGAGACCGTGTTTCCGAATACACCCCCGAGCAACGCTCCGAAATCCAAGCCGGACACATGGCCAACATCGGGAAAATGGCTGAAATGGGAAAGCTGATCGTGGCTGGACCTTTTTTCGGAAATGATGACCTGCGCGGCATTTACATCTTTGACGTACAAACCTTAGAAGAGGCCAAGGCTCTCACCGAAACCGACCCTGCCATCCAAGCAGGAGTCCTGAAAATGGACCTGAAAGAATGGTATGGCTCCGCCGCGCTGATGATGCTGCCGGATCTCTATCCCAAGGTGACGAAAAACAGTATCCAGTAATCAGTCTCAGTAGGCAGTACCAAAAAAACTGCATACTGCCTACGGAAAACTGCCTACCGAAATCACCTCCCACAGATCTCCTTATACGCGCAGTGGGAGCACTTTTTCTCATCTTCGGTTTGGTCAAAAGGAACCTCCGGATTGAATATTTCTGCTAAAAGTCCACTCAACCCTTGTTCAAACTCCTCAGCAAAGTCCAGGTAATCGCTGATTTCCTCTTTATTCATGACTAAAAATGGGTTGAATTTGGGGTCATAGATTTCCTTGATATTGAAAATCCCGGGTTTCAGAGGGAGCTGGTTTTCAGGATGACTGTGCTGGTAGAAGTAGGCATAAAGTAAAGTCTGCATGGCTGCTTTATTCCGCTTATCATCATCCCTGTTAAAAAGAGAAGCAATTGAATTGACTTTCTTGTTATCCTTACCCGTCTTGTAGTCGAGTAGCCGCACCACTCCGTCCTTGATATCCATTCGGTCGATTACGCCCTGAAGGGCGACCTCTACCCTTCCCTGAGCCGTTTCCACGGGGATTCCAGCCAGGTATTTCTTCTCCAAACCGATGACTCTGAAGGGTCCGTTTTTCTGATCATAGGTCAGGATTTCTCTCACGTACTTGATAAATACCTCTCGGGCAATAAGCAATTGACCGCTCAGCTCGAAGTCCTCATCTCCTTCCTTGGAGTAAAATATCTTGATTGCCCGGTCTACAGCCACAGGAACTTGCTCCCGCAGTCGGTCAATGGTGTGGGAGTCGATATCCCGATAGGATTTCCCCTGATCGACGGCATACAAAAGCTCGATTGCGCTGTGCAAAAGGGTTCCAAATGTCATGGGGTCGATCTCCGAGACTACCTCTTCCTTCTCTTTTAGCTCCGCCACATACCGGAAATAAAATCTCAAACGACAATCCAGGTACATGGAAAGTGCCGAAGCAGAAAAACTTTTGGCAAATGGCTCCCCTTCCTCTTTTTTCAAATAAAGCGCTAGCCGATCCAAAATCTCCGGGGTCTTTGCCAGTCGGATCTCCTGACTTGGCGTGAGCTCCACCGGAATCATCACAGGCTCGGGTTTGGAAATATGCAGCTCAGCCTGCATCTGCTGTACAAACCGGCTCACTTCATTGGCTTTTCCTTGATCGGCAGCAGTGGTGTAAATCAAGTGGACTTCTTCTGCCCGATGCAAAAGTCGGTAGAAGGTGTAGGCATAAATCGCATCGTTTTGCTCCTGAACCGGCAAGCCAAATGCCCTACGGAGATTAAACGGAATCATGGAATTGATCCCACCACCGGGAGGAAAGCTGCCCTCGTTCACATCGCAAATGATCACCCTTCTGAAGTCCAGATTTCTTGATTCCAGCACCCCCATGATCTGCAATCCCTGAAGAGGCTCCCCTTCGAAAGGCAATTTCAACTCACGGAAAATCTGCCTGAACAACTTCAGGACAAAATCCATCTTGTTTGTTTTGTCCAAATTGGTTTTGAAGATTTCCTTAAGCCGATTGAGCTGCTTGAAGGCTTGATATAGATAACTTCTTTGGATCACATCCTCTCTGAGGTCCTGCGCCAGGTATTGGATGATGGATCCGAGATAGTCAAAGAGGTCCTGCGGCTCTACTTTTTGGAAAACCAGCTGAAAAAGTGTTCCCTCTTTCGCCAAAGCCTCCACCGGTACATCCAGAAGGTTTTCCGTTTTGATCTTTTCAGAGAGTTGCGCAGCAAATTCAGAATCGGAGGTCTTCAGATAAGAAAAGGACAACAGGTCAATAACCGGTTTGTGGTAAAAGAAGACATTTCCTCCTTTCCACTTGGCAAAGCGCTGCAAGTCCAAAACCGCATCCAAAAAGGCATAGATAGGCGCATTTCGGATCGGATAGCCCATGGTCACATTGAGCTTGGGGATTGATTCAGGCATCGTGTGAAGGACCGGAAAAAGCAGTTGCTCATCGGGAAGGATAATGACTGTCTCCTCCAAGGCTTCATCAGCATTTACACTTTCTAAAATTTTCCCCACCAAATTCGCCTGATTGGTTTTCAGCGGAATGGCATGAGTATGGATTTGGGCTGCTTTTTGGCTGATTTGGGCGGGTATCACCTCCGGAAAAGTTTTTCCCAAAACCGCATCTTTTTGATAATCCCTGAAAAACAAACCCGCTTCCTGCAATCGATCATCCAAGTAGTAGGAATCCACATCCCAAAAGATCTCCGCTCCGAATTCTTTGACAAAATGCTTGATCAGCTTTTCCTCGGTCAGCGTAAAGGCATTGAAACCCACAAAGACGAAGTGCTTCTCAGGCTTTGTAATTTCTCCTGTATTTTCAGCAACCTGACGGTACAGCTGTCCGGAATAGGCCAAACCTGCCGTCCGGAGTCTCGCCTGAAAACTCTCGTACAATTGGGCCAATATCTGCCAAAAACGAAGAAAGCGTTCCTGCTCGGATTCGTTTTGCCGCTCAAATGCCTTCCAAAACTGAGAAATCAGCTCTTTCTGCTCTTCTGTGAGATAACTTAAATCCGATTCAAATTCCTTGATTTCGGCCAGATTGGTGTAGAGCGTTTTGGCAGGCGCCAGAAATTGATCCAAGTCGTTGAAGTCTTTCAAGATCAATTCTCCCCAAAAGTAAAACCGGTCAAAATCCTCAGGCTCGGTCTGAATCTGCCGATACAGCTCGTATAGCTCAAAAATCAAAGTCAGATCATCCGCCGGCGTATTTCCCGCCAATCGATAAAACAGCTGCTCGATGGTAATCACCTCCGGCATCCAAACCGGCTCTTCGATCAATTCACCGAGGTATCGGGTAAAAAACAAGCCCGCACGTCGGTTGGGCAAGACCACGGTGATTTCCTTCAGGTCTCGACCCGATTCAAGAATTTTCTGAGCGGTTTCTTTCAAAAATGGGTTCATACTTCCAAAATTTCTGTGGGTTCGAGATAGCAGAGATAGCCCTTGACCGGGAGTTGACTCAGTTTGCTCACTAAGTCCATGTATTCTTTCACCTGCTGAAGATGGCTTTCCCGCTTTTCTCCGGTTTTAAAATCGACTACCAAGGCCTTTTCCTTTCCGATTAAAATTCGATCTGGGCGCTTTTGACCACCACCAGGAAGCAAAATTCCCTGCTCTGAAAGCGATTGATAGGCAGGACTAAACCAGTCTTGAATTTGGTTCAAGGCAAAAAGCGTCTCCAATTGGACTTTTACCTCCGCAGCGGTTTCTTCGTCCCATCGCCCTTCGAAAGTAAACTCCCGAAGTAGTCGGAGCGCATCCTCCAGACTTTGGGAATCTGCCAGCAATTCGTGGATGATCACACCCAATTTTCGCTGATTCCTTGCTCTTAAGCCTTCCTCAGAAAAATCCCAGGCGTAGTTGCGGGTTTTGAGTTTTTCTTTCCAATCCAGAATTTCCCAGCGCAAGCCGACAGGAGTCTTTGGCTTTTCGACTTTCGGAGGCAGTTTTCTCCCCCACTCTCCCCAATCGAAAGTCAATTTTTCCGGATTCCAGCCCTCGCCAGAACCATTTAATAGCTGAAAACCATTGGAAAAAAGAGTGTACAGCACATTTCCGGTTTGCTTGAGATTGATTCCATCCTTGGTCCGACTGAAATCCGAATAGCCCCAAATCACCTCCTCTGCCCGGGTAAAGGCCACATAAAGCATATTGAGAGAATCCAGATAGGCCAACCTCACCTCATCGTCGTAGAAGCTGCTAAAATGTGAATTCTGCAATCCGCTTTGGTGAGTGAGCGGAACGACCGTTAGAGGATTTTCTTGGGGATAGGGAGCCCAAATCACAGGTGCCTGCAGTCCTGTAGCCACGATTTTCCAATCCAAAAAAGGCATAATCACCACTTTGTACTGCAAGCCCTTGGACTTGTGAATGGTCAAAATACGCATGGCATCGTGATCTTCGGGGATTTTGATCGTTCGTTTGCCCTTGTTCAATTCCCACCAATCCAAGAATCCCGAAAGGTCAGCCCGATTCTTTTTCACAAAATCAAACACTGCCTCCTTAAACCCTGAAATGTAGGCCAAGTCCTGTTGCTTTTCAGTCAATCCCAAAAAGGATAAGCCCTCCTCCATCAACTCGACCAAAGGAAGCTGAAGCAGGCTGTTTTCTTTAGCCAAGAGCTGAAGTTCTTTTTCTTTTAAAGTCTCGGGAAGGCTCCGTTGGTAAAAAAGAGCATGGCTCAATTCCACCTTGTGAAGCAAGGCATAGTAGTGCCAAAGGGTTTTGAGAGCTACCTTGTCTGAGGGATTGTTGAGATAGGTAAAAAAGGCAAGTAGGCACTTTACCGCAATGGATTTATCGATAAAGAGTGATTCTTCCGAAAGCACATCAAAACTATATCTCGAGTCCGGGTTTTCTCTTTGATGCTTCATTAAGCGGTCTGCGATTTCAGCCCCCTGAGCATTTTTCCTGACCAAAAAGGCAATATCACTCGGCCCATAGCCCTGGTCTTGAAGTTCCATCACCAAACCGGGCAATTTATCCAAGACACCGGAATCGGCTTCCTCATCTTCCGACTCTTCCTCTTCGGAGTAATTCTTCGAAGTACTTTTCTCTCTAAACTCAAGATGAATTTTCCCTTGAAATTCCAGCCCCTTTTTCTTTTCCGGAATTTCCTGATTAACCTCAAGAAATGCATCTGCCAACAGATTTTGGGCATCCACTCCAAATCCATCTTGCATACCGATCTGCATCAAAGCCGGCAGTTTTTCAAAAATCGTATTATTGAATTCAATGATTCCTGGGAGACTGCGATAGTTTACAGCCAGGTTTTTGACCACAATGAATTCTTCTCTGATCTGTCTTTGAACCTCATTCAAAAGAAGCTCCAGCTTTCCTCCTCTCCAGCGGTAAATGGACTGCTTCACATCCCCAACCAGCAAATTGGTATTGCCGGAGGCCAGGGAGTTTTCCAGCAGAGGCCGAAAGCTGGACCATTGAAAATCCGAGGTATCCTGAAACTCATCAATCAGAAAGTTGCGGTACTGATTGCCGATTTTTTCATAGATGAAAGGAGCGTCATTGCCTTGGGTGATTTCTTTAAGGAAATCATTGACATCGGAGATCAGCAGAATGCTTTCTTCGTCTTTCAGGTCTCGAAGCTCCAAAATCAGGTCCCGGAAAACGCCAAAGGCATTCAGGTTTCGCTTCAAAGCTGAAATGGTGTTCCATTGGATGACTTTTTCAGGCCAAGAAAAAAGAATATCGCCTAATCCCGAATCCACTGCCGAAATGATGCTAGAGGCATTTTTTGATCCTTTGGTAAACCAATTGGCTGAATCTGGCAAATCCCGAAGCATAACTTCTGTCAGTTCTGGAAAGGGAAATTTTGGATCTCCCAATCTGGCAAAACGAAGAGCAAAGCTTTTTGAACTTCCTTTAAAATCCGTCCACTCCAAACCAAACTGAGCCCGGATGGCTTCCGCCTTTTCTCTCATTTCTTCCGCCTCCGCAATAAGCTTCCGGCGTTCGGCTTCGATTTGTTTTCTAAAGTCTCCCAAGAAGCCGTCCTTCGCCACGCTTTCCTGAAAAAGGGATCGGAAAGCTTTAAATCTCTCTTGAAAAATCTCTTTTCCCAGACCTTTAATGCCAGTTCGGATATCCCAGGATTTTCCCTCCTCAATTTGTTCCTCGGCATAGCCAATCAGCCAAGCACGCAGGTTTTTGTCTTGGGCTACTTTCTCCACCAATCGATCCACCAATCGCTCCAAAACGGCGTCTGTATCCATTTCGAGATCAAACTTGGCCTGTAGATCCATCTCTCGGGCAAACGAGCGGATAACTTTCTGAAAAAATGAATCAATCGTGCTTACCGCAAAATAGCCATACCCGTGAAGAATGCTCAGCAGTGTATTTCTAGCTCTGGTTTTCAGTTGCTCTGCGTCCAGATTCAGGTGCTTCATCAACTGCATATCTAAGAACTCACCCTGCCTAACCTCATGACTCAAGCGCTCCAAGACTTCCAAAATCCGCTCCTTCATCTCGGCGGTTGCCTTGTTGGTAAAAGTCACCGCAAGGATTTGCCGAAAAGCCCCGGGATGAGCTAAAGCCAACTTGAGATATTCCAAAGTAAGCGTGTAGGTCTTTCCAGAGCCCGCTGAGGATTTGTAAATAATAAAAGGTCTGTTTTCCATTTCGAAAAAAGTAAGGCTTGAAGATAGGTAACCAAGTTCTTTAATTCCCAATCTGAAGGAAGTCCGTGACGAATATTGTCACAAAACCATTTAACCTTTTCAGATTCCTTCAAAAAAATCGGAATTGAGTTTCCGTGGTTTTTTGGCCAACTTAACCTTGCAAATCTTTAAACCTATGAAAAACCTATTCGCCGTTTTTTTCTTCACCCTTTTTTCAATTTCAGCCTTTTCAAAGGATGGATATGAGCTTTGGCTGGATTACCCGAGAATCGAATCCTCTGCTTTGAAAACCGAAGTTGAGACGTTATTCTCCGGAATCTATTTTTTCGGACAAGAGCCAACCCAAGAGGTAATTCGAAAAGAACTTCAAATTGCTGGCAATAAGATGCTGGGTAAAGATCCTGTATTCACCCAAGAAAGGTTGGATCGAACCCGGCTTTGGCTGGGTACACGAGAGGAACTTGCCCAAGTTCTTGGACTGGAAACTCAGATGAAAATCCGGAACCTCGGCCCCGAGGGATACTGGAGAGGATCGATCGATTTTCAGGGAAAAAGCTACTATGCTATCATTGGCAATCAGCCCGTAGGGATACTTTATGGAGTCTTTGATTGGCTCAAAAGCATCCAAACTGAAACTTTTGATCCTAAATCTGAAAAATCTGATGCTCCGAAAGTTAAGCTTCGCATGCTCAACCATTGGGACAATCTGGATCGAACGGTGGAGCGGGGCTATGCCGGCTTTTCGATTTGGGATTGGCACAAGCTTCCGGGCTACATCGATCCCCGGTATATAGATTATGCAAGAGCCAATGCCAGCCTAGGGATCAATGCCGTTTCCCTGACCAACGTCAATGCCAATGCCCGAATTCTGACCACGGACTTTATGAAAAAAGCAAAGGTATTGGCGGACCTTTTCAGACCCTATGGCATCAAGGTCTTTTTGACTGCCAGGTTTTCTGCCCCCATGGAAATCGGTGGATTGAAAACAGCTGACCCGCTGGATCCGGATGTGATTGCTTTCTGGAAAAAGAAAACCGAGGAAATGTATTCCTTTATCCCTGACTTTGGGGGATTCTTGGTCAAGGCCAATTCAGAAGGGCAGCCGGGCCCGCATGAATATGGTCGAAACCATGCAGAAGGAGCCAATATGCTTGCCGATGCCTTAGCGCCATATGGAGGGATTGTCATTTGGAGAGCCTTTGTTTATTCCCATGAGATCGATGAGGACCGACATAAGCAGGCCAATTTGGAATTTGAACCCTTGGATGGAAAATTCAGGGATAATGTAATTATTCAGGTGAAAAACGGGGCGATCGATTTTATGCCTCGAGAGCCTTTCCATCCTCTTTTCGGAGCAGTGAAAAACACCAACTTGGGGATGGAGTTTCAGATCACCCAAGAATACTTGGGACAAGCCACACAGCTAGTCTATCTAGCCCCAATGTGGGAAGAAACTTTGCGAAGCAAAACCTACCGCCCCACTCCCAGCTCCATGGTAGCAGGGATTATCGATGGAAGTGATTCTGGACAAAAACTCACCCTTATGGCTGGAGTCTCCAACATTGGTACTGATCGCAACTGGACCGGACATTTGTTTGGACAGGCGAATTGGTATGCATTCGGACGACAAGCTTGGAATCCCTACTTAAATTCAGAGGAAATTGCCCAAGAGTGGATAAAAATGACTTTCGGTCAAAACCCCGAAGTCCTTTCCAAAACCAAAGAAATCATGTTGGAATCCCGTGAAGCGGCAGTCAACTACATGAATCCCCTCGGCCTGCATCATATCATGGGCCGAAGCCATCACTACGGACCTGCTCCTTGGGTGGAAGGCGGAAGAGCGGACTGGACTTCACTTTACTATCATCGGGCGGATAGTTTGGGAATTGGATTTGATCGGACTGCCACAGGCTCGAATGCCTTGGGACAATATGCCCATGAAATTTCGCAGGTTTGGTCTGATCCAAATCAGATTCCTGAGAAGCATCTGCTTTGGTTTCATCACTTACCATGGGATTTTGAACTGAAGTCAGGAAATACCCTCTGGGAGGGAATAGGCCTACACTATGATCAGGGAGTGAAAACAGCCCGAGAAATGAAATCCCAATGGGATTCGCTTCAGGGACAAATCGATCCTGAAAGATTTTCCCATGTCAGTCAACTTTTGGCAATCCAAGTGCAGGAAGCAGAATGGTGGAGAAATGCCTGCCTACTGTATTTCCAGACTTTCGCAAAGCGTCCCTTCCCAACTGAAATCGAGCAACCTCAAGGGGATTTGGAGTATTTCAAAAGCTTGGATTTTCCATTCGCTCCCGGTATTCGTCCACGTTGGTAAAAATTCTTCTCATGCAACCCTACTCTATCCCTTCAGCTACCCGAATCGGGCATGTCCACCTCAAAGTAAGTGACCTGGAAAGATCTTTGGATTTTTATTGTAGTCTACTCGGGTTTGAACTGGTGATGAGGTACGGAAAAGATGCAGCCTTTATTTCTGCAGGAGGCTACCACCATCACATCGGGCTGAATACCTGGCAAAGCAAAGGTGGCAAACCAGCCCCGAAAAATTCAGCAGGGCTTTTTCATACCGCTATTTTGTACCCCACCCGAAAGGATTTAGCCCTGATTTTCCAACGCTTGATTGAAGCCAAGTATCCATTGACTGGGGCGGCTGACCATGGAGTGTCGGAAGCGCTCTATCTGGATGATCCTGATGAAAATGGAGTGGAATTATATTGGGATAGACCGAGGGAGCTTTGGCCCAAGGACGAAAATGGTGAATTGACGATGTACACCAGAAGATTGGATTTGGAAGGGCTTTTGGGAGAAATCAAAAACTGATTTTTGAAAGATTTTTCATTCTAAATCCCCCTCTCTACATGTCAATAGAATTTTCGTTTTAGACTTTAATTTATCTTTAGAATAAATTTTTCAGAGTTATAAGATGGTTTTAAGCTATATCTCACAGATAATAAACTACTTTAAGACCTATTGAAATTCTAAAATTGAACTAAAAGACCTCCTATGAAACCTAGAGATATCCTACTTTTCCAAAATGCGGAACAAACCGTCAACGTGTCGGTCTATTTTCAAGGAGGTACTTTTTGGCTGACTCAAAAGACAATGGCTGAATTGTTTGGAGTGAAAGTGCCTGCTGTAAATAAGCATTTAAAAAATATATTCGAAACCAGGGAGCTTGAGTCAGATTCAGTTATTTCCATTTTGGAAACAACTGCCTCTGATGGCAAAACCTATTCTACCCGATTCTATCGTTTAGAAGCAATTTTGGCAGTAGGCTATCGGGTCAATTCGATTCAAGCTACCGACTTCCGCAAATGGGCCACCCAAACGCTGAATGAGTTTATTATCAAAGGATTTGTGATGGATGATGAGAGACTGAAGCAGGGAAAGCACTTTGGCCAGGACTACTTTGACGAGTTGCTGGAGCGTATTCGGGAGATTCGGGCAAGCGAGCGAAGGTTTTACCAAAAGATTACTGATCTCTATGCTCTGAGCACCGATTACGACCCCCAAAGTGTCCAAACCAAGGAGTTTTTTGCCATGGTGCAAAACAAACTTCATTGGGCGATCACTGGTAAAACGGCCGCGGAGATCATCTACGATGAAGCTGACGCTACCAAACTTTACATGGGTCTGAAGACATGGAAGGATGCTCCCGATGGCAAAATCCAAAAAAGCGATGTGTCCATCGCCAAAAACTATCTTTCGCGTCAACATATCGGGGAACTCAATCGCATCGTCTCTGCCTACCTGGATCTTGCAGAAAACAATGCGCAGCGAGGTAGGGCCTTTTCCATGCAACAATGGGCCAAGTTTCTGGATAGCTTTCTTGAACTTTCCAGCTATCCCATTCTTAGGGACAAGGGAAGAGTAAGCATGCTGGAGGCCAAGCTAAAGGCCGAAGGGGAATTTGATAAATTTCGGGTTTTTCAAGACAAAAGGTATGAATCCGATTTTGATCGATTGATCAAGAAGTTAAAGAAATAAGGGCCTTAAAACCCGTATTTTACTTCTTTAGCAATTAAAAACCTCTCCGCCTCCTCCTATCTTATGTAACCCCTTGCTGATAAAACTTAAATCCTCTCTCCCACCCAATCCACCATTACCTGTATTGCTTTTTCTCGGTCGAGATCATTGATCAGCTCATGATACCCTCCGGGAAATGTCAAAAAGGTTTTATCCTTGGATTTCGCCTTTTTGGAGAGCAGTTCTGATCCTTTGGGGTTGGTCAATCGATCTGCATCTCCATGAATCAGCAGGAAGGGCAACTCGAATTCCTCCGCTTTTCCTTGGATAAACTGCATCATCTGATAGATCTCATAGCCCGTTCGGGCAGGAATATTTTCCTGATAGATCAGCGGGTCATTTTTGTATTTTTCCACTTCCTCCGGAATGCGGGACACCCCTGCGATATCCAGTTTCAAAACCTTCAGCTTAGGGAGGAAACGATTAATCAGACCCGATACAGCAATCAAAAGCGCCGAAGTACCCTCAGCTTCCTTGATCGCAGGAGAACTTAAAATCACCCCATCGGCCTTAGGTGAATACTTCAACACATAGGCTGCCACCAAGCCTCCACCCATGCTATGTCCATAAATGAAAACTTTCAGTCCAGGAAGGTAGGATTTGACTTTATCAAACAGCGCATCGATGTCTTTCAAATAATCAAGGTAAGAATCAAAATAGGCGGTGGGTTTCCCTTCAGCTGATTTGCCATGCCCCCTTCCGTCAAAAGTGAAAACCGCAACTCCGATTTCATTCATTTTTTCTGCGAAATAGGCATATCTTCCGCTATGCTCACCAAGACCATGCACGACTAGCAAACCTGCCTTGGGAGCTTCCGGCATCCACGCTTGGAGGTAAAGTTTTTGTCCATCGTGAGCGGTATAGGAAGTTTCTAAATGTGGCATAAGTTGAATTGATTTCTTTAAATTTATGCTGATGCCGACCATATTCAAGCAAAATGGGTTTAGATTTTTCTTTTAAAGCAACGATCACTTGCCTAAGCCTATTCACATTGAAAAGTCCGGGAAAACGGCTAAGTTTTTTCTAGACCCTATTCAGTTGGTCGTTTCCAAAAAGTTTTCCGCTTCCGAATTGCGAGAAATTCGTATTTTGATCCAAGATAATCTGAAACTAATTGAATCAAGTTGGGATGAGTACTTTAACAAATCTTAAATCAAATCAGGCAGTTGATCTTTCATTTTCCAATGGAAAAATGACCATTTTCATGGAGGATGGTCGGGAAATTGGGATTCCGATCGAATGGTTTCCAAGACTACGAGAAGCAACCAAGGAACAACTTGAAAAATGGAGATTCATAGGAAATGGAGAAGGAATCCATTGGGAAGACCTGGATGAAGATTTATTGGTCAGTGAATTAATTTCTTAAAGCAAATAACCACAAGGCTCGAAATGAAAATTCGAGTCTTTTTTATATTCAAAAACATGATCCAAAAGACCCTTTCAACCCTCCTTTTAGCCCTGTTCATCAGCTATTTAGGACTTGCACAAACTAACCTTTCTCCAGAAAGACTTGCCCGCTACGATGCCTATTTTCAAAATGAAATTGATCAGGGAAAATTACCCGGGGTAATCACGCTAGTCTACAAAAACGGAGAAAAAGTCCATGAGTCGGCACTTGGGGTAAGTAATATTTCTACCCAAGCCCCAATGAAATCAGATCAGATCTTCTACATCCAGTCCATGACCAAGCCGATCATCACGACGGCATTCATGATGCTGTATGAAGAGGGGCATTTTTTCCTGAATGATCCCCTGCACCTCTACCTCCCGGAGTTTAAGGACGCCAAAGTGGCCAAAGATCCCGAATTAGGCTCAGAAGGAGGATTGGAACCCTTAAAGTCACCGATCACTCTCGCCCAGTTGATGAGCCATACGGCCGGGTTTTCCCATGGTCTAGGTTCCTCCAAAGTGGACAAAGAGGTAATCGAAGGCTTGTATTATACGCCCCATCCCGACATAGCTACCCGAGTGTCTGCTTATGCCAAACTGCCCATGATTGGTCAGCCGGGTGAGCAGTGGTACTATTCGGCTACTCCGGATATTCTAGCTAGGCTCATTGAAGTTATTTCGGGAAAAAACCCAGCTGAATTCCTCCAGGAAAGGCTTTTTGGACCCTTGGGAATGAAGGATACAGGATACAATCTGAATGATGAGCAAAACCAAAGAATGGTCACCCTCCACACTTATAACGAGCAAGGAAAACTGATTATAGCTGAAAGACAAACACCAACTTCAGGAAATACCGTCTTTGCAGGAGCCAATGCCTTGTTTTCAACTGCCCATGATTATTCCCTATTCGCCCGGATGATGCTCAATGGGGGAGAGTGGGAAGGCAAACGCTACCTCAGCTCCAAAACTGTGGAATTGATGACTCTGCCTCATGACGATGGACTATTCTTGGATCCGGGGAAGGGATTTGGGTTTGGTTTTGCAGTGATCGATGATTTGGCCGATACGAATGCCTTGGGTTCGGAAGGCACCTTTTATTGGAGTGGGGCCTTTTGCACCTATTTCTTCATTGACCCTAAGGAAGACTTAGTGGCCATTTTTATGACCCAGGTAAGTCCTTTTAGCTCATACTACGAAAACCGCTTCCGGCAGATGATTTACCAGGCTGTTGAATAAATAGCCCAGAAATGACATTTCTCAGGTTTTCCCCAAACCGCTTCTCTTATGTTTGTGTAGCTTATCGATGCAGCACTATGTCCAGTTTCTTGCTGAATAAATCTTCCATTTGGGTGGGACTCCTGTTTTCTCTCATTCTTTTTTCCTGCGGAAAAGAAGGTGAGGAAACTGTTTTTCCTGAGTACAAAGCCATCACCGAATCAGTTTATGCTTCCGGTTTGGTCAAAGCGAAAAATCAATACGAGGCTTTTACGATGGCCTCCGGCCCCATTCAGGAGGTTTTTGTCAAGGAAGGTGATACGATAAAAGCAGGGGCCCCCATCCTTTTGGTCTACAATGAGGCTGAAAAACTGAGAAAGGAAAATGCCCAGCTTGCCCAGTCTTTTGCAGATCAGCAAGCCAACCAAACCCGCCTTCGGGATCTGGAATTGGCTATCAGCTTTGCCAAAAACAAACTCTACAATGACTCCCTGCTTTGGGTACGTACCAAAAATCTTTGGGACAAGGGAATCGGTACGGCTGTGGAACTCGAACAGCGAGAGCTTAACTACCGCAACTCAAAAACCAGCTACGAGTCATCCCTTTTACGGTATAGAGACCTGAAGCGGGAAATCGAATATAATTCCAAAAGTGCCGGAAAAAACCTCGCCATCAGCCAAGTGGTGGAAAATGAGTTTACCCTTAAAAGTAAAATCGATGGAGTTGTTTTTTCCCTGCTCAAGGAAGTTGGTGAAATGGCCAATCCTCAAACTCCCCTTGCCATCATTGGCAGTCCGGGTGATTTTATCCTCGAGCTTCAGGTAGATGAATATGACATCGCCAGAGTAGAGGTAGGTCAGCCAGTAATCGTGAGCATGGACAGCTACAAAGGTGAGACTTTTGAAGCTGAGGTCACCAAGGTGTACCCCATCATGGATTCCAAGTCCAAAACCTTCACGCTGGAAGCGGTCTTCACGAAAGCTCCCCCAAAGCTATATCCGAACCTTAGCTTGGAAGCCAATGTCGTCACAAAAGTGAGTTTAAAAACTCTGGTGATTCCAAGAAATTACCTATTGGGAGAAAATCAGGTCATTACCTCAGATGGAGATACGCTGACCGTAAAAGTGGGAATCAAGAATTTCCAGTTTGCAGAAATCCTCGAAGGGGTCAGTAATACTACCGAACTAATTCAGCCCAATCAATGAAGTGGGGATTGATTTTGGAGATTGCCAAGGCCTTGATGCTGGCCAGAATGAAGCAGACCCTAGTGGCTGCCACCGGAGTGATGTTCAGCATCACCATGTTTGTGGCTTTGCTTGGCTTCATGAACGGACTGAATACGCTTCTTGACGGTTTGGTACTGAACAGGACGCCTCATATCCGCTTCTACAACGAAATCAAACCCAATCCCAATCAGCCCATCGATCTCAGTCCGGATTTTCAGAATTCCATGAATGTAATCCGCTCGATCAAACCCAGTACCAGCCGACTGACCATCCACAACAGTGAATCCATCATCCAAACCCTTCAAAATGATTCCAGGGTGCTCGGCGTCAGTGCCAAAATCTCCGCTCAGGTATTTTTCAATATCGGAACGATTGACCTGACCGGTGTGGTGAATGGAATCGATGTGGAGCAAGAAGCCCGGTTGTTTGCCTTCAAAGATTATGTCACGGTGGGAAATTATCAGGATCTAAATCAGATCAATACAATCATCTTGGGAAAAGGAGCGGCAGACCGAATGATGGCCGACATCGGCGATGTCATTCAGGTCACCACTGCACAAGGCAATCGGGTACAGCTGAAAGTGGTCGGCTATTACCAAAGTGGTTTGGGAGATTTTGACAATACCAACAGCTACGCCTCCATTTCCACGGTACAAAAAATGCTGGGAGAACCTACCTCCTACATCACCGATATTCAGGTCAAGCTGCATGACTTCAATCAGGCTCCTTCCATGGCAAAAGAGCTTGGAGGGATATTCCAGATCGATGCAGATGATATTCAGACAGTCAATGCCCAATTTGAGACGGGTACACAAATCCGTACTCTGATCAGCTACGCAGTTGGAATTACCCTTTTGGTGGTTTCAGGTTTTGGGATTTACAATATCCTGAACATGATGATCTACGAAAAGCTGGATACCATCGCCATCCTAAAAGCCATCGGGTTCAACAGTCAGGATGTCAACCGGATATTCATTGTGATCGCCCTTTCAATAGGGATTGTCGGAGGGGTTTTAGGACTGATCTTTGGTTACTTGGCTGGATTGGGAATTGACCAAGTCCCCTTTGAAACAGACGCTCTTCCTACCGTTAAGACCTTTCCTGTGGATTACAATCCCAAATACTACCTAATTGGAGGGATTTTCAGTCTGATTACGACCTACTTCGCAGGCTTTTTCCCCGCCAGAAAAGCCTCAGGAGTGGATCCGGTGGAAATCATTCGAGGAAAATAGCCCAAAGCAAATGAAGGTATTGGAAGCCAAAAATATTGACAAGTTTTTCTATAACCCCACGGAGACTCAAGTCCTGAAAAAGGTAAGTTTCCAGGTGGAAAGAGGAGAATTTATTTCTGTAGTGGGTAAATCAGGTTGCGGCAAATCCACCCTGCTTTATATTCTATCCACCATGGACACGGATTACCGGGGTGAGCTATTTATGGATGGGGAACTGATCTCCGGCAAACCCAAAAACTACCTGGCACACCTGAGAAATGAGAAAATCGGCTTCGTTTTCCAGTTTCACTACCTGCTCAATGAATTTTCCGTATTGGAAAATGTGATGATTCCGGGATTGAAGTTGGAGAAATATTCCAGAGAGGAACTAGAGCACCGGGCCATGGAAAAGCTGAAAATCTTCGATATGCAGGAGCATGCACTGAAAAAGGCCAATCAGCTTTCCGGAGGTCAAAAACAGCGGGTAGCCATCGCCCGTGCCCTCATCAATGATCCCCTGCTGATCATGGGAGACGAGCCCACAGGCAATCTGGACAAGAAAAATTCGGATATCGTCTACAACAAATTCAAGGAATTGGCTCAGGAGTTTAAGCAGACCATGCTGATTGTGACCCACGATCCGGAATTTGCCGAGGGCACAGACCGAATCATCGAGATGGAAGACGGGAAGGTAATCCGGCATTGATCAAATCCCCTTCTGCCATAAAACGTATGGAAAATGGAAGGACATCTCAACCTCAATTTTTCATCAGTGAACCAAAAATCAAAATGGAACAAGCACAAATAGACTTCATGAAAAAAGCCATCACTTTGGCCAAGGAGGGGATGCTCGCCGGTAATGGTGGCCCTTTTGGCTGTGTGATCGTCAAAGACGGAAAGATCATCGGGCAGGGTTCCAACATGGTTTTGAAAACCAACGATCCAACAGCCCATGCCGAAGTAGTGGCGATCCGGGATGCTTGCAAAAACCTCAATCATTTCCAACTCGAAGGCTGTGAGGTCTATACTTCCTGCGAACCCTGCCCTATGTGTTTGGGAGCGATTTTTTGGGCGAGACCGAGCAAAGTCTTTTATGCCTGTACCAAAGAAGATGCTGCCGATGCAGGTTTTGATGATGAGTTTATCTATCAGGAAATCGAAGTCAAACCCTCAGAAAGAAAAATCCCTATGGAAAATTTGCTGAGGGAGGAAAGTTTAGAAGCCTTTGAAATCTGGAAAGAAAAGGGAGATAAGACGCTGTATTGAAGTTAAGGAGCTAGGAGGAAAGGGAATCGGAAAAAATTCATTCACTTGGAATTTTTCAATTGGGAATTTAATAATATGAATATACGGTACTTTGCCATTAGCTTCCTTACAAGGCGAAAAGATGTAGTAAACACCAATTTTTTGCCTACTTCGGTCCCCGAAATCCTTCGGGGCAGGCTTTCCGTCATCGGTCTTCCAGCCCAAATTCAAAGGAAAATTTGTCAACTGGCAGAATAGCGTATAATCAGAATTAATAATTTCCTTTTCCCTCAATACAAAAAACCAAAGGCCCAGAGCGGAATCCGGTTTGAATTTCCAGTCGTGATTCCATCCAGGGCCAAATAGGAATTGGGAACTCCCTGAAGTTGATGTGCTGATTTATTGGGTCCGCCGATTTCAAAGTAAAATCCTTGATCTACCTTAAAATCTCCAAACTTCGGAAAACTCACCTGATGTAGGACTTGAAGTTGGTTAAAGAAAAAAGTCTCGCGGACATTTCCCAAGTTCACTTCTGAAGGACTCAAAGCGAAAGCCAAGTTTGGGTTATGCAAATAGATTTTCTCGGGTTTTTGCAAAAAAGAAACTCCCTGAACAGATGATCTCAGCAAATTGAGCACTTGGGCTTGATGAAGCAGGTCCAATACCTTCAGCACTGTATTCCTTGACACTCCCAATCGCTCAGCCAGCTTGCTTACATTTGGGATAAAAGGCACCGACTCACTGATGATGTAAAGGAGCTTCTTCATCGTTTGGATGGTTTTGTGAGTCAATTCCTCAAAAGGTGCAATATCCATCTCCAACACAAGGTGAGTGGTTTGGATCAATCTTTCCGGGTAGAGCTCCTTCCCTTGTTTATAGAATGGATAATATCCAAAAATCAAATAATCCCGAAAAACATATAAAATATCCACCTGATCGGTAATTGACATGGTCAATTCCTGTGGATTAGAAAGCAAGTCCTCTAACCTTAATACAGGAAACGAAATCCCTTTTTCAAGTTCGATATATTCCCTGAGGGACATTCCCGCCAATACATATTGGGCAGCACGTCTTGAGAGGTCTGCATTTCCTTTTGAAATTCCCAAAATCGAAGAGCCAGAGACCACAAAATAGGCATCTTCATACTGATCAAAAAGGGTCTTTAGATCCACCGACCAATGCTCATAGCGATGCACCTCATCCAAAAAAAATCTTCGATAGCCTAATTGATACAGTTCCTCCACCAGCACCACCAATCTGTTTCCTTCAAAATAAAAATCATCCAAACTGAGGTAAATGGACTCCTCCCTTTTTTCCGATTGCATTTTCTGGAGCATAAGTGTAGTCTTTCCTGCGCCACGATGTCCCAGAATCAAGATCAGCCTTTGTTCCCAATCTATTTTTTCAAAAAGATATCGTGCAAATGAAAAACTTAAGACTTCTAGCTTCCTTTTGGATAAGGTGATTAAACGATCCATACTGTTTTTTATAAGAAACAAAAATACAATTTGTTTTTTATAAAAAACATTATAAATAATTGTTTTTTACAGAAAACAATTATTGCATTTTGCAAAACAAAACCCGATCCTTTCAGACCGATTATTTTTTAGACTTTACCTGATGAAAAAAAAGTCTTATTTCAAGGTACAGAAAAGCAACAAAGGAGAGTTTTTATCTATTGAAATTTTTAGTTTTTTGGATAAAGCATGGATTTGAGAATCAGACATACGCTCCAATTTTTCTGGGTTTAGGGAAAAAATCAATTCATCTCCTTTCCCATTTCCCATAAGTAAAAGATCTACCTCCACATCACCGATTTTTATGGTATTGTAGGTCTTAGTGTGCCCTGTACTTTTTTCAACAATGGATTTCAAAAAATCCCCATTTCGAAACGATCCTAAATAGTAGGAAATCACATAGTATCGATCTAATTCAACAATTCCGAAAGAGTGAGTTTTTTTATTTCTATCATTTTGTATCAAATCAAACATTCGATTTTGATCGTACGCGACTTGTTTCAACTCCGACTCGGTGATCGAAAATCCCTGAAAATCAACAAACAAATCCTCTTTCCTAGACAGGAATCTGTCATATCGTTCAATCTTATTGCTCAGGGGATAAATCACAGAAACTTGGTCATTCAAAACAGACATAGACCGATCGCTGCCGAAACCAAGCCCTTCAAACTCTTGATCGATCGGCACCTTAAATTCAAAGTTTTTGGAAGAAATATCATACCTCATAAACTTATATCCTGAACTCCCACTGGTCTGGAAGAGAATTTCATTTCCAGATAAAACCGAAAATGAAAGAAGTGAAGATGCATATTCCTTTTTGATAGGAATCTCTGTCTCAAATCCAAATGAATCGGAGAAGATCAAAAGCTTTCTAACCTTTCTGTCAAGAATAAAAATCTTATTGTTTTGGGGATTAATCTTTAAGTCCCAGATTTCCAAGAATTCACCTGGACTTTCACCCACGGAGGAAATTACTGTCTTAAAATCTCCTTCTGAATTAATAAAACCAACCTGTTGTTTCTTCCCATCCAAGATTAAAAAACCTTCATCCAATGGAATGACCCGGTAAACTGACAAAGGCAGTTCTTCGCCAGAAAGATTCAACGCCTTAGCCTTTGAAAAGACCTCTTCAAATCTGATTTCTTGAGATTGGGGTTGTATTGTTACTGTTTTGACCCTAAGGCTTGGATCGATTGATTTACATCCCACAAAAAAAAGAATTGCAAAAAAGCCTATGTTTCTCATTCAAATTTTAAAGTAGGTTCTAATTTAAAACATCACCTAAAAATCTCCCAAGCGGTACGATTTATTTCAAAAAAACAACCCGATCCTTTCAGACCGGGTTTTCATTCTTTATAAATTATACTTCTGATTTTTATCTTCTTCCTCCGGGAGGCATCATACGACCTAGTGCCTGCTTGGCACCACCCATTTTGTTCATCTGCTTCATCAGCTTGCGCATGTCGTCAAACTGCTTCATGAGATTGTTCACCTCGGTGATATTTCTACCGGAGCCATCTGCAATTCGCTTTCTTCGGCTTCCGTTGATGATGTCCGGCTGCTGACGCTCCTTGGGAGTCATACTTCTTATAATTGCCTCGATGGGCTTGAAGGAATCGTCATCAATATCCAAGCCTTTCATTGCTTTGCCCATTCCGGGGATCATTCCCATCAGGTCTTTGATATTTCCCATCTTCTTCACCTGCTCCAGCTGAGAAAGGAAATCGTCGAAATTGAAGTTGTTTTGACGGATTTTGGCATTGATTCGCTTGGCTTCATCCTCGTCAAAGGCCTGCTGTGCACGCTCGACCAAAGAGATCACGTCACCCATGCCCAGAATCCGCTGGGCCATACGATCTGGATGGAAGACATCCAGATTTTCCATTTTCTCTCCCGTGGAAATAAACTTGATCGGCTTATTGACCACGTGTCGAATGGAAATCGCGGCACCACCCCGGGTATCCCCATCCAGCTTGGTCAGGACTACCCCGTCAAAATCCAATCGCTCGTCAAAGGTCTTGGCAGTATTGACCGCATCCTGACCGGTCATGGAGTCTACCACAAACAAGGTCTCGGATGGATTAAGCGCTTTTTTCAGCTGTTCAATCTCCTGCATCATCTGTTCATCCACCGCCAAGCGGCCCGCGGTATCGACGATTACGGTTTTCTTTCCGGTTTTCTTTGCATGAGCAATCGCATTGTTGGCGATCTGCAGGGAATTTTTATTTTCCGGTTCGGCGTATACCTCCACCCCAATCTGCTCTCCCAACACTTTCAGCTGATCAATCGCCGCAGGCCGGTAGATATCACAGGCGACCAATAGCACTTGGCGACCATTCTTTTTCAAGAAGGCACCCAACTTTCCGGTGAAAGTGGTCTTACCCGAACCCTGCAAACCGGAGATCAAAATCACAGCAGGGTCTCCGCTGAGCTTGATATCCACTTTGGAGCCTCCCATGAGCTTGGTCAACTCCTCTTGGGTGATCTTTACTAGGAGTTGTCCCGGAGAAACGGAGATCAAGACATCCCGGCCCATGGCCTCTTCCTTGATCTTGTCGGTGACTTCTTTGGCTACTTTATAGTTGACGTCGGCATCTATCAAGGCTCTTCGGATCTCCTTTACGGTAGATGCAACGTTGATTTCGGTGATTTTTCCGGTTCCTTTCAGGGTTTTGAAGGCCCGGTCCAGCTTCAAACTTAAATTATCAAACATGTGGCTTTTCGGCTATTTGGTGCAAAAGTAATGATTTTGGGCATTTCTACCTGCTTTTTGTTTAGCTCACAAATGCCTCAGATGGGCACAGATGAAAAAAATCTGTGTATTTCTGTGGCATCTGTGAGCACTAATCAAAAGTCATTTCCTCTCACTCTTTCCCACGAAATCCCTAATTTGCAGCCCGAACGTACTTCAACACGGCCTGCATGAAACTTCAATTTCAGAAAGACATTCTTCCCCACCTGATCGGGGTACTTTTCTTCTACCTTATCGTTGTCCTGTATTTTTCCCCCATGGTCTTTGACGGTAAGATTATCTTCCAAGGGGATATCCTTCAATGGGAAGGCTCTGCCAAAGAAGTCCTCGATTATCGGGCTGAGACGGGCGAGCAATTGCTCTGGACCAATAGCATGTTTGGAGGGATGCCAACCTACTTTATTAGTCTGGAGCTTCCCGGCGACATTACGAATTTGCTGATTTCTATTCTTACCCTAGGACTCCCCCACCCGATCAATGGTCTCTTTTTCGGCATGGTGGGTATGTACATTCTTTTATTGAGCTTTAGAGTGAGGCCCATATTCTCTATGGCCGGTGCGATTGCTTTTTCCTTCAATACCTACAATCTGCTTTCCCTCGAGGCAGGACACAATGCCAAAATCTGGGCAGTTTGCCTCATTCCGCTCATTCTGGCGGGAATTCATCTGGCTTTTGAGCGAAAACACCTCCTCGGCGCGGCCCTTTTGGCCCTAGGTCTTGTACTCCAACTGAAATTCAACCACCTACAGATCACCTACTATACACTGATCATTTCGGTGATTTATGTAGCAGTTCGTCTGATTTTTTCCTGGAAAAAAGAAGGATTTGCCCCCTTGGCCAAAGCTTTGGGCTTTTTGGTGATCGGTGCCTTGCTTGCGGTGGGCGGAAATCTCACCCGATTGGCTACAGCTTTGGAATACAGTCCCTACTCCACAAGGGGAAATGCCACTTTGGAGACTTCTTCAGCTGGCTTGGATAAAGATTATGCTTTTGGCTGGTCCAATGGAATTATGGAATCCCTGACTCTGCTCGTCCCGGACTTTTACGGGGGCGGAAGCAATACCCCCCTTTCCAAGGATTCTGCTTCAGAAAAAGCTCTGAGAGCACAAGGATTGGACCCTGCGCAGATCAATGGATTTGTCAAAAGTGCCCCGACCTATTGGGGAGATCAGCCATTTACGGGTGGGCCGATTTACGGAAGTGTGATTTTGGTATTTTTGGCCATTTTGGGCATTTGGGCTGCGCCAAAAGAAAGTCTGATCACTTTCGGGACGATCATCGTCCTTTCGCTGATGCTGAGTTGGGGAAAAAACCTGGCTTGGTTCAATTATGCTCTTTTTGACATTTTGCCCGGATACAACAAGTTTAGGGCAGTTTCCATGGCTTTGGGAATGACCCTTTTTGCTATCCCGGTTTTGGGAATGATCGCTTTGGAGCGCTTATCCCAAACCAAGGAAATGAAACCGCTACTGATTTCAGGAGGAATAGTGGCAGGATTAACCCTGATTTTGGCCTTGGCTTCGGGAGCCTTTTTCCGGTTTGAGGGAGCGGCGGATGCCAATTTCCCGGATTGGCTGGTCACGGCTTTGAAGTCCGACCGAAAAGCCATGCTTTCTTCCTCAGCTTGGAAAAGCTTCGCCTTCGTGGCACTTTCCATCGGCTTGATTTATTTTTATCTGAAAGGAAAAATATCGGAGCTCATCCTCGGGGCAGGATTGATTGCACTGATCACCATAGATGTATGGACGATCAACAGACGATACCTGAATGAAGAATCCTTTCAGGGAAATCCTTCCAGGCAATATTTTGCTGAAACTCCTGCTGAAAAAGAAATTGCCAAGGACACAGACTATTTTCGTGTGCTTTCGCTTACCGAAGGACTTACTCAGGGAGCGAGAACAAGCTATCGCTTTCAAAGCTTGGGCGGCTATCATGGCGCTAAGCTGAGAAGGTATCAGGATTTGGTAGACAATCAGCTTCAGTTTGAGATTCAGGATTTTGTCCAAAAAGCTCAGGAAGGCAACTTTGACTGGAATGGAATCGGCGTGATCAATATGCTCAACACCAAGTACCTGATGGCTGGCTCGGAGGCTAATTCTGTTTTCGAAAACCCTGAAGCCAACGGGGCGGCCTGGATTCCTCAGGAAGTTTTGCCCGTGGCCTCCAATCAGGAGGAAATAGACCTTTTGGGAGAAATCGACACCAAGGTACAAGCCACCTTGAATACGAAGGAATATGGCTCTATTAGTGCAGGAACGGGCCGAATTGCTTTGACCGAACACCTGCCCAATCAGCTGAACTATTCTGCCGAAATGACTCGTGGCGGCTTGGCGGTATTCTCAGAGATTCACTACCCCAAAGGCTGGAAAGCTACGATTGACGGGGAAGAGGCCGAGATTCTGCGAGTGAACTATCTGCTGAGAGGTTTGCAAATACCGGAAGGTAATCACGAGATTGTCTTTACCTTTGAGCCTTCAAGCTACTACAGCACCAAGACCCCAACCATTATTTTCCAATATTTGATCCTGATCGCGTTGGCAGGCGGAATTTTCCTCACTTTCAGAAAAAGTCATGTCCAATCCTGAAAATAAAGACAAAGTCGTCAGCTTCTACGACCAATTTGCGGAGAAGCAGGAAAAAACCGGAATAAACTCCAGGCACTTAAGCATTTTGGATAAGGTAAAGCTTGCCGGACTACAATCCGACCACAAAATCCTTGAAGTGGGCTGTGGGATTGGTACAGTATCCCATCTGCTTGCCACGCAGGTGCCCAAAGGGAAAGTGCTTGCGGTGGATATTTCACCAGAAAGTATCGAGAAAGCGAAATTGCTTTGGAAGGATCAAAAAAACCTCAGTTTCGAGGTCTCCGACATGTCTGACTTTGACAAAAAAGGAGAGACTTTCGATTTCTTTGTATTCCCAGATGTGCTTGAGCACATCCCTGTAAATCAGCATTTCCGGCTTTTTCAGAAAATCCAAAAGCATTCCCATTCGGATTCGGTGATTTTTATCCACATTCCTGCCCCTCGCTACCTGCAGTGGATGATCGAAAATGAGCCTGCAAAGCTACAGGTCATCGATCAGCCTTTGGACTCAGGAGACCTGATCAAAAACATTACAGCCAATGGGTTTTACCTCGAAAAGATGGAAACCTATTCCCTTTTCTTTGAAGAAAAAGACTACCAGTACTTTGTCTTTCGCGCAGCAAAACCCCTTCAAAAATCAACCCCAAAAAACAAATGGGCTGTCCTGAAAGAGCGAATCCGAATTCGCCTCAAATACGGGCTTCCAAACAAATAAAAAATCTATGAAAATCGAGGAAAAAACAGTGGTAGGCCTGACCTACGAACTCAAAGTCAGCCGAGACGAGGACGATATCGAGTCAGCGCCTTTCAGTGTGGAAATCAGGGACGAGGAAGACCCATTCTATTTTCTTTTTGGCCAAAGCGGCCTTCCTGAAAAATTTGAAGAGCTTCTTGCCGGAAAAAAAGAAGGGGAAGATTTTTCCTTTGTGCTCAGTGCCCAAGAAGCTTATGGAGATGCCGATGATGAGCTGATCATTACCCTACCCACGGCTCAATTTTCAGGAGAGAGGGGCTTTTCACCCGAAATGCTGGATGAAGGAAATTTTCTTCCGCTGATGGATGAAAATGGATATAGCATGCAGGCCAAAATCCTCAAAAATCTGGGGGATCAATTGATTTTGGATTTCAATCATCCTTTGGTGGGCTTTGACCTCCACTTTGATGGAAAAATCATTGAGGTAAGACCTGCCACCGCAGAAGAAATGGAGCACGGACATGTGCACGGAGAGCACGGCGCTCACGATTGATCGAGATAAATAAAATGAAAAAGCCACCTAAGAGTCAATCCAGGTGGCTGTTTTCTTTTAGCCTAGCAAAAGCGTAAGGTTTCGGTGATTGGAAACTCTCCCAATATAGCCATACCCGTTGGTCGTTCGGGCAGTGGCGGAGACAATGAAGCTATAAGCACAGCTTTGAGGCGGTCTCCAATTTCCGCTTGCGGGGATCAATTGATTGGAAAATCCCTGCCAATTGCCTTTGGAAGGTTCATAGCTTTCTGAAAATATTGCCGCCGACTGACCTGCACCGTAAGTAGCATAGAAGCTGACTCCCAGAAGATTTCCCTGAGGATCAAATGCCGTAATCCTGAAATTGATTCCATCCGGAGCATTGCCGATTGTCTCAATCGCACAGGCGGAGACTTCGGTCTTTCCATGCTTGATGCTTTCAATATTCACCTCTGGTAGATGATTATCTATATAGAGTTCAATGGTTTGACTGGCCGTGAGGTCAGGCAAATCCACAAAGCCTACCCGCTTGTAAAACACCACATTGACTGAATAAAGACCGGGAAGAAGGGCTGTGGTAGGAAACTGAATCAGCAGATCATCAATGGAATAATCCTTGGACGGATCCGGCAATTCATAGAATCCCAAGCTTGATGGACCAAAAGTCTCCAAAATATAGGTGGACCCATTCCATCGGTAATTCGACCAATTGGAAATCAGCTTTTGGGCAGTACCACCCGGAGGGGTGATATGTACCTGATATTTTTTTCTGCCAGCATCCCAAAGATTCTGAATTTTGGTTCGATTACCAATCAGATTGAGCGTACCGCCGAAAGCTGCATTTTGGGCAGGAACGAAATAGCCCGGATCTGTGGTAGCTCTTCCTGAGGAATTGATCTTAGTCGTGGGAATCATTCCCACACTTCCGATCAACGGTCCCAAATCCTTGGATGGAATGGCAGGTTTTCGGGAAAGGACTAATTGACGGAGCTTGGTAAAATCCTTGTAGAAATTACCGGGAAAATCTGTAGTAAACCCAGAGCTGCTGGATTTAACCCGGAACCCGAAATAAGTGTAGGGCGTGCTCAGCGGCCAGGAAATGGCCACATTGATTTCACTCAGATCGATTTTGAATTTCCAAATCCTGTGTGACCCGGAAGCATTCATACTGGACCCAAATTCCTGCCGCACTTCACTCATTGAAGTATCAGGAAGAAGACCGGTCCACCTTCCCGGACCAAGGTATTTTTGTTTACCCAATTTATTGGGCTGTCCGGGGTAGAGAGCATAGTTCACGTCCGAATTGGAAGTGATCGCCCGGTCCCGGTTGACATCAAAAGTCAACCAAAAATAATCGTTGGTTCCAGTGTCATTTCCGGTGTCCTCGACTACATCCAGAGCCAAATAGAGAAATCTGGCATCATTCTTTGCCAAAACAAACCCCCGCGAAAACTTGAGGGTACCGGCATCATCCCAAGCACCCGAACTGAAAGGAGCATCGAGATCAATAGGGACTTGTGCCCATTCGCTTTTGAAAGGAAGTGCAAAAACGATGGGAGACGTAATGGAAAGGCTTCTTAGCTTAGCCATAAATTGAAGAATTTTAGTTAAAAATAAATTAGGTATTCACTCCGGAGACCGGAAACTACTGGATAAATATCCCGAAGAGGAACATTGACAAAATCTTTCGGGAACCTAATACGCTTGTTAAACTATTTTAACAAGTATCTGAAAATCAGTTAGATATAAAGCTATACCTTTTTGGTTAAAAACAAAAAAATCCTGCCATTTGTGACAGGATTTTTGAGGGATTTAAGAAAGTGAACCTTTATAAATTACTTACTGGGAAGGATTTTGCCGCTTACTTCACCAAACCCCACTCTGATGCCGTCTTTTTCTGCAAAGCCTTTCAGGGTTACCGTATCTCCGTCCTCTATAAATTTGCGTTCTTCCCCGTCTTCCAGCTTCACAGGTCGTGTTCCTTTCCAGCTGAGTTCTAGCATAGAACCGTAGGAGTCTTCTGTCGCGCCGGATATGGTGCCAGAGGCCATCATATCCCCTACATTGATATTGCATCCATTGACCGTGTGATGGGCTAGCTGCTGGGCAATATTCCAGTACATGTAGCTGAAGTTGGACTGACAGACTTTGGTGGCTTTTTTGCCTTCCGGCTGAATATACACCTCCAGATTGATGTCAAAACTGTGATTCTGTTCGCATTTGAGGTAATCGAGCACCTCGGGTTCTTGCGTAGGACCAGCCACACGGAAGGGTTCCAAGGCCTCCAAGGTGACCACCCATGGAGAAATGGAAGATCCAAAGTTTTTCCCCAAAAATGGACCCAAGGGTACATATTCCCAAGCTTGAATATCTCGGGCAGACCAATCATTGAACAGGACCATTCCAAAAATATACTCTTCGGCATCTGCAGTACTTACAGCATCCCCAAGTTTGGTTTGGCGTCCGGTAATAAATGCCATTTCCAATTCAAAGTCCAATCTCCGACTGGGTCCAAAACCCGGCTTATCCATATTCGGATCTTTGAATTGCCCTTTTGGACGATAGATTGGTGTACCTGACACGACTATGGAAGAGGCCCTTCCATGATAGCCTACGGGCAGGTGCTTCCAGTTGGGCAAAAGGGCATTTTCCGGATCACGGAACATTTTACCCACATTGGTCGCATGCTCTATGCTGGAGTAAAAATCAGTGTAATCCCCGATTTTTACCGGCAGGAGCATTTCTGCCTCTTTGCGGTTGACCATCACTTTTCCCCGGGCAGAATGATCTCTCAGCTCTTCGTTGTCTGCAAGTAAAAGCTGCTGTACCCGCTCTCTGATTTTGCGCGTTTGTGTTTTCCCCAAAGCGATCAGGTCGTTGAGCGAATCCTTTAGAAATATTCCCTCAGGCAGGAAAAAGGTGGAAAAGAAGCCCTCCTGATCCAGAACACTGAGGTCGACGATTTTATCCCCTATTGCTATCCCGATTCTCGGGCTGAGTTTTTTGTTTTTGAAAACTCCAAAGGGAAGATTATAAATGGTGAAATCGGAGTGATTCGGCATTTCTACCCAGGTACTCAGGGTATTGTTCGAACTGTCGGACATAAGTAAAAATTATTGAGATGCAAATTTAGCCTTATCTGGGTAAATGAAAAATCAAACCACACCTCCGTGAGGATAATCCGTGAGACTCAGGCTAAAAAAAGCCATTTATCAAAAATCAGCGACGATTTGGAATTTGGTGCTTAACTTAAGTTTTCTAAACTCAACAAACTATGAGATCAAAACTGATACTGTTTTCTTTTTGGTTTTTTCTGGGACTGAGTCCACTGGTTATTGCCCAGGAAAAACCTGTTTTAGTCCAACTCGATGAGATCGCTATCATCGATCAGAAAGTAATGATGCCTATGCGGGATGGAACCCGGCTCGCGACGGACATCTATCGACCCAAAGGGGATGCCAAAGTACCTGTCGTTTACTCCAGAACCCCTTATAATTTCAACACCTTCGGAAACGGAGAAATGAATGAAAGAACCCTTCAGACTGCCCTTTCTTGGGTGAAAAAAGGCTATGCCTACGTGGTACAAAACGAAAGGGGACGATTCTTTTCCGAAGGAAATTGGGACATTCTCGGCACCCCATTGACGGATAGCTACGATGCGTTTGAGTGGATGTCTACCCAGCCTTGGAGCAATGGTAAAATCGGTCTTTTAGGCTGTTCCTCCACTGCCGAATGGCAAATGGCTGCGGCCTCCCTTCAGCACCCTGCTTTGGGTGCCATGGTACCTCAGGGTTACGGTGCAGGAGTCGGCAGGATCGGAGACTACTACGAGCAGGGCAACTGGTATCGGGGTGGTGCGGGACAGATGCTTTTTACTGCATGGCTGTACAGCACTCAGCATGACCCAATGGCTCCAAGATTGCAGCCGGGTATCGAGCAAAAAGACCTGTTGAGATTGCAGCGCTTCTATGACATGGCGCCGGAATATCCTCGAGTGGATTGGAAAGAGGGATTGGCTCATCTACCTGTGCAAGACATCATTAAAAATGCCAATGGCCCAATGGGAATCTATGAGGAGATGATCACCAGAAAGCCCAACAGTGCCAGATGGTATCAGGGTGGATTGTATCACGATGACATGCCTTTCGATACGCCAAGCATGTGGTTTGTATCTTGGTATGATGTCTCCTCCTCCCCTAACATCGCTCTATACAACCATGCCCGTCAGAATGCCATCAGCCAAATGGCCCGGGACAACCAATACCTGGTAATCGCACCGGTATTGCACTGCGCCTATACACGAGCAACGGAAAATACCATCGTGGGTGAAAGAAGCGTAGGTGATGCACGATGGAATTACGACGAAGTAATTACCGCTTGGTTTGATCTTTGGCTGAAAGGAAAAGACGAAAACGGAACTATTGCAAAGCTTCCCAAAGTGACTTACTACACCATGGGAATCAATAAATGGCAGTCTTCTGATGTATGGCCTCCAAAAGAAGCAGTGATGACTCCTTTCTTTTTGGACTCCGAGGGAAAAGCCAATACAAGAAACGGAGATGGAAAATTGGTAGCAAAAGCCCCAAAAACGGAGGCCAAAGACACTTTCAAGTATGACCCGATGAATCCGGTCAATTCCTATGGCGGAAACGTCTGCTGTACCGGAAATGCTGTCCAAGGTGGTGCCTTTGACCAAAGTGAAATGGAACTTCGGGATGATATCTTGGTGTACACTTCGGAGCCCTTAGCCGAAGGAGTGGAAGTTTCAGGCTTTATCGAAAGCTATTTGTACCTATCCTCCGACGTTTTGGATACGGACGTGACCATCAAGCTGATCGATGTATATCCTGACGGTAAGGCCTATAACCTCGATGAAACCATCCAAAGAGTACGCTACCGTGAAGGATATGACAAAGAAGTCATGATGGAAAACGGAAAAGTCTATGAAATCAAAATGACTCCGATGAGCACGTCCAACTACTTCGAAAAAGGGCATCAAATCCGTATCGAAGTGAGTTCTTCGAACTTCCCAAGATTTGATCGAAATATGAACACAGGTGGAAACAATTACGATGAAACCGAAGGAAAAGTCGCCACCAACAACATTCACCATGGTGGCAAATTCCAAAGCAGGATTGTACTCCCAATGATGAAAAAGTAAAATTGACGCTTAAAGAAAGACCGGCAGCTATGTCGGTCTTTTCTTTTAGGGAAAAAGGGGCAATTCGAAATCCCCTATCCTTTGTTGCACCCACTGGAATAATCAGACTGCTAATGGGATTTTTTTCAAGAGATTGGCCAGAGACAGCAAAGGGGGGCTTGAGGATTTCCACTTTTTTGGCAAAAGATTGTTACTCCTTTCTTATTTCCCTCAAAAGATCAAACCAATCTTGAAATATTACTTATTGTAGGAGATTCTTTCCGTTTATCATTTTTTTTTCTCGAATTATTCTAAAAAGCATTTGGATTGAAGAATTTTTAAGAAATTCGGATACAACCAACAATTTCACAAATCTATGTTTAAACTCTACAAAACTTTGCTCACTATGGCGTTCCTGTGGGGGTCGGTGGGCTGGGCTTGGGCTCAGTACACAGTCACAGGAAAAGTCACTGACGAGCGTACTGGCGAACCGCTAATTGGGGCCAGTATTCTCCTCCAGGGAACTACCACTGGAACGATCACTGACCTAGACGGAGGATTCTCGATCACGATTCCTACCAATGAGGGTACTACCCTAATTTTCTCTTCCATCGGCTACCTGACTCAAAACGTCAATGTGGCTCCGGGTGTCAGCATCCTGAATATTCAGTTGAAGCAAGATGCAACCAACTTGGAAGAAGTCGTAGTCACCGGTTTGGCTACTTCTGTCAAAAGAAGTAACCTCGCCAATGCCGTGACCTCAGTCTCTTCCAGAGAACTATTAGGAACCACGACTATCCAAACAACTGACGGAGCACTTTATGGAAAAGTGCCTGGAGCTACTATCCGATCCAATGGCGGTGCTCCCGGTGGAGGGATTTCCATTCAACTGAGAGGGATTTCCAGTTTGACAGGTGCTTCTCAACCTTTGATTATTGTTGATGGAGTCTACGTCAGCAATGCCTCCCAAAGGACAGGTAGAGCCACGGTAACCGGTGCCGGAGGAAGTAATCAGGATGACGGCTCGAATAGATTGGCAGACATTAACCCTGCCGACATCGAAACCATAGAAATCCTAAAAGGCCCATCAGCTGCGGCTATTTATGGTACAAGGGCAAATGCCGGGGTAATTATCATCACTACCAAAAGAGGCCAAGAAGGAAGAACTACTGTTTCTCTTTCCCAGGATATCGGGTTTGCAGAGCCACTCAGATTATTGGGTGTGGATGATTGGAGTGAAGAAAAGATCAACTTCTTCTTCCCAGAAGCCAGAAGACCACTGGAATTGGAAAGATTCCGAGCTGCTCAAGCCAGTGGAACCTTTGTGGATTATGAAGATTTCTTCTATAACAATCAGGCAACCCTACTTAACACTCGCCTGAATGTGTCTGGAGGTAATGAAAAAACCAAATTCTTTGTTTCAGGAAATATTACCAACGAAGATGGAACGGTCAGAAATACTGGATTTGAGCGATATTCTATCCGGGCAAACATTGACCACAAAATCACCAATTCCATCAAATTGGGTGTTTCTTCCAATTACATTCGGTCCAACACTGACAGGGGCTTTACCGGAAACCAGAATAACACTGGAGCTTCAATCGGTTATTCCATCGCCTATGTCCCCAATTATTATGATTTGAGAAGAAATGCAGATGGAACCTATCCTATCAACCCCTATTTCTCTGAAAACCCGGTAGCAGTCACCGATAATGCAGTAAACAACTCGCTGGTCAACCGATTCATCCAGTCATTCACTTTGGATATTGACTTGTTCAAGACGAGCAACAGCTTCCTGAAAGCACAGTTTTCGGGAGGATTGGATTATTTGCAAAACAGCACCTTGGTTTATCTTCCTGAGTTTCTCCAGTTCCAAAGAGGACAAGCTAACCCAGGAGATATCTTCAAAGGAAATCAAGAAAGCTTCAACACAAACTTCCAGGCTGCTTTGGTGTACAACTGGAATTTAGGATCAGTGAATATGAATACATCCGCTGGTTTGGTCCGATTGGATTTTGAAGACAGCTCTATTTTCAACCGAGGAAGAGGCTTGGTACCAGGACAAACCAACCTCAAGCAAGCTGCAATTCAGGAAATCAATGCTGAGTTCAACAGCAAGATTCAGGATGCGGGCATCTTTGCCCAGCAGGAGGTAAACTGGGAAGACAAGATTATCGGTACAGTGGGTATCCGTTGGGACAAATCTACTCTGAACGGAGACCCTAACCAATTCTACTCCTTCCCTAGAGCTTCTGTGGCGTTTAACTTGGCTAATTTTGACTTCTGGAATGTAGGATTCATGAATCAACTCAAGCCAAGAGTAGCCTATGGTGAAACCGCAGGTCCGGTTGGATTTGGGGCAACTTTCACTCCGCTAGGTGGAACCAACATCGGAGGACTACTCGGCTCAGTGGTAAGTACTCAAATTGGAAACACGCTGATTCTTCCAGAAACGGCGAGAGAATTGGAGTTTGGCTTAGATGCAGGTTTCTTTAATAATCGCTTGAGTATTGAAGCGACCTATTACATCAAGTCCACTCAGAATAATATCCAAAACCTGAATCTGTCTCCTTCTACAGGGGTGAATACCACCCCAAGTAATGAGGCCGAACTGGAAAATAAAGGAATCGAGCTTTCTATTTCGGGCACACCTGTCGAAACAGCAAATTTCCGTTGGTTCAGCCGGGTGATGTTCTGGAAAAATGACCTTTTGATGACTCGATTGGGCATTCCAACCTACATTGCAGGTGCATTTGGAGCAGGTTTGGGAACCTTCCTCTATGCTGAAGGATATTCTCCCACTACCATTGTGGGTACTCCTGCAAACGCTGATAATCCAGGAGGATTTACCTTTTGGGGAGATGCTCAGCCAGACTTCAATATGTCATTTTACAATACCTTGAGTCTATTTAAAGGTTTGGAACTTTCCTTCTTGATTGATTGGAAAAAAGGAGGCGACAACATCAACCTGACCTCTTTCCTTACAGACGGTGGCGGTACCACCAATGGTTGGTTTGAAGATGACAATGGTGACGGAATTCCAAACGGAAGACAAAGACCACCTGCTCCTCACAACAATGCGGGCAGATGGGTGCAAGACGCCTCTTTTGTCAAAATCAGAGAAATCGGCTTGTACTATACTGTTCCAAGAACCACGCTGAACAGCTGGTTTGGCAATACTGTTCAAAACCTGAAAGTAGGTACTTCTGTAAACAATGCTTTTCTGTTTACAGACTATCAGGGTTACGATCCTGAAACCTCCACTTTTGGTGCACAGGCCATTGCAAACAACGTGGACATTGCTCCCTACCCTACTCCCCGAAGAGTATTCTTCCACCTAACTATTGACTTCTAAACCGGCATAATCATGAAAAATGTAAAAAAATACTTTGCTTCAGCATTGATTACCGCCGCAGTTCTCGCCAGCTGTAATCCGCTGCAACTTGACGATGTCCAAGATCCAAATAACCCTTCAGTAGGATCTGTGGCCAACAATGCAACTCCCCAACAGATCCAATTTCTGATAACGGGATTAGAATCACGCCATCGTGGCTACGTGACCAATATTTCTCAAGCTTGGAATACTTTCGGCAGAGAAGTTTGGTACCTCAATGCTTCTGATCCTCGCTTCCAGACAGATTGGCTGGGACAAAACGGAAGAGTCCCTGACCGGTCTTACTTTGGATTTGGAAGTACCGGAGGAGGATCTTGGGCAGCTCCCTATCAGGCAATCAAGCAAGCCGATGTCCTGATTTTGGCTGCTCAAAACACAAGTTTGATTCCTGAAACCTCAAAAAGTGCGGTAAATGGGTTTGCCAAGACCATTCAGGGTTATCAGTTTATGATTCCCGCCAATTTCGTTTATGAAAATGGTATCCGAATCGATGTGACTGATCCTCTGAATCCTGGGCCTTTTGTACCTTATGCTCAGGCATTGGATGCGATCAAGGCAATCTTGGACGCAGGTGATGCGGATTTGGCAGCTGCTGGATCCGGAAACTTCCCTTTTACTTTGACAAGAGGATTTACCGGCTTCAGTACTATCCAGGGACTTAGAAGCGTAAACCGGGCAATTACCGCTAGGCTGAATGCTTATCGCAAAGATTGGCAGGGCGTGCTTTCTGCACTGGAACAATCCTTTATGAATTTGAATGGTCCTTTACAAATTGGCCCTTCCCATCCCTATGGTGCAGCACCGGATATCTTCAATCCGCTGTTTTATATCCCTGATGCGGCAATCAATACCATCATCGTAGTCCATCCTTCAGTATTGGACGATGCTACTCCTGGTGATTTGCGGGTGCAGGAAAAGTTCTTCGAAAGAACAACTCCTGTGACAGTCACCACGGATGCCGGCGCCTTAGTTGGCACCCATCAGGATGCCCGTTGGGCTTCAAATACAGTCTCTATTCCATTCATCAAGAATGAAGAATTGATTCTGCTTAAGGCTGAAGCTCATGCCAATCTCAATCAACCTGCTCAAGCAGTGGAAGCGATCAATATCATTCGCAATGCCGCAGGACTGGGGGATTATACAGGTGCTACTTCTACGGAAGCATTGATTGACGAGATTCTGTATCAAAGAAGATACTCTCTATGGGCTGAACCTTGGGGTCACCGATGGATTGATGCCCGTAGATATGGTAAGCTATCTGAAATCCCTACCAGCTATGACGGAGGTACTATTTTCACCCAATTCCCTCACCCTCAGGCTGAGTTGAACTGGGATGAATATTCAGGAGACTAATTTTCAATTCATTTAATCAAAGACCGGCAGCGATGTCGGTCTTTTTTCTTTTGCCCTTATCTGAGCCTTCAACACAGCCTTTTCCCCATTTTCTCCTATTTTTGCCCCTTCGAAAAAACATAAACCTGAGTATGTCTATTGCCAGCAAATACGAACCGGCAGCCGCCGAGGCCAAATGGTACGCCTACTGGATGGAGCACAAGCTCTTTTCCTCACAAATCGACCACAGCAAGGAACCGTACACTATCGTGATTCCTCCGCCTAACGTCACCGGGGTGCTCCACATGGGCCACATGCTGAACAATACCATCCAAGACGTTCTCATTCGCCGTGCCCGAATGCAAGGCAAAAACGCCTGCTGGGTACCCGGAACTGACCACGCTTCCATTGCCACCGAAACCAAGGTGGTTCAACTGCTGAAAGAGCGGGGTATCGACAAAAAGGATATTTCCAGAGAGGAATTTCTAAAGCATGCCTGGGAATGGAAAGAAAAATACGGGGGAATCATCCTGGAGCAGCTCAAAAAGCTCGGCGCATCCTGCGACTGGGATCGGACTGCCTTCACCATGGATCCGGGATTGAGCGATGCGGTGATTTCAGTTTTTGTGGATTTGTACAAAAAAGGAAAAATCTACCGAGGTATTCGCATGGTCAACTGGGATCCAAAAGGGCAAACTGCACTTTCGGATGACGAAGTGATCATGAAGGAAATTTCCTCCAAACTCTATTACATCCAATACAAAATCGAAGGAAAGGAAGATCAGTTTCTGACCATCGCCACTACCCGTCCGGAGACGATCATGGCCGACGTAGCGATCTGTATCAATCCAAATGATTACCGATTCACGCATCTGAAAGGCAAAAAAGCCATTATCCCTCTGATTAATAGAGCGATTCCAATCATCGAAGACGAATATGTGGATATGGAGTTTGGAACGGGATGCCTCAAAGTGACTCCTGCTCACGATATCAATGACTACGAACTAGGCATCAAGCACAAGCTGGAAGTCATCGATATCCTCAATGACAATGGAACACTAAACGAGAAAGCGCAAATTCTGGTAGGAGAAGACCGATTCATCGCCAGAAAGAAAATCGGAAAGCTTCTCGAAGAAGCCGGCCAACTCGAAAAAATCGAAGATTACAAGTCCAATGTCGGCCATTCCGAACGAACTGATGCAGTGATCGAACCCAAACTTTCTTTGCAGTGGTTCCTAAAAATGGACGAAATCACCAAGCCTGCCTTCTCTTCGGTCATGGAGGATGTGATCCAGCTTCATCCACCAAAGTTCAAAAACATGTACCGGGTTTGGATGGAAAATGTGCGCGATTGGTGTATTTCCCGCCAACTCTGGTGGGGACATCGGATTCCGGCATTCTACCTGCCCAACGGAGAATTTGTGGTAGCCAAAACAGCCGAAGAAGCTTTGACAGAGGCAAATGCAAAATTCGGAGCCAATTGGACTCTGGCTGACATCCACCAAGACGAGGACGTGTTGGATACCTGGTTCAGCTCATGGTTGTGGCCAATATCAGTTTTTGATACGGATGTATTTGCCACGGGTAAGCCCAACGAGGAACTGAAATATTACTACCCGACCAATGATTTGGTGACTGCACCGGAAATCCTGTTCTTCTGGGTAGCCCGAATGATTATTGCGGGTTATGAGTATATGGGAGAAAAACCTTTCAAAAACGTCTATTTGACAGGTATTGTACGAGACAAACTAGGCCGAAAAATGTCCAAATCTCTTGGCAATTCCCCTGACCCTCTGGACCTGATCGCGCAATACGGAGCCGATGGGGTAAGGACCGGGATGCTTTTCTCCTCTCCTGCCGGAAATGACCTTCCGTTTGATGAGAAACTGGTCGAACAAGGCCGAAATTTCGCCAATAAAATTTGGAATGCCTTCCGATTGGTTCAAGGCTGGGAAATTGATCCTAAGCTGGATGGCTCTGCCAATAATGCTAGCTTGGAGTGGTTTGAAAACCGATTCAACCAAGGCTTGACGGAAATCAATGAGCATTTCGAAAAATTCAGAATATCAGACGCTTTGATGTCTACCTACAAATTGGTGTGGGATGACTTCTGCTCCTGGTACCTGGAGATGATTAAGCCGGCCTATCAGCAACCCATCGATCAGGCCACTTATGACAAAACCATCGAATTCTTCGAGTCGATTCTAAAGCTCCTTCATCCGTTTATGCCATTTATCTCCGAGGAAATCTGGCATTTGATCAAAGAAAGAAGTGTGGATGAGTCCCTTATTTTGGCGGCATGGCCAAAAGAAAAAGGCTTTGATCCCAAGATCATCGAAGAAGCAGCGCAAGTCTTCGAGGTGGTTTCTCAAGTGAGAAATCTCCGGGCATCCAAGGGGATGTCTCCCAAAGAGTCACTTGATCTGACTATCAATACCAAAAACGAGGGGCTTTACTCCCGCTTTGAGGCAGTATTGATCAAGCTGGCCAACCTTTCCTCCTTATCATTTGCCGAAAAGGTGGATAATGCCATGAGCTTTGTGGTCAAAGCAGACGAGTGCTTTGTGCCTATGGGAGACTCCATTGATGTAGAAGAAGAAAAAGCCAATCTCCAAAAGGAACTGGAATACACTCGGGGCTTCTTGAATTCAGTGATGAAAAAGCTGAGCAATGAGCGCTTTGTAGCCGGTGCACCGGCACAGGTAGTGGAAATGGAAAAGAAAAAGCAAGCCGATGCGGAAGCCAAAATCAAAGCTTTGGAAGAAAGCTTGGCTAAGCTGGGATAAACCCTCTGAGATATTTCAGACCTGAAAGGTATTTTACCAATACACAAATCCGGAGCCTTTTGACTTCGGATTTACTTTTTTCACCTGAATCCAAGGCAGATAGCCTTGAATTTTGAAAAAGATATTGCCCTGAGTCATTTTTACCCTACCTTTGTGGCCTAGCGGCACGACCAGCTCCTGCTGAATCCCCCAGGTCCGGAAGGAAGCAAGGGTAGGCGGTTGTAGCGGTGCGATGCCGCTTCTTTTTTTGCCCTAATTTTCCTGAATAGCTTTTCCTGAAGATTCCGATTCCTGAATTATCTTCTAACTTTGTCCAGATCGAATTCTGATCTTTCGACCCTAGATTTTCTTATCATTAAAACCTATTTCCATGAAATTCTTTATTGACACAGCCAATCTGGCTGAAATCCGAGAAGCCTACGACATGGGCATTTTGGACGGAGTGACCACCAACCCTTCTCTCATGGCGAAAGAAGGAATCAGCGGAGACGCCAATGTAAGAGCCCACTATAAGGCCATTTGTGATATCGTAGACGACAAAGTAAGCGCTGAGGTCATTTCTACGGACTTTGATGGAATGATCAAGGAAGGAAAGGACCTAGCCAAAATCGATGATAAAATCGTGGTAAAAATCCCAATGATCAAAGACGGGATCAAAGCCATCAAATATTTTCACAGCGAGGGTATCCGAACCAACTGTACTCTGGTTTTCTCAGCCGGACAGGCCATTTTGGCTGCAAAAGCTGGAGCCACATACCTTTCCCCTTTCATCGGAAGATTGGATGATATTTCCTATGATGGTTTGGAACTGATCGGTCAGATCGTTCATATCTATGGCAATTATGGATTCGAAACAGAAGTTTTGGCAGCCTCTATCCGTCACACCATGCATTTGGTCAAGTGTGCAGAGATCGGTGCCGACGTGGTGACCTGCCCGCTGAAAGTGATTACCGGATTGCTAAAGCATCCGCTTACCGATTCCGGACTGGCTCAGTTTTTGGCTGACCACGCCAAAGCAGCTTCCAAATAAATACTTGAGGCTGATCGTTTATCCATTTACCGAAGTCTAATCATGTATATAATCAAAGTAAAAGGCAAGGCCAAAATCCCGGATTACATCCAAATTCGGGATGAAAACTTCGTATTGGTCGCCTATTTCCGTGCGGATAGACCCATGAAAAACATGGAAAAATTCGGTTTGGAAGGCAAGGAAGAGGAGCTGGAGGAATTGATCAGAGAATTGCCTTTCGGAAAACTTCAAAAACTGGAATTATAATATGGATTTTAGTACTCAGCCTGTATTGCAGATGACCGGAGCCACCATTTTCCAAGGTGAATCTCCGGTGCTTAATGAGGTGAATTTTGCTGTAGAAAAGCACGAATTCGTATTCTTGATCGGCAGGACAGGCAGCGGCAAGAGTTCTTTGCTGAAAACCCTCTATGCGGATTTACCCCTTCGGGCCGGACTTGGTGAGGTGGTAGGATTTCACTTACAAAAAATCAAGAATTCGGAGATCCCTTTTCTCCGAAGGAAAATAGGGATCATCTTCCAGGATTTTCAGCTTTTCTATGACAGAAACGTAAGCGAAAACCTTTCTTTTGTACTCCGCGCAACCGGCTGGACGGATAAGGTAAAAATCAAGGAGCGAATCAGCGAAGTCTTAATTCAGGTAGGTCTGATAGATTCTCTGATGAAAATGCCTCACCAACTCTCAGGTGGGGAGCAGCAAAGAGTGGTAATCGCCCGTGCATTGCTCAATGAACCCTCGATCCTATTGGCAGATGAACCAACAGGAAACCTGGACCCGGATGTGGCTGATGAGATTTTCAAGCTTTTTCAGGATATCAATAAAAAAGGAACCGCTATTCTTATGGCCACACACAACCATGAATTGCTTAGAAAATTCCCCTATCGAGTCCTAAAATGTGAAAAAGGCAAACTGCTGGACAGTCAGCTACACGACGTTTCTCTAGGTTCATCTTTTTGAGATCAGGCTTTTTTTTCAAAAAAGAAACAAGCCAGTCCCTCAAGACGTTATCGAAATATTAATTAGTACTCCAATGAAAAGTAAACTTCTCCTCAAACTGCTACTTGTAGCACTAGTCGCATTCGGCGCTTCTTCTTGTAAAGACGAAGAGGATACTGAGCCGGTAATTGAAGAACCCGAAAATCCGAATATAGCCATAAATGGGTGGATTAAGGCTGTAATGGATGAAGTGTACTTATGGCTCGCAGAAATGAAAACTCCCGTAGCCAATACTTCTGCCCCTGAGGATTATTTCGAGTCATTGCTAAATAGACCCACCGATCGGTTTTCTGCGATTTATCCTGATTATCAGGAATTGATTAATTCCCTTGGAGGGGTTTCTTTGGAGGCAGGTTATGAATTCACACTCTATCGGGAAAGCTCCAGCAACAATAATGTGATTGCGGAGATCTCCTACATCAAGAAAAACAGCCCAGCTTCAAGCGCTGGCCTTCGCCGTGGAGACATCATCACCCGGATCAATGGTACCCAAATGAATCTGGACAATTACCAAACAGTTCTTGGAGGTATTGATGAGCCGCATTCTTTGAATTTCATCCGTTTCAGTGAATCAGACGGAGGTTTTGTACCACAGGCAGAAGTTTCTTTAGTGCCGGTGCAGTTGGCTGAAAACCCCAATTTCCTGGATACAGTTTACACTATTGAAGACAAAAAAATCGGCTATGTGATTTACCATTTCTTCGCTCCTGGACCTGGAAGTGGCAGCACAGAATACGATAGTCAGATGGATCAGATTTTTGCCAAGCTAAAAGCTGAAGGAATCAATAATCTGATTGTGGATTTTAGATATAATGGAGGGGGATTTGTCTCTTCGGCTATCAATCTAGCTAGCTTAATTGCCCCGGGAGTCACAGATAAAGATGTGTTTTCCAAAACCAAATACAATAACTTCCTGATGCAGTTTGACGAGCTAAAAAATGTGCAGACTACCTTCAGAAACAAGTCTCAAAACTTGGGTCCTGTTTTGGAAAATAATCGAGTTTACATTCTGACCTCACGAAGAACGGCATCTGCATCAGAGCTCATCATCAACGGCCTAAGACCCTATATGGATGTATTTCTGATCGGAGCTACGACTACAGGAAAAAATGTGGGTTCCATTCCTTTTGAAGATGAGGACAACCCTGAAAACAAATACGGAATGCTGCCTATTGTGACTCGGAGCTTCAATAGTCTGGATCAGTCGGATTATACCAATGGCTTTGGACCAAATGTGGAAGCGCTGGAATCTTCAGAAAGGCTTCGGCCATTGGGTGATACCAATGAATTGTTGCTTAGGACAGCAATTGAACGAATCACTGGAGTAGCCTCAGGAGCCAGAATCGAAAAGCTAGACCGTGTAGATGTAGGAAGTACCCTAGAGCACAAAGTCCGATTTGGCAATTTGATCGAAGATGATCCCCAAATCCAAAAGCCGATTCGTGACCTGATCCAAGCGAGAATTTCAGAAAACTAAAAATGATTATCTCATAAGTATAAAAGCTGTTCACATCGGACAGCTTTTTTTTGTTGGCATTAAAATTTTTTCTAATTAGATTCCAAAAATTATTTTATAAATCAACCACCAACCAAAATAAACTTTATGAAAAAATTCTCAATTCCCAATCTTTTCAAACCCGTAGCATTGGCTTCAGCAATAGGAGCTATGCTGTTTTCCTGCCAACCTACCGAGGATAATCTCCCCTTGGACGCATCAAGCGAATTAGCAGTAGTAAAGTTTGCTGCAGGAGATATTATCCCCGGCAAATACATTGTCGTGCTTAAACCTTCTGGACTTAATCTGAGAAAGTCCATGGGCTACGAGGAAGTTCAATCCTCCATGAGGAAAACCACTGTCTCCCTGCTATCCAAGTACAGAATCTCAGAAGCTAATTTGGATCATATCTTTGGAAATACCATTGAGGGATTTTCAATCTCTTTATCTACCGATGAGGCTCAGGCTTTAGCCAATGACCCGGCAGTCAGCTACATAGAGCCTGACCGAATGATGGGTATTGCCCAAAAAGGCAGACCAGGTGGCGGAGGAGGCTCCACCGGCCAAACTACTCCTTGGGGCATTACCCGAGTAGGTGGTGCGGTGAATTACACGGGAAGCAAAAAAGCATACATCTTAGATTCAGGAATTGATTTGGATCATCCAGATCTAAATGTCAATGCCAGTGCTGGATTTAATGCATTTACTTCTGGAAAAGACGGCAGATCCCTAGATGATGGAAATGGCCATGGAACCCATGTGGCAGGAACTATCGCCGCGAAAAATAATTCCATTGGTGTAATTGGTGTAGCTGCTGGTGCACAAGTGGTTCCGATCAAGGTTCTAGGAGCTACCGGCTCGGGCTCCTATTCCGGTGTGATCGCGGGGATCAACTTTGTTGCTGCTACTGGCAATTCTGGGGATGTAGCCAATATGAGCCTTGGTGGTCCCTATTCACAGGCTGTGAACGATGCGGTAGTTGCCGCTGCATCCAACGGAATTAAATTTGCCTTGGCTGCGGGAAATGAATCCCAAAACACAAACAATGTGTCACCAGGAAGCGCCAATGGAACCAATGTATATACCATTTCTGCAATGAACAGCTCTGACTCTTGGGCTTCCTTCTCCAACTTTGGAAATCCACCGGTTGACTATTGCGCACCTGGAGTAAGTGTCCAATCCACTTGGAAAGGGGGAGGCTACAATACCATCAGCGGTACTTCTATGGCAACTCCACATGTTGCAGGCATCCTCTTACTTGGAAACATCAGCACAAATGGAACAGTCAAAAATGATCCTGACGGCAATCCTGATCCGATTGCGATAAGATAAAGCTCAAAACTAAAAAAAGGTGGACAAGAAAAGCCCACCTCTTTTTTTGTTATCATTTCGTTAATTTTCAATTATTTATTTCAGAATCAGTAAGCTTAGGGTTACTTTGATTTATGGAAAAAATAGCAACCTTTTCGCTACTATTCTTAGTCTACTTTTTAGGAAGTTTGGCCTTGGTTCAGTTATCAATAAGGCCCATGAGAAAGCTTGTCGTTCAAACTCCTGGAAATGGAAAACAATGGCAGACGAATTATCTCAAAATCATGGGATTCAGCTTGATCCTTTCTCTTGCCACTACCCTTCTAGCCTTTTATCTTTTTCCCGATCAATCCTTGTAAGGTATTGTATTGGAATGGGTCTTTTCCGGGACCGCATTTACTCGGAGTTCGATAAATTGGTTGATGCCATTATCCCCTTTTACCAATTCAAATGCATCATAAAGCTCCCCGATGGCGGTATAGGATTCAAATTTCAGGCGATTTCCTTCCACTGTGATCACCTGAAAAAGCTGGGTATTTTCAGCTATGCGATCCCGCTGTCCGCCTTTGGCAGTCCAATCATCTCCGATATCATACATTTTACCTCCACTCACGCTCACCACATACACGGTGCCCGTCTGATCTCGGAGATTCAATCCATCCATGACATTTTCTCCTGGGGAAACTCTTCCTCTTGCGTACGCATGATCGTGTCCCTGTAGGGCAAGATCGACGCGATATTTGTCAAAAATCGGCTTCCAGAGTTTCCTTAGCTCTTCATTATCCCGGCCATTGGATGCTGAAAAAAGCGGATGATGATAGGTGAGAATTGTCCATTTCTTGGGATTATTTTTCAAAACCCCTTCCAACCAATCAGCTTGAATAACCTGATCTCTGTTAGAATCCAAAAACACCATCCTCACATCCTGGTAATCCATGTAATACACCGTCTCCTCCAATCCCTTGGGACCATTCAGAGGAAGCGTGAACTGAGGCCTCCATTGTACGGAAAGGCTTCTTTCTTTCCGGGCAGCTTCTTCTTGGTTTTTGGCTCGATATTCATGATTTCCCGGTGTGGGCATAGATGGAATCATGCTATGGATAAACCCTCCGGCTGTAAACCACTCATGCCATTCCTGCTCTCGGTGAGCACTATTGATCAAGTCTCCTGCGTGGATAAAAAAACGAGCATCGGGGGCAGTTCTGAATCCCTCTCTGACAAGTCTGGACCAAAGCTCCAATACGTAGTTTTGAGCATCGCCCACATAGAGAAACGAAAACTTTTCATCAGGATCCTCCGAGGCGGTTCTGAATTGAAACCATTCACTCCAACGCTCCCCATCCCCTACCCGATAGGCATATACCTCATCTGGCAAAAGATCTGTGAAGGAAACAGAATGATAATGCGCATACACATTGGTTTCAGGAATAGAGCGGGCATCCAATACTTCCAACTTGGCCTCGTAGGATTTACCCATTTTCCAAAACTTTGGAGCTGCAGTGGCCAAAGCTATTTCTGCATACCCCTGAGCAATGGTACTGTCAGTTCTCCAGGTTACGCTTGCTTCCTTGCTTGGATCTTCACCAAAACTAACCACAATTCGGTCGGGATAGGGAGAAGGTTTAGACCAATCGAAATGAAATTGAGGGGCGCGATAGGTGAGCCCTTCTTGCGCAAATGATGCATAGGAAAGGCAAGTGACTAGAATGAATAGAAAGATTTTCGACTTGGGATTCATGGAAAATATGTGAAAAGGATGAGTTAGGAAAACTAACCAATAATTCCAAAGTGAGCAACCTGCCCTTCAAACTTAATGAAAACCCAATTTTGGGTTCATTTTACCAAAAACAAAAAAGCCCAGAGATCAAGCTATGACCTCTGGGCTTTTCTACTTTCTGATTACAGACTAGTTAAGTTTTTTGAGATTTTCCTGTGCCTGCTGGAAATTAGGGTCGAGAGAAATAGCCTCCTGAAAAGCAGCTTTTGCCTCAGCCGTGGAGTTTTGATCCTGATAGATCAAACCTTTAAGGTTCAATGCGGCCGCCTTGATCGCTACTTCCTGGGTTTCAGTCTCAGAAATTGGAAATCCGACTTTTTCATCGGCTTTTGCATTTTTTACCAGCATATTGACCGAATTGATAGCTTCCTCGTAGCGCTTCAGGCTATATTGAAGGAAAGCGGATTTGTATAGACTGAAATTATCCCCAGTGAGCAGATAGAGACTTTCGTATTGAGGCAGTGCCCGATCCAAAGCACCCAATTGCTCCAAGGAATACGCTGCAATTTCTAATGCTCCGATACTTTTATCGTTCAGCTCCAAAATATCCAAAGCTACCAAAGCTGCAGATGCGGTCTGCCCTGCTTCAAAATATAGGCTAGTCAATGCCTCCATATATCGGATATCCTCAGGGTTTCTGGACATCAGATCATACAATTTAGACTTCGCCATGGCTCGATCGTTGTATCTCAAGGCCATCTGGTAGGCAATTTGGTCGATAGCATTCAGCGCATTTTTAGTTTTGGCGTCCAATCTGGGAATGGAATCGTTGGTCTGAGCTAATAGGCTGCCGCTGCAAAGGATGATCAGCAAGGCAAACAGAATTCTTTTCATAGGAAAGATTTACTTTTTGGTAGTTGAAATTTATAAGTTTTTAGGGTGTAAGCCTTTTTCACGGGCAATATCATACATGAGTTTTCTAGCCTCCTCGGGATGATTCCCAATTTTGCCTTCCAATATAGCCTCTTTAATCTCTTCTTTGATTTCGCCGATGACTTTGGAGGGGGGAATTCCGAAGATTTCCATGATTTCCTCCCCACTCACCGGTGGCTGAAAGTTCCTGACCTGATCTTTTTCCTCCACCTCTTTCAGTTTGATCTCAACCTTATCAAAATTGTCCAGATAGCGCTTGACCTTTTTATTGTTTTTGGAAGTGATATCTGCCCGGCATAGCTTCATCAGGTCATCGATGTCGTCCCCCGCATCAAATAATAGTCTTCGAAGGGCCGAATCGGTCACTTCATCTTTGACCAGTGCAATAGGCCTGAGGTGAAGTCGGACCAATTTCTGAACATACTTCATTCGCTCATCCATCGGCAGTTTCAACCTCCTGAAAATTGAAGGAGTCATTCTTGCTCCTTTATCTTCATGCCCATGAAAGGTCCAGCCCACTTTAGGGTTGAATCGCTTCGTAGCCGGCTTGGCAATATCGTGCAGGATTGCAGCCCAGCGAAGCCAAAGGTCATCGGACACTTGACATACATTGTCAAGGACCTGAAGGGTATGGTAGAAGTTATCTTTATGAGACTTATCGTCAACCGAATCCACCCCCTGAAGCTCTACCATCTCGGGGAAAAACTCTGCCAATAGCCCGGAGGCAAAGAGCAATTTAAATCCATAAGAGGGTTTTGGAGTTTTGATGATTTTATTGAGCTCATCAATAATCCGCTCTGCTGAAATTATTGAAAGCCTTGTGGCTGATTCCTGAATAGCATGAAATGTATCCGGGTCGATGTCAAAATCGAGTTGAGCAGCAAATCGCACCGCTCTCATCATGCGGAGGGGATCATCAGAGAAGGTGATTACCGGATCTAAGGGAGTCCGGATATTTCTTTTTCGGATATCCTCCAATCCTCCCAAAGGATCCACCAAATCCCCGTAATCTTGAGCATTGAGAGAGATTGCCATGGAATTGATGGTAAAATCCCTCCTTTCTAAATCCTCCATCAAGGTGCCATCTTCTACAATTGGCTTTCTGGAATCCAAGCGATAAGACTCCTTCCTTGCTCCGACAAACTCCAACTCCCAATCTTCGAGCTTGAGCATGGCTGTTCCAAAATTTTTGAAAACGGAAAGAGGAACATGCTCATCAAATCCCTTGGCAACTTCCTGGGCAAGCGAGATTCCACTTCCCACGCAGGTAAAATCAATGTCCTTGCTATCTCTTTTCAGAATCAAATCCCTTACATACCCTCCCACTACATAGGTAGGCAAATTTAGCTTTTGGGCTGCTGCAGCGACTTTTCCAAAGACTTCAAACTGATCCAGGTGATTCTTGAAATTCATCCTTTGATAATTTTTACTTCGCCTTCTGGCCCCAAGAACATCTCCTTCACCCCTTTCATCAGAAGGGGAAAAAAGACAGACACCTGATGATCGGCATTACCTTGAGACAAAACTCGAGCAACTACGGGTTGGGAAAGCTGAAATAATAATTTGTTCCAGTGCGGCTCTCTGATCAAGGAAAATTTGACTTGACCATTCTGAATTGGACCTGAGGATAAGGCGGTGCTTACCGGACTATGAAAAATGGTTGGTTTCGAGGTGAAATCAACGATATCCAAAGAAACTTCTGAAAAAGGCGTACAGATTGAACGAATCTGAAAAAGATCAAATAGCAGGAAAATTCCGTCAGTCCCTTTTTCTGCTTCCCACAAATCGGGCTTGATTAATTGAATGAGGTGGGAATTCCCTTCTTTGAGCGTGACTTTCCCGGAATCTCTGAAAGACTTGACGATAGCTGAATAATCCAAAACGTAATATTTTGGCACAAAAATAATCAGAATATCCTGCCCGCCATCTCAAAATCCCGAATTCCATCTTTAGAATTGTACAAAACGGGATGAAAGGATGCCCCTGTTTAAAAAAAGAGACTGATCCCTAAAAAAAGATTTAGATAAGTAGAAGTGAGAAGAAAACTCTAATTCTAAAATCGTTTGTCCGTACGATTAACAAGAAATCCAGAAAAAAGCATTTTAAACATCGAACAGCAATTGGAAGAGTAGGATCAAAAAACAATCTAAAGTATGATAAGTATAATTTAAAATTGAAATCTACTCCACCATAAGATCTCCCCAATCTCTATTTAATAGACTTTACAATGAACAAATAAATAGATGTTTGGTGGAAGATAAATATCTCAAAGTGGAAAGTAAAAACATAAAAAAAGACAACCTTTCAGTTGTCCTTTTTTATCTGATTGGGAAAATTATCCTCTCAGCCAATTGATAAATGTCTGATATCCAACACCTATCTCTCTAGCAAAAGCAGCTTTTGTTTTCTTTCCTGCGGCTTCTACCTTTTTCCACTCTTCAATGATTTTTGACTTTTCAGAATCAGAGAAGCTTCTTCTTTTTCCGCTAGACTTGGCAGCACTTTTACCGCTAAGCTCAGCAATAAGATCATTCAAATCATTCAAAAACTTGGAATCAGTCAGAAAAAGGCCTGCAGCTTCCAATTTCTTGATCACTTCATCCTTTGGGTTAACAGGAGTCACCGCAATACCACGAGCAGCAGCTTCATGTAAATCGATTTTCTTTCCTTCGGCAGTCACATAGATGAAACCGTCCGTCTTTTTTAAGTCTATAATAGACTCCTTTATTAATTCTCTCATTGGGATAAAATTTATAGTTAATAAACCGATGCAATATACTAATATAAAACTGACAAGAAAAAGTCAATTTTTAAATTACGTTAAAAAATAACATTCAATAATCCGCCGGGCCAAAACAAGGTTTATAACTACCCTATGCAAACCAGCTTCCCTTTTCTCTTCAATAAAAAGAAGTAGTCAGTGAACCATTTTTCACAAAAAATCGGGTTAAAAGCCTTGGAGTTAACTACTGTTCCAAATGTATAGAAAGTATAAAACAAAATAAGAATTAAACTTTTCTCAAAAATTGATTAAAGGATTAAGCATTAAATTTCTATATACATCCTAAAGAAATTTCAAGTTTAAAGAAGGATAGGACTACAGAACCTAAAAAGATAAGGTTTACAAAAAACAGAAACACATCCCAATTCATCCAAGAAATTTCCCTAATTTTGAACCCCATAAGAAACCAATCAAAATACATCCCGCCCAGCTTCTTATGGCCTCATCCACCAAGTACATCTTTATCACCGGAGGTGTGACCTCCTCTCTAGGAAAAGGAATTATTGCCGCTTCACTAGGCAAACTCCTGCAAGCCAGAGGGTACAGTGTCACCATCCAAAAATTTGATCCTTATCTCAACATCGATCCCGGGACACTCAATCCCTATGAGCACGGGGAGTGTTACGTCACAGAAGATGGGGCAGAGACCGATTTGGATTTAGGCCATTACGAGCGATTTTTGAATGTTTCCACTTCCCAAAGCAACAACATTACTACGGGGAGAATCTACAACAACGTCATCACCAAGGAAAGAAAAGGTGAATTCCTGGGCAAAACCGTTCAGGTCATCCCACACATTACGGATGAGATCAAACGGAATTTTTACAAACTGGGTCAGGATGGGCAATTTGATGTGGTCATCACAGAAATAGGTGGATGTGTAGGTGACATCGAGTCCCTTCCATTCATTGAGGCTGTGAGACAGGCAAGATGGGACTTGGGGCCAGGAAATTTTCTGGTGATTCACTTGACCCTAATCCCCTATCTCAAAGCTGCCAAAGAGCTAAAAACCAAACCCACTCAGCACTCAGTCAAGCAGCTATTGGAGGCAGGTATTCAGCCGGACATTTTGGTATGCCGAACAGAGCATCATTTACCCATGGAGGTAAAGAAAAAGCTTGCCCTCTTCTGCAACGTTCAGCTCAATAGTGTCATCGAAGCTATGGATGCAGAAACCATCTACGATGTACCCCTCCTGATGAAGAAGGAGAAGCTTGACGAACGTGTACTGAGCAAGCTAAAATTGTCCACAAAATCAGAAACCGACCTCGAAAGTTGGAAGGATTTCCTAGGCAGACTCAAAAATCCGACCCAGGAAGTCACCATAGGCCTGATTGGAAAATATGTATCCCTGCCCGACTCCTACAAGTCGATCATCGAATCATTCACTCATGCCGGTGCAGCAGCAGAATGTGCGGTCAATCTCAAACTGATCTCTTCCGAAGAATTGAATCGGGACAATATCAAATCCAAACTTTCAGAACTCAATGGAATTGTAGTTGCTCCGGGATTTGGAGAGCGGGGATTTGAAGGAAAAATCGAGACCGTAAAATATGCCCGGGAAAATCACCTTCCATTCTTCGGTATTTGCTTGGGAATGCAGGTTGCCGTCATTGAATTTGCCAGAAATGTACTCAAGCTGGAGGGCGCAAATTCAACGGAAATGGACCCAAACACTTCTCACCCGGTGATTGCATTGATGGAAGAGCAAAAGAAAATCGATCAATTAGGCGGAACAATGCGATTGGGTTCGTATGCTTGCGACCTCAAAAAATCAAGTAAGTCTTTTGCTGCCTACGGAAAAACAAAAATTCAAGAACGTCATCGCCACAGATATGAGTTTAACAACGCTTATTTGGAGCAAATCGAATCCAAAGGGATGATTGCAACCGGAAAAAATCCGGAAACCGGATTGGTGGAAATAGTCGAGCTCAAAAACCATCCATGGTTTGTCGGCGTTCAATTCCATCCGGAGTACAAAAGTACCGTTTTGAATCCGCAGCCTTTGTTTGTCAAATTCATTCAGGCAGCCATCGACCAAAAGTTAAAATAAAAATTAGGCCTCGGCTAGTAGAGGTACAAAATCAAACATATGGATAGAAACCAAGCGACCGGCTTGATCTTATTTGCAGCGGTCATTCTTATTTATTCGATTTTTTTTGCAAGCGGACCAGAACTTCCGCCTGCCGAACAAGAGGTAGCTTCTACTGAAGTAGCCTCAGCGCTTCCGGAGACACAGGAAATAGCAGCAGACTCCAATTCTTCTGCAATGGTAGATTCACTTCGATTCTCCAAGTTTGGCGTTCTGGCGGCACTTGCCCAAGGCGAGGAGCAAGAGGCGATCTTGGAAACAGAGGAATTGAAAATCACCTTTTCTACCAAAGGAGCCCAAATCAAGCAGGTAGAGCTGAAAGAGTTCAAAGATTGGCAAATGAATCCTCTTTTGCTGCTAGACGAAAAGAGCTCCCAGATGAGTTTGGTATTGGATAGCAGAATGGGCGAGATGAACTTAGCTGACTTCTATTTTCAGCCCAAGCTTGAAAAAGAGGAGACGGAAGAAGGGACAATTCACAGATTAACTTTCACTGCAGGAACCGAGTCCGGTACCATCAAGCAGATTTTCACCCTGAAAGAAGGAGAATACCTAGTCAACAAAACGTTTGAAGTTCAGAACTTTCAAGGCGTATTCACAGGCAATTCTCTGAACTTTTCATGGGAAGATCAGGTGAAAGCACATGAAAAAGATCTTGCCGAATCCCGAAGAAAATCTCAAGTCAATTACTACCTCAGCTCAGGGTCTTATGAAAACTTGGGATTAAGCGATGATCTGGAGGAAGCCTCAGTAGCCGAACCCGTCAAATGGATTGGTTTTAGCCAACGATTTTTTACAGCGGGCATCATTGCCGACAGTGAATTTAGAGCAGTAAACCTCAGCCAAAGCACACCTGCAGATAGCTCGGTAGTCCGTACGATGAGTGCGGCTTTGGCTATCCCATTTGAAAACGGCAAATCCTCTTTCTCTTTTTATTTTGGCCCGGATAAGTACAAGACCTTGAAGCAGGTGACTGAGGGTTTTGAAGAAAATGTCGACATGGGCTATTTCTTCGTCAGCTGGGTCAACAAATACATCGTAGTTCACTTGTTTGAGTTTCTGGAGAAATACTTCAGCAATTATGGCATCATCATCATTCTGATAGTATTCATCATCAAACTGGCCCTATCGCCTTTGACCTACAAGTCTTACATAGGCATGGCCAAGATGCGGGTCATCAAGCCGGAAATCGACGAACTGAAGGAGAAGTACGGAGAAGATCCTACCAAAATGCAGCAGGAACAAATGAAGCTGTTTTCCCAATTGGGCGTGAGTCCGATCTCAGGCTGTCTTCCGCTATTACTTCAGATGCCGTTTTTGTTTGCTATGTTCTTCTTTTTCCCCAATGCGATCGAACTCCGTCAGGAATCTTTCCTTTGGGCCAAGGACCTATCCACCTACGATGAATTTATCAAGCTGCCATTTACCATTCCGTTTTATGGTGCACATGTCAGCTTGTTCACTTTACTGATGACAGTATCTCAAATCATTTATACCCATTTCAACAATCAGCTGACCACAGCCACTGGTCCGATGAAGAACTTGGGCTATATCATGCCGGTGATGTTCATGTTTATCCTGAACTCCTACCCCGCCGGATTGAGCTTCTATTATTTTGTTTCCAACGTTTTCACCTTTGGACAGCAGGCATTGATCAAATTATTCGTTGACGATGCCAAAATCAGAGAAAAAGTAGAGCAGAATAAAGTGAAAAACGTCAATAAGAAGAAGTCCAAATTCCAGCAGAGGCTGGAAGACGCCATGAAGGCGGCCGAAGCCAACAAAAAGAAATAAATGGAAAGGAGTCTGAGTAAGACTCCTTTTTTTGGCCTGTTCTTTGGTAAATGAGGAGGAAAAATTTCTAGCAAGCTTGGTATTGAACCTTACCTATTTAAGAAAGTTTCACTTTCCACACCCCCCAAAAAAAGGAAGAAGATACCAAAGAAAAGACCTTATTTTGTTTAATATTGAAATCCAAATACCCTCTGACTAAACCATGGGAAAAATTATTGCCATCGCCAACCAAAAAGGCGGGGTAGGAAAAACTACCACTGCAATGAACCTTGCTGCAAGCTTGGCGATATTGGAGTACAAAACCCTGGTGATCGATGCAGATCCTCAGGCCAATACCACTTCAGGACTGGGACATAACCCCAAGGAAATCACCAACAGCATTTATGAGTGCATGGTGGATGGAATCGAAGTCAAAGACATTATCCTGTCTACAGAAATTGAAAATCTGGATCTTGTTCCCTCCCACATCGATTTGGTCGGTGCTGAAGTGGAAATGATCAATATGGATAACCGGGAGGAAAAGATGAAAGAAGTCATCCATCCTATTCAGGAAAGCTATGATTTCATCATCATTGATTGTTCGCCATCTTTGGGGCTCATTACGATCAATGCCCTCACCGCGGCCAATTCTGTAATCATCCCTGTTCAGTGTGAATATTTTGCACTTGAAGGATTGGGAAAACTGTTGAATACCATTAAAATAATCCAAACCCGTCTAAACCCGGCTTTGGAAATAGAAGGCATCCTGCTGACCATGTACGATGTGCGCCTCAGACTTTCCAATCAGGTAGTCGATGAGGTCAAAATACATTTTAAAAACATGGTGTTTGAAACCATTATCCCTAGAAACGTCCGTCTTTCCGAGGCCCCAAGCTTTGGTATGCCGGCGATTGCTTTTGACGCAGACGGGAAGGGCGCTATTGCCTATCTCAACCTAGCCGGAGAAATCGCCAAGAAAAACGGACTCCAGAAGGTGAGCAACTAATTATGTCCAATCAAAAACCAAATCGGAAAAATGCTCTGGGAAGAGGACTTGGAGCCCTCCTGGAGGATAGTCCTGCCAAAAACAAATCGGAGGAAATCCTGCCGGAAGTAGTGAAAACCGGGATTTTTGAAATCCCCCTCACTGAAATCCAGGTCAATCCTTTTCAACCACGAACGCACTTCGACAAAGATGCCTTGGAAGAATTGGCAGAATCCATCCGGGTCCAAGGGATCATCCAGCCGATCACTGTTCGAAAACTGGCTCCAAATGAATATCAACTCATTTCGGGAGAAAGAAGATTTCAAGCTTCCAAAATCGCCGGTCTTGTTCAGATTCCAGCCTACGTCCGTACCGCCAATGACCAGCAAATGCTGGAGATGGCCCTGATTGAAAATATTCAGAGAGAAAATCTCAACGCTTTAGAAATCGCCCATTCCTACCAGAGACTTTTGGCAGAGTGTAACCTGAAGCAGGAAGAACTCGGAGACCGCGTTGGAAAAAACAGAACCACGGTAAACAACTATCTGCGACTTCTCAAGCTGCCTCCCACTATTCAGGCAGCTATCCGCGATCAGCAATTGAGTATGGGCCATGCCCGGGCTTTGATCAACGTAGAAAGCGTGGATAAGCAACTGGCTATTTTCAAAAAAGCAGTTGAAGAAGAACTAAGCGTAAGAAAAGTTGAAGCCCTGGTCAAGGCTCTGAATAGCGGAGAGTCTACCAAACCCGAAAAATCTTCTTCTCTTGATCCGGTTCGCAAATATGAAATGAACAAAATCCAACAGAGATTGGCATCTCACTTTGGAACCAAAGTAGCCTTGAAGGCCAATGAGAAAAATAAAGGGGAAATAAAAATCCCATTCAATTCTGCCTCTGACCTGAATAGGATTTTGGAAATTTTAGAAATCATCTAAGCTTGGCTTTTACAATAAAAGATAGCGTATTAAAGACCAAAACCCCGTGGATTTTCATGGGGCTTTTACTTTTGGGCATTTTCCTGAACAGCTCAGTCCACGCACAAAACTCGACCAGTTCGACTGCGACAGAAAAAACCAAGCCCGCTCAGGCAGATGAAAAGCCAGACTATTCTTCTCTTCCTAAAAATCCCCGAAAGGCGACCCTCCTTTCGGCAGTTTTGCCGGGTGCAGGTCAAGTCTATAACAATAAAGCTTGGAAGGTGCCTTTGCTCTATGCGGGATTTATGACGGACATCTATTTCATCGGCTACAACAACAAGCGCTATCAGACTTTCAGAGAAGCCTTATTTGCCTTTGACGAAGGAGATAATTCTCAATTTCCTTCCCTCAATAGGGATGGACTGGTGAGAAATGTGGACTATTGGAGACAAAACAGGGATTTTACCATCCTACTCCTAGTGGCAATCTATGCGCTGAATATCATCGACGCTAATGTCGATGCCCATCTTTCGGGATTTGATATCAGCGATGAACTTGCCTTGAAAATCGAGCCCAAAGTGGAAACTTTTGCAGCTTCCAATACCCAAATGGGACTAACACTAAAATTAAAATTTAAGTAATGAATATTTTACTTCTCGGCTACGGGAAAATGGGGAAAATCATCGGCGAAATCGCCGAATCCCGAGGTCACCAAATCGTTGGTAGAATCAATTTGGAAAATAGAGATGAGCTGGAAACTATCAACCCAAAAGAGGTAGATGCCATCATCGAATTTAGCCAGCCAGAATCTGCAGTAGAGAATATCAAATGGGGTTTGGACAGGGGATTACCGGTGGTCTCCGGCACCACAGGTTGGCTTTCGCGAAAGGCAGAAGTGGAAGCAATGGCCAATACCTCCGAAGGGGCGTTTTTCTACGCATCCAACTTCAGCATCGGGGTCAACATCTTTTTCAAGGTGAATACTTATCTGGCCAAACTGATGAATGAAGCCAACGAGTACAAAATTGCCATTGAGGAGATTCATCATACAGAAAAAAAAGATGCCCCTTCGGGAACAGCCATTACTTTGGCAGAGGGAATCATCGAAAATATCAGCAGCAAAAGCACCTGGGATTTATCCGGACAGTCGGCCGATTCCGAACGTTCTATTCCGATCACCTCCAAGCGGATCGACCCTGCTCCTGGTACTCATATTATTCAGTATTCCTCTGATATTGATACCATTGAGCTGATTCATACCGCTCACAGTCGGAAAGGCTTTGCCCTTGGCGCAGTTTTGGTGGCTGAGTGGATCAAAGACAAAAAAGGAGTATTTTCCATGGATGATTTTCTGTCCTTTTGAACTAATTTTAAAAAATGAGCAAGACTAAAACTAAAAAATCCCCTGCAAGAGAGTGGTTTGACGCGCTGGTTTTTGCGGTGGTGGCTGCCAGTTTGATCCGTTGGCTATTGCTGGAGCCTTTTACCATCCCTACTGCCTCCATGGAGAAATCCCTTCTAGTGGGTGATTTTCTGTTTGTGAGCAAAATGCATTATGGGACACGCATTCCTAAAACCCCACTTCAAGTTCCTCTGACTCACCAGAAAATCTGGGGGACGGAGATCCCGTCCTATTCTGATGCTATCCAGCTCCCCTACTATAGACTTCCTGGGTTTTCTGATGTGGAAAGAAATGATGTGGTCGTATTCAACTATCCCGTTGAATTTCAATATCCCAACGACCTTAAAACCAACTACATCAAGAGGGCAGTAGCAATACCGGGTGATATTTTGGAACTCAGGCAGGGAAACCTCTTTGTCAATGACAGCGAGGCCATGCAGCCAGAGGAAATGCAATACTCCTATGATCTGATCACCAACAGACCTTTGACTGTCGATTTCTTCAAGGACTATGGAATCAATCCAGAAAGCTTCATGGCATTCTCTAATGGAGCAGGATATCTTATTTGGTGTACAGACCAAACCGTGGAACGATTGAAATCCTCTCCCGTGGTAGTATCCATAACCAAGCGCATCATGCCTGTTGGAGAAAGAGAAGAAGGAATTTTCCCGGCAGATACAGACTTGGCTTGGAACAGAGATAATTTTGGTCCGCTCCTAGTACCGGGAGAAGGTCAGACCCTTGAAATGAATGCGGACAATGTGGCAAAGTATTTTATGACCATCGAAAAATACGAAGGCCATGAGTCAGTAGAAGTCAAAAACGGCGAGCTATACATCGATGGCCAAAAGGTAGATCAATATACCTTTAAGCAAAACTACTACTTCATGATGGGGGACAACCGACACGATTCTCTGGATTCCCGGTATTGGGGATTTGTACCGGAGGATCACATTGTGGGCAAAGCATGGTTTCTGTGGCTTTCCTTGGACAAATATGAGTCCATGTTTGGCAAAATTCGCTGGAGCAGATTCTTCAAAGGCATCAATTAAACCACTAAAAAGTCCCTGTCACCAATTGATGACAGGGATTTTTTTTGAATCCAAATAGGCATTTGCCTTCGAAAAATGACCACATCCCAAGAATCCGCGATGGGCAGAAAGGGGACTGGGATGAGGCGCTTTTAAGATCAAGTGCTTATTGGAATCAATCAATTGACTTTTTTTCTGAGCATAGGCTCCCCACAGCATAAATACCACATTTTCCCGCTGCTCACTGATCACACGAATTACCCCGTCTGTGAAGGTTTCCCAGCCTTTATTTTGATGAGAACCGGCCTCGTGAGCTCTCACGGTCAGCGTTGCATTAAGCAAAAACACACCTTGATTCGCCCATCTTGTCAAGTCTCCATTGGGAGGGAGGTCTTTACCCAAATCCTGTTTGATTTCCTTTAGGATATTCAGAAGACTCGGAGGAAAAGGCACGCCGGGTTTGACAGAAAAAGAAAGCCCATGGGCCTGACCGGGTCCATGGTAGGGATCCTGACCCAGGATCACCACTTTTACAGACTCCAGAGGACAATGCCAAAACGCATTAAAAATTTCTTTTCCCGGTGGAAAAACCTTGCTCCCTTTGTATTCGTCTTTGACAAAAGCCACCAAATCTGAGAAGTAATCTTGCTGAAACTCTTTACTTAATGCTTTTTTCCAACTATCTTCAATTTTTATTTCCATTAGTAGTTTTTGTGGATGAAATATCTGAATCTTGTATTCAATTTGTCCAAAAATAAGGTAATTCCATGGTCACAGCTGTCACAGAAGGCATTCAAGTAAGCGTAGAAATCACCTATCAGGCCGAATTTTCTAATCCCAAACAGCATCATTATGTTTTCACCTACAAGGTAGAAATCGCAAATAAAAGCCAACATACCTTTCAGCTCATTTCCAGAAAATGGGAGATTTTTGATGCTGCTGAAAATCCCAAGACGGTAGAAGGATTGGGAGTCGTAGGTCAACAGCCAATTTTAGAACCGGGTGAAACTCACTCCTATGTATCCGGATGCAATCTTAAATCCGGATTGGGGAAAATGAAAGGAATTTATGTGATGGAAAAGCTATTTGATGGAAAAAGAATAGAAGTATCCATCCCAGAATTCCAGTTGATTGCCAATATTTTCCATAACTGATTTGACTTCAAGATTTTTCTCTCTTCTTGCCTATCTCAAGTATTGGCTAAGAAAAGAAGATCATTACAGTCAGCAATCCCCTTTTCTTTTTAGCATCTATCAAGGTTTGCGGGGCTACTTACAAGAAAACCCACGCGGATTCCATTCAATCGAGCAGCTAAGGTCCGTCCTTTTAAAAAACACCAACCCCATTCAGGTAATTGACTTAGGCGCCGGGTCAAAAAAAGTCCCCTCCGCCTCAAGAGAAATCAGGAAAATAACCCAATACTCTACAAGCAGTCCCAAGTTTTGTCTTACCTATCAGTACTTCTGCCGATTAACTCCGAGTCAAAATGTCATTGAATTGGGTACTTGCATGGGCTTAAGTACCAGATATCTGGCAGAAGTCACCCAAGGGAGATTATACACCTTCGAAGGGGCATCAGAAATCTTGAATGCTGCCCAGTTTGAACCTTTTCCGGGACAGGTTGAAGCCATATTAGGACCCATTGAAATCCATTTACCCCCGATTCTTTCTCAATTGGAAACAGTTGACTTCGCCTTGATTGATGCCAATCATACCTATTCAGGGACTATTTCTTATTTCAATTGGCTTTTACCCAAATTTAAGGGTAGCAGTATCTGTATTCTTGGAGACATCCATTGGAGTGCAGAAATGGAAACAGCCTGGGAAGAAATCAAATCCCACCCCAAAGTCAAACTCAGCTTGGATTTCTTTGAATGTGGGGTTTTGTTTTTTGACTACCCAGGAGAAAAAACTCACCGAGTTTTATCCCTTTGACTTTTGAAGATTGATCCATAACTCAAAACCTGCCCTTTGAGGAATGGAATTGAGGCAAGGTTCAAAAGCGACTAATTCAAATCTTTTCTGAAAAAGCGCTCGGTATTCCTCCTCACTTCCTCCGAATGGAGGACCCTGAAAAGGGAATTGTCGATTAAACAAAACTCCAACAAGCTTTCCTCCTGGAACCAATAACTCATGCATTTTCTCGGCATAAGCTTTTCTCAATTCGGGATTCAAGGCACAAAAGAAAGTCTGCTCCAAGATCAAATCATACCTACCCTGATGCAAGAAAAAATCTTCCTGAAAGACTTGTGAGGCAGGAAATTCAGGATGCTTTTTCAAAAAATTTTGAATTGGAACAGGAGAAATATCCAGAAGAAAAACATTCTGAAAGCCCAAATCCCATGCTGCAGCCACTTCGTAAGCATTTCCTGCACCTGCAACGAGCACCCGGAGACTTTTATTTTCAATTTGGCAAAGATATTGATAAATGGGTGGAGAGACGGAACCCATGTCCCATCCGGTATTCCCCTGTTGATACCGATGCGTCCAGAAATTCTCGTCCAAATCCAACATATCGTAAGCCCTTTAAAATTAAAGTAAAATGGACACCAATTTTCAAAAGGATTCCAATTCAAAAAAAGACCAAAGCAAAAATGTGATCATTATTGTTTTGGTCCTCTTAGTGATTATCAGCGGGATCAAACTCTACACGGACTATGTAGACCGAACCAAGAAAACCGAGGAAATCCTTCTGTTGTCAACTGAAAACAACGAACTCAATCAAAGGTTGGATTCCGTTACTTATCAGCTCAATCTCAGAATCAAGGAAATAGAGAAACTGGGAGGAGATGTAAAAGCTCTGGAAGCAGTGCGAGATCAACTCATTGCTGAGAGAAACAGCGCCAAACAAAGAAGCTCATCTGAAATAGCAGCGCTGAACAGCCGAATCAACAACCTTAATGGCCTCATTGCGCAAAAGGATCAGGAAATCCTTGAGTTGAGAGCAGCCAATCAGCAACTCTTTGCAGAAAATCAGGATCTCAAAACTACTCAGGCCGAAATCGAGGAAGAGGTAGCCCAGCTGAATATCCAAAAGCAGGACTTGCAGGCCAAAGTGGATGTGGCTTCGATGCTGAAAGTGGAAAACATTGCAATCTCAGCGATTAATTCCCGAGGAAAAGAGCGTGTGGAGACTACCAAGGACTTCAGAAACAGACAAATCGAGCGAATCAAAGTGAGTTTCACCCTGGCTGACAACAAAGTCGCAGAAAAAGGTCCCAGAAATGTCTATGTCCAGCTTCTTGATCCAAACGAACAAGCGATCTTCGATGTAGCCAAAGGCTCAGGAACTTTCATGATTAATGGACAGGAGTTGTTTTATACCCTTCACCAAGACATGATCTTTGACAATACCAATCAGGAATTGGTATTCTATTATGAAAAGGGCTCAGATTACCTGAGTGGTGACCATCAGGTACGAATCTTCGTAGACAATTACCTGGCAGGCTCCAAGACCTTCTCCGTCAAATAAATCAATCCAACCACAACAATCAATAAAAGACCTCAAAAAGAGGTCTTTTTTCATTTCCCCTGCTGGAGATTTGGATAAATGTTTGGAATAAAGGCGCTTTTGATCTACTTTTGCGTCCTGTTTATTCAAATTCCTAAACACATTAAAAAATGTTCCAAAGAAATTACGAGACGGTATTCATTTTAACTCCCGTTTTGTCTGATGTTCAGATGAAGGATACCGTCGACAAGTTTGTGAACTTGTTAAAAGAAGAGGGGGCAGACGTGATCAATGTGGAAAACTGGGGTCTGAAAAAGATGGCTTACCCTATCGAAAAGAAGACTACCGGTTTTTATGTACTAGTTGAGTTCAAAGCCGATCCAACAGTAATCCGCAAGTTTGAACTGGAGTTCAGACGTGACGAAAAAGTAATGAGATTCCTTACAACTGTCTTGGACAAGCACGCAATCGTGTATTCCGAGAGAAGAAGAAAAGGAGAATTTAACAAAAAAGTTGAAGCTAAGGAGGAGCAAGCCTAATGACACTAGTAAACGAACCCATCAACAGAGGCGAAAACAGAAAGAAATACTGCCGCTTCAAGAAGCACGGTATCAAGTATATCGACTACAAGGACCCTAACTTCCTTTTGAAGTTTGTCAACGAGCAGGGCAAAATTCTTCCTAGAAGATTGACCGGAAACTCTGCAAAGTATCAGAGAAAAGTAGCTCAGGCTATCAAGAAAGCAAGACACTTGGCTTTGTTGCCATTCGTAACGGATGGTTTGAAATAATTCAGTCTTGTATCGCTCAATCAAAAAAGAACATTACAAATGGATATTATTCTAAAAACAGACATCAAAGGTCTTGGCTATAAAAATGACCTGGTCAGCGTAAAGCCTGGCTATGGCAGAAACTACTTGATTCCTCAGGGTTTTGCTGTTTTGGCAACAGACTCAAACAAGAAAATTCTTGCTGAAAACATCAAGCAGGCTGCTCACAAGGCTGAAAAAATCAAGACTGAAGCTGAAAATATCGCAGCTAAGTTGGAAAATGTAACCTTGGAAATCAAAGCTAAAATCGGTGACTCCGGAAAAATCTTCGGTAAAGTGACTACCCTTCAGATTTCAGATGCTTTGGCAACTCAAGGATTCGACATTGACCGTAAGAAAATCGCAATCACAGTACCTGTAGAAGGTGCTGGTGACTTCTCTGCAGACGTAGATTTGCATAGAGAAGTAAAAACCAAAGTGAAATTCGTCGTAGTAGCCGAATAATTCACTTAAAAAAGAAAGGCTCTTCCGATGGAAGAGCCTCTTTTTTTTGTCTGATTTGGATTAAGGTAATGTGGTCAAAAATAGTTGGTGCCTTTGATTAGAAAATTTCTTAAAATCCCGTGCAGGTTTGAAGAGGACATAAGCTCTGCTGAGGAGCAACTTACCAGCAATAGAATCTGCCAAGTGGAATGAAGGGGCTTCGTTTTTCGGAGCCCTTTTTTCATGCTTCATTCTT